>DASRDS010000041.1:0-21585 GCA_035652495.1 Gemmatimonadaceae bacterium
AGCGTCGGCGGATTGTCGTCCTTTGGCTTTTGATCCTGCTGCAGCCGCTGGCGATCCCGCCGCTGGCGCAGCTCTTTGACCGCCTGCCGGAACTGATCCTCACTCATCGCCTGCTGCTGGTGATAGACGATGTCGGCGTGCATGGCGTTCAGCTGCGCCTCGCGCTGCGAGACCACGGGATTGCCGGTGGAATTGAGCGGCAACAACCCAAGCAGGGCCGTTGGCAGCTGGACCGGGCCAAGCTTGATCCATTTCTGATTGATGCCCCAGTCCTTGTTCTTGCCGAAAGTCCAATCGCCCGGCTCGCGCTCTTTGCCCAGCGCTTCCAGGCTGTCGTTGTGCGCCTGAACCATGCCCGCCACCGCCGAGTCGAAACGCTGTGGCGAGGTCTTAGGCGCCGTTGGAACCTTTGCGGGCGGAACCCAAAGGCCCTTGTTCTTTTCCGAGTAAGACGGAGAAACGCCCTGCGTCACGCCGCCCTGACCGACGACCTGGCCAGCACCACCCTCGGGCTCCGAGGGGGTCGGCGTGGCGTTCGTTGGGGCGCTTGGGAGCGTGTTGGGCACGGCCTGGGGCGCGACCAGTTCCTTTGGCTTTGTCTTCGACAGCGGCCGGTTATCGCCGCCCGCCTTGCCCGGGTTGTTCTCGGCACTGGTCGTGGTCTTTGGCATCGCCAGGAAGCCAATACGCTCGACCACGGGCTCGCGGTCCTTGGGGTAATGCAGCCAGGTGGACGCCGCATGCGGCATGATCAGCAGCGCGATCAGACCCGCACCCAGCACGACGTGCAGGACGAGGGAAATCGCCAATGCCGCTGAGGGCCGCCGCCAACGTCGCATACTGAGCTACGCCGCCCGGGCTTCGAATGATGCCAGAACGCGCCCCGCGCGCCGCGCGGCCTCGCGCATGCGCTCCGGCGGCACGATGAACGAGACGCGGAAGAACCCTTCGCCACCCGGCCCGAAGGCGGAACCCGGCATCACTATGACCCCCTCCTTCTGCAGCAACCGGTCACCGAAATCCGCACTCGACACCCCTTCCGGAAGCGGAATCCACAAGTACATAGCGGCCCGAGGAATCTCGCAAGCAAACCCGGCCTCTCGAAACGCCGTTACCGCCGCGTCGCGCCGTTCCTGGAAGGTAGCGACATTGCCCGGCACGAACTGCGCCCAACTTTCGATAGCGGCGACCCCGGCCGCCTGTACCGCCATGAACTGGCCCGTGTCAATAAAGGACTTCACTTTGGCCAGCGTTCCCGCCACTTCCGGCCGCGCCGCCGCCCATCCGCAGCGCCACCCGGTCATGTTGTACGTCTTCGACAGCGAGTGGAACTCGATCGCCACGTCACGAGCACCGTCGATCTCGAAAATGCTCGGCGGCACGTACCCGTCGTATGCCAGCTCGCTATAAGCGTTGTCGTACACCAACAATATGTCGAGTTCCCGGCAACGGCGAACTATGTCCTCCAAGTAAGACAACGGAGCCGTGGCTGCCGTGGGGTTATTCGGATAGTTGAGGTACAGAATCCGGGTGCGCGCGAGCACGTCCTTCGGGACGTCGTCGAGGTCCACTAGGAACTGCGTTCTGGGCCTCAGCGCGTACGAGTACTTGGTCGCGTCCGAGAGGAGCGTACCGCCCATGTACGAGTTGTAGCCCGGCTCGGGCACGATCGCGACATCGCCATGATTCAAGTAGCCAAAGGCGAGATGCGACAGACCCTCTTTTGAGCCAATGAGCGGGACGATCTCGCGAAACGGATCGAACTTGACCTTAAACCGGCGCTCCATCCACGCGGCGACGGCTTCGCGATACGGCGGATAGCCAAGACCGAATCCGTAGCGACTGAGCGCCGGCTCGGCGATCGCCGTACGCATGCGCTCGAGTACCGCGGGCGGCGCGGGTAAGTCCGCATCGCCGGCGCCGAGATCAATGACGTCGACGCCTCGTGCCAGCAGCTCTCGCTTCTTGAGCGGAATCGACGCGAGCGGATACTCGGGTAGACCCTCGAATCGCTTACTGTGCGCTGGCATCAGGCTACAGTGTTTTTCACGTGACTCATACCCACTACCTCGACTTCGACGACATCGCCAGACGACAATTTGCCGACGCCCTCAGGTGTTCCCGTCGCGATGATATCGCCCGGCTCCAGCGTCATGACATGGGAAATGAACGCGATGAGCTTGGGAATCGCAAACACCATCAGATCGGACGTGCCCCTCTGACGTTCCACGCCATTGACGCGCGTAATAACCGTGATGGCCGAGAGGTCGCCATGGTACTCGTGCGTATGACCTACTGGACAGAACGTGTCGAAGCCCTTCGCCCGCGTCCACTGTTTGTCCGATTTCTGCAGATCACGGGCAGTGACATCGTTGACGGCGCAAATGCCTAGGATCGTGCTCGCGGCGTCAGCTTCGGAGATATGACGAGCGCGTGCACCCATGACCACGCCGATCTCGCCTTCGTATTCAATCTGCTGCGACTGCGGCGGCAGCACGATCCGATCACCGTCGGCGATGATCGCCGACGGGGGCTTGAGGAAGATCAACGGCTCCGTCGGAACCTCGTTCCCCAACTCCGCGGCATGCGCGCGATAGTTGCGGCCGATGCAAACGATTTTCGAGGGAAACGAGAACGAAGTCATCGCGCAAAACTAGCGCGTTCCTCGTAGAACCGCCGCACCGCCGGCCGAATTTCCGACCATGGCTTGACGAGTCGCTTGGCCGGCGGCAGGGCCGCCAGCAAAATCCGGCCGTACGACTTGGTCACGAGGCGCGGATCGGCGACGATCACGACGCCGCGGTCCGTCGCCGAGCGAATCAGGCGACCGAACCCTTGCTTCAAGCGCAACGACGCGTGCGGCAACATATACTCGGCGAAGGGATCGCCCTTTCGGGCCACAATGGCCTCGCAATGCGCGGCCGTTACCGGCTCGCTCGGCACTCGGAACGGGAGCTTGGCGATCACGAGCGCGCGCAGGGCGTCGCCCGGGACATCGACGCCTTCCCAAAATGAGGCGGTGCCGAGCAGCACCGCCCGGCCGCATTCGCGAAAGCGGTTGAGCAACACATCCCGCGGCTCCTCGCCATGCACGAGAAGCGGCCATTGCTTGCCGCGCATCGTCGCGGCGATCTCGCGCACGTCGCGGTGGCTGGTGCAGAGGACGAACATGCCGCCATCCGCCGCGTCAGCGAGCTCGTTGACCAAACGGCACACGGCATCGAAATGCCGCGCCGCATCGAGGTTCGGCGGCGGCACATCCGTCGGAACGGCCAGGATCGCTTGGTGTGGGTAGTCGAACGGCGACGGGAACACGGCGGTCGCCGGCTTCGTGTCCATTTCGTCGACGCCTAGGCGTCTCGCCAGAAATCCGAACCCTTCGTTGGCGCTTGCCAGCGTCGCGCTCGTGACCACCGTCGTCGCGAGACGCGCGAAGAGGTCCTCGCGGAGGATCGGCGCGAGATCGAGCGGGACGGTGGAGACGGCAACGTTGCGCTCCGGGCGTTCGCCTGCTCTCGGCGGACCGCCTCGCAGCTCCACCCAACGTACGCTCGGCGGAGCATCCGGCGGAGGTGCCAAGCCTGTGCGGAGCGCATCGCCCGCGGTCTCGAGGCGCCGGCCAACCGCCCGAATTTCGTTGAACAAGGGCGCCACGATTTCATCTTTCGCGGCTTCGCGCTCATGACGCTCCCGAATGACGCGCAACGATTCGTTCAGGAGCTCGATTTCTCGGAGTAGATCTTCGAGTGCGGTGGCCAGCTCCTTACTCAACACGAACGACGACGTCAGGCGAATCTGGCCCCCGCCCTGATCGACGATGAATTTCTCCAGGACATCAAACACCATCTCGGCGTTTCGCTTTGCGGCCGCGGCTGACGGCACGAGACGGCCTTGGACCAGGTCCAGTGAAGCGGTGCTCATCAAATCGTTCTTGCGACTGAGACGAGACATCAGAGCACCCAGGAGACCCTTTCCCTTTCGGTCGAGTCGACTGAACAACCGTTGCAATCCGCGACGTGTCACCGCTGAGCCAAGGTGGGCCGCGGCGGCATCTTCGAGATGGTGGCCTTCGTCGACTACAAGCCGTGTATACGCTGGCAGCACGGCTGCTTCTTGCCAATTTTGCTGCACACGACGGACCGCGACGTCGGACATGAGGAGATGGTGATTGACCACCACAATGTCCGCCTGCGCCGCTTCCCGTCGCGCACGAAACAAGAAGCAGTCGCTGAAATGCGGACATTGCATCCGCGTGCACAGATCCGGCTCGGCCGCGACCTCGTCCCAGATCTCCGAGCGCGGCGGCGTCGGTAGATCCGCCAAAGACCCATCGGATGTGCGCTCGGCCCAGGCCGCGATGGACTGGAGCTCAGCTTCGGCCCCCTTATCGAAGAGGCCAAATCCTGTCTGACGAGCAACGTCGAGCCGCGCGAGGCAGAGGTAGTTGCGCCATCCCTTGAGCAGCGCAAATCGCACGGGTTGATCCGTGAGTGCGCGCGCCAAGAAAGGGAGGTCCTTGCCGACGAGCTGCTCTTGCAGGTTGATCGTGTTCGTCGACACGACCGTGCGCTCACCATTCGCGGCGGCCCAACGAAGCGCCGGGATGAGATACGCGAGCGACTTGCCGACCCCCGTGCCGGCTTCAAGTAAACCAACGCCGCCGTCGTTATACAATCGCGCGATCTCGACGACCATCGCCTGTTGACTCTCGCGATGCTCATATCGCGCGAGGGTGGACGCGATGGGACCCGACGGACCAAGCGCGTCGCCGACCGCGGCCGGGTCGAGCGGCATGCGCTCGACGGCTTTGGGCACTTCGACGACCACATACAGTTTGGTGGCGGCGTTGTCGACGATCGCGAACCCGACGCCGTTCTCATAGATCCGCGCCGCGACGTTGAGATCGGCATCCGAGGGTTCGAGATGGCCGGACGGATGGTTGTGCACCAGCATCTCGCCACGCGCCGCGAATCCGGGTAGTGCCAGAACACTCGCGACATCACCCCGCGCCACGACCCGTGCCGTGGTGACCCGTTGCTCCTCGTCGAGCGTGCAGACGAAGCACACTTCGCGCCCGCCCGCCAACGTGATCGCGGCCCGAATGGCGGCAGCGGCCGGCGGTGTCAGGCGAGCGGGGCTTCGCCCAACAACGTCAGACGATTGACCGAGACTCATGTCCGAAGAGTTGCATCGCTCCGCGCGCATATAACGGAGTCGTTGAACAGGTCACGTTTTGAGCGGCTTCTTCTTCGCGGCCGGGAACAGCACGTTGTTGAGGATCAACCGATACCCCGGTGAATTGGGGTGCAGCGACAGATCGGTCGCCGGATTACCGATCGCGTGCTGCGGATCCTCCGGGTCGTGGCCGCCGAGGAACGTCCACGAGCCCTTGCCGGAGTCGCCGTGGATGTACTTGACCCACGGCGCACCCTCCTCGTTTGCCAAGACGATATCGGCGGGCTTGAGCGTGCTCTTCGTGAAGCTCGTGGTGACGCCGTAAAAATCGGGGACCACGGTGCGATGATTTTGCACCAGCATCGACGCCACCGGATCGAACTTGGCCGCGAACGAAAACAGTGTGAACGCTCCCAGAGGCTGCTTCCGCGAGGGCACGTTCGCCTGATGGCCGTCGATATCGCTCATGGCATTAACCAGGGGCGACGTTTCCAGGTGCGCGTTCTGGAACGCCATCGAGCGCGACCAATCCATCTTCGCGTCAGCGTTGGGATCCATCGGCGTCCCGTCGGAGAACGGCCCATCAATGTCGACATCGTGCGCCGCGAGCGCGAGATCCAACGTCTCGGTCGCCCCGCACATCGCGAACAAGAACCCACCCTTCTGCACGAACGCCCGCACTTGCTCGGCGACGCCCTTCTTGAGCGCCGGCACGTTCGCGAAGCCGAGCCGCTTCGCCGCGTCCTGATCGCGCACGACCTGCTCGACGAACCACGGCGCGCCGCGCGAGTTGATGTAGAGCTTGTTGAACTGACCGGTAAAATCCTCGTGAAAGAGGTGCACCCAGTCGTACTTCGTGAGATCCCCCGCGATCACCTGCTCATCCCATACGTTCGTGAACGGGATCTCGGCGTAGTTGAGCGCCAAGGTGACGGCATCGTCCCAAGGGGGCGACTTCGGCGGACTGTAGACCGCGATCGTCGGGGCCTTCTCGAGCACGATGCTGTCCATATTGCTCGAGGCAATCTCGCTCCGCGCGGCCTCGAGATCCGCATCCGCGATCGGCGTCGCCGTGACGCCCGCCAACGCGGCGCGCCGGCGGACCTCGGGCAGGTCGGGTAAGAGGAAGGAGCCGCCCTTGTAGTTCAGCAGCCACTCGCCCTTCCCACCAGCCTTCAGCGTGTTGTACGTGAGACCGTACGCCTTCAGGTGATTCTGCTGCTCGTCGTCCATCGGGACCAGCAGCATCGGGACCGCGTCACGGTGCCACAGATCGACGCGCGTCGCGCGCGCCAGCGCCGCGGCCGCCATTCCGGCGAGCAGTTTCCGTCGCGAGACCATACCAACCGCAATCTACGAGGTTGCACTCCCGCGCGCGGCTTCGACTTCGCGCCGCGCTTGCGGCACCAGTGCGCTGGACGGATACGTCAAGATCAGGTGCTCCCATCTTGACAATGCACCGTGAACGTCGTGCCCGCGCGCGAGCGCGCGGCCCCATTCCAGATCGGCTTCCGGCGCTTCGGGCGCGTCCGCGTATTGCTCGACCACTTTCTTCCAGAGCGGAATGGCTTGCGCGTCCTCACGCCGCGCCGTGTGCAGCCGCGCGGCCGTGGCGAGGAGCAGCGGCGCGGCGTCGCGCACGACATCGCTTGCCTGCACGAACTGCGTCGCCGCGGCTGTCGTATCCCCGCGCGCCAGGTCGACGAACGCATGGCCGACGACGGCCGCGGTATCCGCGCGGGTGCGCGCCAGGAGCGCCAGCGCCGTGACGAGGTCGGCTGTGGGTGCATCGGCCTGACGGAGCGCCGTGCGGGCCGTGCCAAGATCGCCGGCATAGAGCGCGAGCCAACCCGCCAGCTCGCGGTCATCGCCGAGTCCCGCCGCGGCCACAGCCGTGCGGGCGCGGGCGATGTCGCCGGATCGGACGTAGCCCCAGGCGACATCGCGGGCGAGTCGCGCGCGCGCGGAATCGTCCGCGAACTTCGCGTACGCGCGAAGCGCGACATCGGCATCATTCGCTCGGCCGAGTGCGGCCAGCGCCCGAATTTTCAGCGGAATGGCCACGCGAGTGGCCGTTCCTGAATCGATCCCAGTCGCCAACGCGCGATCCGTGAACGCGAGCGCGGCACTCGGATCGCCGGCACGCAGTGCGGCGTCGCCAGCGCGTATCTGGAGGCGCGCAATGGCGCCCGGCGGCGCGTGCGAGGTATTCGCAATGGCCGCGAATGCGTCGCGCGCCGTGCGCCACTCGCCTTGGGCGGCGGCGGCATCGCCGAACTCGTCCCACGCAGCGAGCGTGATTGAGTCGGGGTGCAGCGCGGACAGCGCGACCCAGCCGCTGTTCGCCTCGCCCCAGGTCAATGCGAGCGTTGCCAGCGCGCGGCGCGCGCCGAGTGTGACCGGGGGGCTGAGAAAAATGGCGCGGACTTTGTCGCGCGATGCGGCCGGCGTTGGGCGCAACGCGTAGGCCGAGCTTGGCGCTAGGTCAGGGGCGCTGTCGACAATGATGCGCCAGGCGCGCGCCGATGCGTCCCAGAGCCCCATCGTGGCGCGGAGCTGCGCCGTTTCGACGAGGAATTCGCGCCCGCTGCCCAGGGCCTTCTGGGCGCGATCCAGCACGGAGTCGGCCGATTGCGGCCGGCCTTCTTCCAGCAAGGCTCGCGCATAGTCGCGATAGGGCGTGGCATCCCTCGGGGCATCGCGTACCCAGCGTTCGAACGCGGCACGCTCATCATCCTGGCGGCCCAGCATCCTGAGGGCGCGCAGCTGCACCGATCTGAATACGGCGTCTCTTGGGCGCTGCGCTATGACGGTGTCGAGGATCGGCAGCAGAGAATCCGTGTGGTTCATCTCCGAGAACACTCTTTCTAGGCCGAGTATGGACGCGGCCGTGTTCCCACCCGCATGGAGCGCTTTGCGATAGTCTGCTGCTGCTTCCGCCCAGTTTCCGCGCTGTTCGGCATCATACCCGGCGCCTAGCGGCGACTGGTCTTGTGCGCTCGCGCTTCGCGCGGCGCAAACAATGGTGAACGCGGCGCAAACAATGGTGAACATCGTAGCAAGATCTCGAGTGGTCACGACCAAGGACCATCGGCTCGCCAAGATGGGGCTGCTCCGCCGTGACTGGCGCGAGCCGCGTAGCGGCGAGTTGCCAATCTTACTGTTGTGCATTGATGCGCTTGAAATAATCGATCACCAGCTGCCGCTCCTCGGCGCTCAATCCGCGAAGCTCGTTCCACGTCGGCTCGCGGAACTTGGAGGCGCTCTTCCCTTCAACGGGCGCGTTGCCGGGGACGAAGCCCGGGCGGTCGACGGCGGCCTGCGCCTGGCGCTTGCCGGTCGAGTCGCGCTCGTCCTGCTCGAGGGTATGTCCCGCATCGAGCAGACGGTGATAGAGACGCTGCTGCCGGCTGACCGTGTTCGGGTCAGGCCCGTTCCGCGCGAGCGCGGCCGCGATCTCGCGCGCTTCCTTGGCGAGCGCATCGGCCCGACCACTCGCATCGCCGCCGCCGATCGCGTCGAGCGACTGTGCCACGCGCCGCTGGCGCTCCGCCAGTGCTTGCGCCTCGGGGCTCGGCTGACCGTTCGCGCCGGGCATGAGCGAGAGCCCCTGTGATTGGGAATTGAGCTGGCCCTGCTGCTGCGCGAGCTGCTGCATCTGTTGGAGCATCTCGGCGAGACCCGACGCCGACGTCGCTTGATTCGCGCGCTCGCGGTCGCGAACGAGGGACGCGGCCGCTTGGTTGAGCGCGTCCGCCGCTTCGCGCATTGCACTCGCGGATTGTTGGCCGGTTCCGGTGTTGCCGCCGGACTGCGAGCCGCTCGATGAATTCTGCTGCAGCTCGTTGGTCGCTTGCTGGACCTTGGAGCGGGCTTCGCTGACGGCACGCTGCGCGTTGCCCGAGACGAGCGCGGACTGACGACCCGCTTTTTGCAGTCGCGAGTTCGCCTGATCGACGCCCTGCTGAATGGCGCTCTGCTCGCTCTTCATGCTCGATGGGTCGCTGCCGCCTTGCTGCGCTTGCTTGGCGAGCGCGTCTTCCTGACGCGCCATCTGCAGCGTTTCCTGGATCGAGCGATCCAACTCGGACGTTGTCGCGTTCTTCCATTCGCCGATCTGCGCATTGCGCGCATCGGCGAGTTGTTGCGCCGCTTGACCCATCTCTTGCGCCGCCTGCTGCGCGGACTGGTTGCCCGGCTGCTGGCCGCCCTGCTGCTGTTGGCCAGGTTGCGGTTGACTGCCCTGCTGTTGACCCGCCATTTGCTGGCCCTGCTGACCAGCCTGCGGTTGGCCGGTTGGGGGTTGGCCCCCCGGTTGTTGTTGACCAGGCTGAGTATTGGGTTGCTGCTGTGCGTTCGCCTGTTGCTGCGCGTTGGCCTGCTGCTGCGCGTTGGCCTGCTGCTGCTTACCGGGCTGCGGCTGCATGCCGGCCGCGCGCTCCATGTCCTGCGCCGATGCATCGACATGCGGCTGCGCTTCGCTAACCCCTTTCGCGCCGGTTTCTGCTTTCTCGCGTGACAAGCGCTTGGACAGACTATCGACCGCCTGCGAGAGATCGCGCGACCGTTGGGCGAGCTCCTTCGCCTCGTTCGCGTTCTGGCCTTGCTGGCCTTGCTGGCCTGGTTGCTGCTGCCCGCGCTGCGACTGCGATTTCTGGCTCAGCGCACTATCCCGATGCGCCAAGTCCTTGGCTTCGTCGTGCAGCGTTTGCATGGATCCTTCGAGCGCCGCACGCTTCAACACGTCAACGGTGCGCTCGAGCTGCTCGCGCAGCTTCTGCTGCTCGCGCGCGAGATCACCGAGCGTTTGGCGCTCATCGCCACCTTGCAGCGACTGCGCGGACTTATCGAGCTTGTTCAACTGCGACTGCAGCTCGGGCGTCAACGCGTCCTTGAGCAGTTGCTGCGCCTGATGCAACTCGTTCGCCAGCCCCGAGTCGAGCGCGCCCGCTTGCTTGAGCTGCTGCTCGAGCTGCTTGGACTGCTGCTCGAGCGACTTGACCTTGTCCGCGAGCTGCCGCTGCTCCTGCGCCAGGGCCTTCGCCTGCTCCGCCGACTGATAGGACATCGACTGCTGCTGTCCGGAGCTCGCGCTCGACGTCGCGCTATTCGACTGCTGCTGGCGCGATGACGTTTGCGAGTTCCCATTCCGCTGCCCCCGCGCGCGCGACGCGTCGTCCGTGCGCTGCTCGAGCTGACGCTGTGCCTGGGCGATCGACGCCGCCGCGGCGGCAGCCGAGTCCGCGGTCGACCGCGCGAGCGTGCGCTCCTCGGCCACGCTGGGTATACGCAGGATGAGCTCGCGGCTCATTCCCGTCTGATGCCATGGCGAATTGTCGGTCGCGACGGCGACGATGTGCAGCGCATCGCCCTGCCCTAAGCCGCGTTGGCTCAGATCGAGCACGGACGATCCGCTCCACTGCGCCGGCGCGGGCAACGACATGGTTTCCTCGACGGCGGGCGAGTTGCTCCACGAGCCGCCAGTCGTAGATCCGCGCCAGCTGCGGACCGCGATCGAGGCGAGACCGTGGTCGTCCGTCGCGGACAACGAGAGTTGAACATGGTCGCCTGATGCCACGATCGTGTCATGCGCCGGCGATACGATGTCGATCTTTGGCGCGGAATCCGGCACGACCTCCAGTTCGAGCGGGGACGGCAGATCCGCGATGGCGCCGCCGGAGCCGATCGCGCGCCACTCGTAGCGACCGCCCGCACCGAGGTTCGCTCTCAACGAGCCCTCGAAGCGATGCCCTTCGACGGCGAGCCGACTGGTATCGGCGTGACGGACCAGCGCCACGCTCGCGAGCTCCGTCGACGCGCGACCATTGATCGCGATCCGCGTGCCGACAGGAACCCGGGCGACTTCGCCGGCGGGCAGCGCTTCGTCCGCCCGCTTCAAGTACGCCGGATAAATCGCGCGCAACGCGATGCCGCCAAGGAACGGTTTATCGCTGACCCGCACGAACACCGTGTCGCTCGTGGCACGACCGTCTGCGGCAACGAGCGCGAGATCCGCGTCCATCGGCCCGACCGCGAGGCGCGCCGCGCCGTCGTCGCTCACCGGATACCATCGCGTGGCCCACTCCGCGCCACGCGTTCGGGAGTAGACGGCGATCCGGTGCCGTCCCTTGGCGGTCACGCTCACCGTGGTCTTTTCGCCGCGAAGCACGTCCGCGGGCGCGTCGATCACGAGCCGCGGCAGGAGCGTCCCGCGCCACGCGCGGATCGGATGCAAAACCGCGTTCCAGCCATCCGGCGACCACTGGGCGAGTGCGACGCACGCCGCGACACCGAAAATGGCGGTGAGCGCGCCGGCGAGCGCGCGACGGCCCGCGCTCTTTTGCGTGGCCGGCGCGAGGGCCGAGCCTTTGAGGCGGGCGACGAGATCGGCGGCGCCGCGGCGGCCAAGGGCGCCAGAGTGCTCGACCTCGAGCGCGCCCTGCAGAGCGCCGGCCCTGAGCGCGCGCTCTCGCTCGATCGTGCGGGCGACGGCGACGCGTGTCGCGTGGCGCCGGAGCCAGGCGACCGTCAACGTCACCCCCGCCGCGGCCGCTCCAATCGCCAGCACCCAAACGACGAACGGAATGAGCGGCGGCAGGTCGAGCCAACGCGCATCCCCGAGGAGCGCGATGGCGGCCGCGAGTACGAGCGCGACGCCGGCCGTGGCGATCGCGGTGCCACGCGCGGTCGTCGCTCTCGCGAGGCGCCCTCGCTCGCGTTCAACGAGCTCGTGAACGGTCACGAGACGGGACGGCTCGTCACCGCGTACACGAAAAGATTCACCCCCATGCGGAGCGCGGCTTCATGCAGCGCCGGCGGATCACCCGGATATGTGCCGACGTCTTCCCACCCGTTTCCGAGATCGCTGGAGAACGTGTAATACACGGCGAGCCGGTCGCCGATGAAAATGCCGAAGCCTCTCGCCGGCTTGCCATCGTGTTCGTGGATTTTTGGCACGCCTTTCGGGAAGTCGTACACGATGTGATAAATCGGGTGCGAGAGCGGCACATCGACCAGCGGCCGATCCGGAAACACACGCGCGATTTCCCGGCGGAAAGCTTCGTCGAGTCCGTAGTTGTCATCGACGTGCAAGAATCCGCCCCGCGCCAGGTATTCCCGCAGACGAGCGATTTCGGCGTCGCTGAAATGGATGTTGCCGTGGCCGGTGACGTGCAGGAACGGATAGTCCCAGAGGCGATCGTCCATCAGGGTCACGCGCGCTTCCGTCCGCTCGACTTTGAGGGACGTTCGCTCGGCGATCGCCGAGAGCAAGTTCGGGAGACTCGACGGGTTCGCGTACCAGTCGCCGCCGCCATCGTACTGCAGGCGCGCGACGGTCAGTCGCGTCTCCGTGTGTCCCGCACCCATCAGGGCGATCAAGGGTAGCGCCGCTAACCTCACTGCCTTTCGTCCTCCTGTTCTTCCTCGTGCGCTAACCTATATGCGACGTTCCTAGGGAGCTGAAGTTCGGTCATCAGGGACTGCATGATCTCGCGCGCTGACCGGCCTTGAGTACGGAGGGCCTCCGAGCGCGATCGAGCGATCATCTCATCTGGGGGAGACGCCACGACGCCTTCAATCAACACAACGACCTCCCCTCGCGGCGGGTGCTCCTCGTAATACGCCGCCAACTCTTCTACCGTTCCTCGGCGCAGCTCCTCGAACTGCTTCGTCAGTTCCCTGGCCACGACCGCCTGGCGTTTCCCACCGATCTCGGCGAGCGTCGCCGCGACCCGGCCGGGCGCTTCGTACAGGATCGTGAGGTGCTCCGCCGTCGCCATCTGCCCGAGGAGCGCTCGCCGCTCGGCGCCCTTGCGGGGCAGAAAGCCGTAGAACGTGAAGCGATCCGCGTCGAGCCCGGCCGCGACGACAGCGGCCAGGAGGGCTGACGCGCCCGGCACGGGCTCGACGGGTACGCCAGCCGCGATCGCCGCACGGACCAAGCGGGCGCCAGGATCGGACAGGATAGGCGTGCCGGCGTCCGTGACGAGCGCGAACGTGGCGCCTTTGGCAAGCTCGGCGACGATACCAGGCGTCGCTTTCGCCTCATTGTGTTCGTGGTACGCGCTCGTCGGTGTCCGGATCGCGTAATGATCCAGTAAGATCCGCGTGTGGCGCGTGTCCTCGCAGAGGATCCGGTCGACGGTCTTGAGCACGTCGACCGCCCGGAATGTCAGATCGGCCAGGTTGCCGATCGGGGTGCTGACGACGTAGAGCCGTCCGTCTACCACGTGATGGGCCAGGGCAGCTTCTGAAAGAATCCGGCGGATTGGAAGGCGTGGCGTCGCTCGTGGGTCACCGTCTGCAAGATCTGCTCGGGACGCGTCGTGTCCAAGTCCACCGCCGCCAGAATGATTTCCGTGACCCATCCGGCGATGGCGGTCGTGAGGGCCTCGGCGTCAACGACCGGATCGCAAAGATCCTGCACTTCGGGCAGCGCGGAGTAGGCCGCGAGACAGGGGTGGTCAGGCACAAGCGCCTTGCGCGCATACTCCGCGACCGCCGGCGCGCCGGGATTGCCAGCTTCGATCAGTCGCTCGACCAGCGCGGCGGTCAGCTCGCGATACGCTTGTATCAAGCTCGGATTGGCTTGGACTGGTAGCGCCGGAGGCACTGGCCAGCGGAACACGCCGAGCTTCTTGCGGTGGGCGCTGTCGTCAAACGGACGGCGCGCACGAAGGACCTCCGGTTCCTCGGGCTTCGCCGGACCGTCGACGAGAAAACACTGCTCGACGAGCCCGTCGCGGAGGATCACGTAGTTGATCGCGCCCTCGTCCACGATCTCCAGCATGCCGTCGAACGTCGTCGCGCCGAGGTGCGCGAACAGCGCGTCGGGGTCTGTGGGGTCGAGCTCCGCCGGCCAGGCGGTCGGCTCTTCCATCTGCGAGTAGTGCATGCAGGCGAGCTGGCGGTCGCTCGCTTCGTGGAAGCAGATCTCGCCGAGCTCGGGCTCCGCCGGCACGAGATCGATCGCATCGCCGATCGAGAGCGCGCGATATCCCTCGTCATCGAGCGCCATCGCGTTGACGACTTCGCCCGCGCGGATGTAGAGGACCAGGAATTCTTCGGGGAGCCAGATGGCCACGTAGCCGAAGACTCGCGCGGCGCGGTCTCGTTTGGCGTCCGTCAGCAGGTTGCGGAGGTGGACATACGCCAGTTTCGTCCGCGCGAGCAGCACCCGTTCGCACGGGAAACGCAGGCTGGCGGCTCGAAGAGGCATGCGAGGGCGGGGGTTATCTCGGCCAATATAGACTGCCGAAATACGTACCTCGCAACCATCTGAGCAATGGGCCCCCGAGAGGGAGCCCATTGAGAAAACTTATGACGCCTTCGTCGCCGCGCTGGCGGCGCTCGCGTGCTGCTTGAACTTCGCCTCGAGCGCGGGCTTTGGCAGCGCGCCGATCACCTGATCGACGAGCTTCCCGTCCTTGAAGAAGAGAATCGTCGGAATGGAGCGAACATTGAACCGGATCGCCGTCTGTTGATTGGCGTCCACGTCGAGCTTCGTCACCTTTGCCCGGCCCGCGTACTCGACGGCCAACTGGTCGAGAATCGGAGCGACCATCCGGCACGGCCCGCACCACGTCGCCCAAAAATCCACGACGGCTAACCCCTCGTGCTTCTCGATCTCCTCGGCAAAACTCGTATCAGTCACCGCTATAGCGTTCGACATGTCAGACCCTCGTAGATTATGACCACATGGCTCCCCGTATCGCCCATATCGGCATCGCCGTCCGTGCTCTCGCCGATTCCGTACCGTTCTATCGCGACGTTCTCGGACTCCCCGTCGTTCCGCTCGATGACGCCGACGGCGCGTCGATCATCGGGCTTGCGGCTGGCGAGTCGCTCGTCGAGCTGCTCGAGCCGCGGGAAGCGGGCACTCCGGTCGCCAAATTTCTGGACTCGCGGGGGCCTGGAATCCATCACATTTGCTTCGCCGTCGACGACCTCGACGGTGCGCTCTCGCGCTGCCGGGACGCCGGAATCCGGCTGATCGATCAAACGCCCCGGGTCGGCGCCGAGGGGAAACGGATCGCGTTTCTCCACCCGAGCGCTACCGGGGGCGTGCTGGTCGAGCTTACGGAAAACTAATCCGTTAGCCCCTCGTCAGGTTCCTTTTTGACACATCGCTTCGATAGCCCGCAGGTCGATTTTCTCCACGTACCAACGAGAAGAGGGACCGAGCATCGTCGTGAGCATCGTCGTTCGCGAGGTCCCGCCTTGCGTGAGCGTCACCGGGAAATTGATGCGGCTTCCGGCCGCCGCACTCGGTGCACCGATACTGTCGGTGTCGTGCTTCAAGAAGCACATCATGATGAGCTCACGCTTCTCGAGCTCGTCGTGAGAAATCTGGTTGCGCAGCGGGCCCTGGTTGTTGCCCCAGACCACCGAGAGCGCTTGAAGGTCCTGCGCCTTGCCGGCCTCCAGGAATGCGCGCGCCGCGGCGCGGGCATCCGCTCCGCCGGTCATCCCGAGATCGGCGGTCGGTGGCTTGTTGTTCGAGACGGTCGGACCTGTTGGCGGCGTGGTATTGGGCTGGGGCGTTGTCGTCGGCTTGTTCGACGAGCACGCCGCCATCAGCGCCAATGCCGCCACTGCTATCCCGGCGTATGATTTCACGAAAGCGAAGCTAGCGAGCCATCCGAATGCCAGCAACCCGAGCCCAACCGTATCAGCGGCTCTACGTTAACATCGATCACGTCGCCACCCTGCGACAGGCGCGCCGAGGATCCGAGCCGGACCCGGTCGCCGCGGCTACCGTCTGCGAGGAAGCGGGAGCAGACGGTATCACCGCCCACCTGAGGGAAGATCGTCGTCACATCCAGGATGACGATGTGAATCGCCTGATGCGCTCAGTGCGCACGGTGCTGAATCTGGAGATGGCGTGCACCGACGAGATGGTGGGCATCGCGCTGTTGCTCAAACCGTATCAAGTGACCCTCGTGCCCGAGCGGCGCCTGGAGGTCACCACCGAGGGCGGGCTCAACGTCGGCGCGGCCTCGGATCGGATCGCGAGCGCTATCGCGCGCCTCGGCTCGGCGGGTATCCGCACCAGCCTCTTCATCGATCCGACGCCCTCGGCCGTCGACCAGTCAAAAGCGGTGGGTGCGCACGCCATTGAGCTGCATACTGGGCAATATGCCCACACCTGCGCGGACCAAGAGGTGCGGGCTCTGGCTGCCGCCGCGCGGCAGGCGGCCGGCGAGGGACTGGCGGTGCACGCGGGTCATGGCCTCACCGTGGGAAACGTCGGTCCAGTCGCCGCCATCCCGGAGATCGAGGAGCTGAATATCGGCCATTCGATCGTCAGCCGTGCTCTGTTTGTCGGTCTGGCTGAAGCCGTCCGTGAGTTGCGGGTGGCGATGGATATGGCTCGCGCGTCTAAATAGGGCCTGTTAACCTCCGGTGTTAACCTCCATTCGAATGACCACCGCCTCCGATCCCCTCAACTTTTTCACCCTGGAAGCGAGCGAGTGCATCGAGCGACTCGATGTCATTCTGCACGCCGCGGGTGCGAGTGGCAGTGGGCCGGCGGCGGATGATTTCGTGCGGGCGGCGCGGACGCTGCGGGGCGCCGCGACTATGCACCGGTTGTCGGCGATCGCCGACTTGGCGGCGGCGCTCGAGCGCGCGGGCCGCGCCCTGAGAGCGGGCGAGCTCCGGTGGGCGGCACCCCTGTCGGCGGCCCTCGTCGCGGCCGTGGACGACCTCAAGATTCTGGTGCACAAGGTGCGCGGCTGGAGCCCGACGGAGGACGCGCGGTCCGCCCGGCGCGTCGCGGATCTGGCTCGGTATCTGCCAGCCGGCGCGGACGCCGTCGGTGCGACCGCGACCGCCGCGGGCGCTGGGGCTGACCAGTACTTCGCCAGCGAGACGACTGAGATCGCGGTGGCGCTTGACGCATTTGCGGCTCGGCCGTCGAGCCGTGGCACGTTGGCGGGCGCGCTCGCGCGGGTGCGCACGTTACGCGGAGTGGCCGCCGTGTCCGATCGGCCCCCGCTGCCCGAGGTCCTGGATGCGGTCGAACGCGTCGGACGCTCGTTGGAGCTGGATGCTGGGACGCCAAGCGCTCCGTCGCTTGTCTTGCTGACCGCGGCCGCACAGCTGCTCCGCCGCGTGGCCGGCGAGCTGCGCGCCGGCAATGTCCGGAATGCGGCCGCATCGGTCGAGTATCAGCGGTTCGTTTCGGCTCGCACGGAGACCTCGAGGGTGACCGAGGCGGCCGATCGCATTGTCCCGATCGACGAGCTGTTCCCAGACGACGGGTCCGACGGCGTGCTCGACGCGGCGCCCAGTCCTCCGACCACGCCGGCCGAGCGTTTCCGGTTGGAGGTCGTGAGCCAGGCGGAGCATCTCCGGTCGCTGCTCGCCGGCGGTTCGCCGGCCGATCTCCGTGCCGCGCTCCGTGCGATGCGGAGCGCGGCCGAGAGCTTCGGTGAGCGCGATGTCGCGGCGATCATCGGGCGTGTGGCGGAGGGCGAGGACACGCAGCAATTCGCGGCGGGTCAGCTCGCGTCGATCCGGTCGATCGCCGATGTGCTGGCGGATCCCACGGCCGATGCCCGCAACCTCGCCGCGCGCGTGGCTGGCGCGAACGAAGGCCCGGAGGTGGACGCGGGCGCGCTCGAGCAGGAGATCGCGCTTGGCTTGAGCGATACGACGGTCGTTCCCGAGGGGATCGAGACCGAGCTCTCGCTCGAGCGCTTGCTCGGACTTCGCGGACCGGACGCCGGATTCGAGGCGCCGATGCCGATGAGCCCGGGCCGCGAGCGCACGTCGACGCCAACGGGCAAGGCCTTGCACGCGTTCCTGCAGAACGGGATCAGCGAGATCGAGCGGAAGCCGATCCTTGGTGAGGAGCCGGCCGACGAGGAGGGTGAAGGCGAAGGCGCCGTCGTCTCGATCGACTCCCTGCTCTACCGCGGGCGCTCGGCGCTCGACCGGGCGCGCGTCGTCCGTGATGAGATTCGCGCGGCGGAGCGCGCGGGCACGGCTCCGCGTCCCGAGTCGCTCGCCGAGCTGCTCGATCTGATCGACCTTGCGGCTACGGCGTAACCTCACATGAAGTTGGATTGGCGCGGCGCGCTGGGCATCGTCCTGAGTGCGGTCCTGCTCGCGTGGGTCCTGAAGCAGATCCCGCTCGACAAAGTGTGGGCGGTGCTCCGGTCGTCGGATCTGCTCTTGTTCGCCGCCGCGTCGTTCTTCGCCACGATCTGCGTGCCGATTCGCGCGATTCGGTGGCGGCCGATTCTCGACCCGGTCGCGCCGAAGCTGCCGTATGGCTCGCTGTGGCGCGCGAGCGCGATCGGCATGATGGTGAACAACGTCGTCCCCGCTCGAGTCGGTGAGTTTGCTCGCGCGTACGCGCTGACGCGTGAGGAGGCGCGGGTGCCCTTCTCCGCGTCGCTGGCGTCGTTGGCGGTCGATCGGCTGTTCGACGCGTTCGTCGTGCTGGTGCTGACGGTCATCCCGATGTTGCTGCCGTCGTTCCCGAAGGGGGCGATGATCGGCAACGTACCCGTCATGCGTATCGCGATGGTTGGCGCCGTGCTGCTCGGCGTCCTCGCGGTGGTCCTGTATGGCATTGTGTACTTCCCGAACCCGCTCATCGCGGGCTACGAAGCGATCGCGCGGAAAATCGCGCCGAAGTTCGTGGAGAAAGGAAAGGATGTGCTCGCGCATTTCGCCGCCGGACTCAGTGTGTTGCGGGATCCGGTGCGGTTCGCGGTCGTGCTCTTCTGGGCCGTGGTGCACTGGCTGTGCAACGGGTTCGCGTTCTGGCTCGGCTTTTTTGCCGTCGGGATCCATGTGCCGTTCGGCGTCGCGTTGTTCCTGCAAGGCGTGATCGCGATCGGTGTCGCGCTACCCGCCGCGCCAGGATTCTTTGGCGTGTTCGAGTTCGTCGGCGTCTTGGGACTCGGACTCTTCGGCGTTCCCAAGGCGCAGGCCACCGCCTGGGCGATCGGCTATCATCTCCTATCCTTCGCGCCGATCACGATCATTGGCGCATGGTACTTCATTCGGATGGGCGTGCACCTCAAAGACGTGAAGCCCGTCCAAGCGTGAACGCTCGGCCTCGTTCCGCGCGCGTCACGGCACAGGCGAAGGTCAACCTGTTCTTGCACGTGCTAGCCCGCGAGAAGAGCGGCTATCACCAGCTCGAAACCGCCTTCTGCAGGTTGGCGCTGGCCGACGATGTCGTCGTTCACACGCAGCCCGCGCGAATGGGCGGGATCCGCACGATCGACTGTCGCGGCGCCGATGTCGGACCCGCCGGCCGCAATCTCGCGTTTCGCGCCGCGGTGGCCTACGCCGATGCACGCGGCTGGCCCGCGGGGTTTCGCATCGAGATCGATAAGCGGATTCCGGTGGGCGGAGGCTTAGGCGGAGGCAGCGCCGACGCCGGCGCCGTCCTTCGCGCACTCGCCACACTCGACCCGAAGCCACCGACGCGCGACGAGTTGCTCGCGCTGGCGCTCTCGCTCGGTGCGGATGTGCCATTCTTGACGCTCCGCTCCCCACTCGCCCTGGCCTGGGGGCGAGGCGAGCGGATTCTGCCGCTGCCACCACTCCCTGAACGACCAGTCGTGCTGGCGACAATGCCGTTCGGCGTACCGACCGCCGACGCGTACGCATGGCTCGCCTCAACGCGCTCGTCGTCACAGCCCATTCCGCGTGTGCTGCCGTTGAACGCCTTCCGCGAGTGGGAGGCTTTTGCCTCGCTCGCCTCGAACGATTTCGAGAAGGTCGTGATCGATCGCCACCCTGAGATCGGCGAATCGATCGGCTTTCTGTCGTCCGCCAAGGGCGTAGCGCTCACCCGCATGAGCGGATCCGGCGCGACAGTATTCGCGATCCTGGCCGACGGCACCGCGCCCTGGTCCGTGGCCAAGGACCTCCCTGCCCCCGCCACAGCCATCACGACCGCCACCGCGCTCAAGGTGGCACCCGTGCAGATCATCGACTCGTAGCCCGTTATACTTCGGGGCTACTGATCTGCCCCTTCGTCCAACGGCAGGACATCGGACTTTGGATCCGGTAATGGTGGTTCGAATCCACCAGGGGCAACTAGGATAAGCATCCGAGCACGATTGGACGGGATGGATCGCCGCGCTCAAAGGCGACGACGCAATCACCGATGGCTCGCGATCCCGCGCCGTTGCAAACGGGCGCCCATGACGCTGCGACCGCGAGCGCAGGCACCGTCACGCGGAATGTATGGCGCAGGCTCACCAATCAAGGGCCAGAAATGTTATTGTTTCCCATATGGATCGGCGGGAGTCACTGCGCGCGATGGCCGGTACCGTTGGTCTCCTCGCGCTGGGCCGACACGCGCATGCGATAGCTCGAATTGGGGCGCTGCGTGTCCTGAGCCCACACCAGGACGCGATCGTGCTCGCGGCGTGCGAGCGGATCATTCCGGCGACTGAGACGCCGGGGGCGGCCGAGGTGCTGGTCGATCGGTTTATCGATACGATGCTCGCGGATTGGTATACGGGGGCGGAGCAGAAGCGGTTTCTGGCGGGGCTGGCGGAGCTCGATGAGCAGCGGTTTCTCGAGCGGACAACGGCGGAGCAGGCGGCCATCATCGAACAGCTCGATGGCGAAGCCACTGACGGGCATTGGTTCGGGATGCTCAAGTACCTGACAATCTGGGGATACTACACGTCCGAAGCCGCGCAGGCACGGGAGCTCGGGAATTGGCCGATGCCCTGGCGGTACGATGGCAACGCCCCGTATGCCCGCTGAGCGTCGCACGTTCGACGCGATCGTCGTCGGATCCGGGATCACGGGCGGCTGGGCGGCGAAAGATCTGACGCAACGCGGCCTGCAGACGCTCGTGCTGGAGGCGGGACGTCCCGTTGATCCGGTCCGTGACGCCGTGGAGCACGTGCCGCCGTGGGAGATGCCATTTCGTGGGCTTGGCGACACGCGGGCGATCGCCGCCCGACAGCCGATCCAGCGCCGATCCGTGTCGTTCGACGAAATGAGCCGGCGATTCTGGACGGACGATATCGACAACCCGTACACGACGCCATCCGACAAGCCGTTCAACTGGTTTCGGGCGCGGCAACTCGGCGGCAAGTCGATCATCTGGGGGCGTCAGGTCTATCGCTGGAGCGACCTCGATTTCGAGGCGAACCTGCGTGATGGTGTCGCCGTCGACTGGCCGATCCGTTATGCGGACCTCGCGCCGTGGTACGATCACGTCGAGCGGTACATCGGCGTGAGCGGCCGGGCCGAAGGCCTCGCGCAATTGCCGGACGGACTGTTCCAGCCGCCGATGGCGATGAATGTCGTCGAGGAGCACGTGCGCGATCGGATCGCGGCAAAGTTCGCGCGCGAGCGCGTCATGACGATCGGGCGTGTGGCGAATCTCACCGCGCCGCTCCATGGGCGCGATCCGTG
>DASRDS010000042.1:0-3860 GCA_035652495.1 Gemmatimonadaceae bacterium
GCGTAGGTCAGGCGGGTCGCGTCGTCGATCGCGACATGCAAGTATTCCCAGCCCACGTTCCGTGCCCGCCGGCGGCGATCACCATGAATCCGGTGGCCAACCCCCGCGATGCGACCGAGGCGCTTCAGATCGACGTGCAAGAGATCGCCGACGTGGGGCCATTCATACCGCTGGACGGGCGGCGGGGGCTCCACGAGCGCGATCCGATTGAGTCCCGTGCGGGCCAGGACGCGCGTGACGGTCGAGCGCGGGATCCGCAGCGCGGTACTGATTTGCCACGCGGTGGCGCGCGTGCGTCGCACCGCGACGATCGCCGCTTCGAGCGACGCGGCCAGACGCTGCGGTTGCCGATGCGGACGCGACGACCCGTTCGTCAGCGCCTGGCCCTGGCGAGCCCGCTCGATCCACTTCGCCACCGTGCGGACGCTGATCCCCAGCGCCTCGGCGATACGCGCGTCGGTCCAGCCCTGCTCGGCGCGCGTTACGATCAGCTGCCGCATCTTCGGGGTCGTCTTCGCGTTACGATGAACTTTCATTCGGGAGCGCCTCCAGAAACGCTGGAAAGGTGTGGTAACCCCCATTGTTTCCAGAGACTCCCGAATGAACAACGTCTATAGCATTCACATTTAGCGAGGTGCGAAGCAGAGATGGATGATCTGAACGACCAGCGATACCGCTGGCGCCAGACGCCGTGTACCCATAGTTGGCGGACAGCTCCAACCCACCGAACACGCCAGGTAGTCCCGAGAAATGCCGCAAGTAGGACACCTCGAGCCCGTTGATCCAGGCGCTGCCGGCGTTGACACGTTGACGGGTTGCGTCGCAAGGTAGTTGCCCAGCGGTCCCCCCGTTGGCCGGTAACGCACGGTCTCGCAAAATCCTGTGCGGATCGTCTCGGGCTAACGCCTCTTGCCTTGTGACGCCTCGCCACTTCCACTCACCGACGATCACCGTCGAGACTGGACGCGCGACAACCCACCGCTGGCGAACGGCGTACTTGCGGCCGCGGCAACAGCACGCGCCTGGCGGAAGCGACTAAATCGGTCGACAACGTTGCGCGCCGAGCACGGCAGCCGGGAGCGCCCTCATGTCGACTGGATCGGTCAGGAGCCGAGTCGCGCCGGCTCGCATGGCTCCGAATCGCGTCTCGCGCAGGTTATCGGGTAGGACGACGACGATCGCGCTCATCGGGGCCGCAGCGCGCAGAAATCGGATGACCGTCCCTTGTCGCTCGGGCAACGCGCATTGCATGACGACGATCACATCGGGTATACACGAATCCACCGCCGCGCGGATCGGGTGAAGATCCGCCGTGGTACTGCTGACGGTGTGCCCCGCAAGCGTCAGCACCTCCTTGACCGCCCAACGGAACAATGGATCGTCGCCAACGACGAGGATCCCCAGGCCCGCGAAATAATCGCGACCGATTGGGGTATTTCCACGGTCCCTCGCCCAGAGCTTCGCCGGATCATTCGACAAATCGTGTGCCCGCGACCGTCAGTTCAAGTCTCGGGCCGCTGGGGACCTGCTGGAGGAGTGTGCTGGCCACGCCGACGAACTGAACCGAAACCCGCGATTTCAACCGGCCCGAATGGGTACCGCATCAGGCTCGCTGAGGCGTCATGCGCTGCTCACAAATCGACGGCCACGCGGCAAGTATCAACCAGACGGCTTTGATCTTCAGGAGGGTGTCGCTGGGCGTACCGTACGCCACGCATTCGCTGTGGTGCGCGTCAGGAGGTACTTCGCGTTGACTTTTCGAGGTCTGGACCATCTAGCGGCGAAAATCCGCGGTCTGTGAACGCGATCCGCCGGCACGATCGATCAGCGTCGCGTACGAGGTGCAAGCGCGAGCACCCACGCTACGGCTCGATGGTGAGCGGCGGGCCGAGCAGTTCCATTCCGAATGCGCGATAGCGTTCGGCATCGGTAGAATATTGCGCGCCTTCAGTTCTGCCACGAAAGAACGCTTCCATTTGGCCTGCTGGTGCGTAGGCAATGAGGAGCCGCCCGACGGTGCTGCCAATGAACGCATACGCGTGGGGCACCTCGCGCGGCCCCAAGATTGACTCGCCGGGTGACAACCGAAAGCGGTGGTCACCGATCTCCGCGATGAAGTCGCCCTCGATGACGTAAAACCACTCATCTTGGGCGTGGTGCAGATGCCGTGGCGGTCCCCCCTTTCGCGTCATCCGGTTCTCCATGGTGAACAGCGCGCCGTTGCTCTCCTCTGTCAGCACTTTGAACGCGGTCGTGCTGACCCCAACGGTGTGAGGCTCAATGAGTCGGTCGTCGCCGTTGCCAACCTTGGCGATCTGACGCCTCGAGGGTTGGGCCAAAACGGACGTCGGCAGACCGGCGAGTGCGGTGGTCAGGAATGTGCGGCGCTCGATTAGGGGCATCGGCTCCTTCCTATTCGTGCAGATGGTGCGACAAGTCGGGTCGGGGCGACCGAATCGGTTCACACCGACCACGGCATCCATTTCCAAGTGCGTGCGCTTCGTCGTGATGGCTCATCGGCAACAAATGTTGGCCCCGCGACGGCCGTGGAGTTTACGCCGGTGTTCCTACGCGCGACGACATTTTCATCGCGCCGGAGTGGGGATCGCAGCGCTGGCATTGTGCGCGCGATCGGCCTGGGTAGCGATGCGCGCACCCCACTGATCGGCTCGTGTCCCTGAATCGCACCGTTCTGATCGGTCGAACCGGCGACTGCGGTTGAATTCTTCGTTTTTGAAACACTGCGCCTCAACGCCCCATTGCCCGAGGTCGACGAGCTCGCACAGCCAGCGGTCGTGTCCGTAGAGAAACTCGAGCAGCTTCTCGCGGGGACGTCGTGTCGCCGACGGTGGCAGATCGTCGAACGTCACGCCATCTGCCTTCCGTTTGGACTACGATCTTGCCGTGCGGATCTTGGTCGTTGAGGCCAAGCCGCCGGTCCGGCATGCGATCGACATCATGCTCACCCGGCGGCAGCATCACGTGATCCTGGCGGCGTCGATATTCGAGGCGATGGCCGCTCTCATTGACCATGACATGTCGCCAGAAATCGCGTTGCTCGACCACGCTGTGGCCGGCATGGGCGGGTTCGCGTACGCGGAGCGGCTCGTCCGACAGTTTCCGGGCCTGCGCGTCATCATCATGGCGACCGGCGGTGGTGATGATGCTGCCGTGAGGGGTTGGGCGTTTTTGGCCAAGCCATTCACGTTCCGCGAACTCGTGGATGCCGTAGAACAATAGTCTTCAGCGGCCGACCGTGACCCCATTGCGCGGCGGCGCCATCTGTCATGGGCACGATCAATCTGCGGCACATCGGCGTTCGCCGGTGCGAGGCGCTCGCCGACACAGCGGTGGCGCTGGCATACGAGCTTCGAATCATTGAAAACGGTCGCGTATTGCGCACCGACAAGATGAAGTCTGCCGACGAAGCCTGTGGCTCAGCGAGCTGTGGAGGACCGAAGAGTTGGGCTCGGTGCCACCCCGGGATTGTCGCACTCCTTGATCCCTGGTCGCGCACCCCACCGCAAGGACTCTTCCGCGCGGTGCGAGTGCGGTAGACGAGATGGCCGAGTCCCGCCGCGCTTGATGAACCGATTCGTACGATCCTTCGTGCTCGTCGCGCAACGCCCGTAGGGTCGTACGGTTGTCCGCAAGCGGAGCCTGAGGCTCGGCGTTTCGACCTGGTTGACGCCCAAGCCAAAGACTTGAGCGTCACCGAACGCAGCACGCTACTGGCACCGAGTGCCGATGGGTCGCGGGTTCGGCAGCCCGGGATCGCCTTCAATGCAGGGGATCGCACTCAGGTACTCATAGATCGCGCGGATGTCCTGATCGGTCATGTGGTGAAATGTCGGCCACGG
>DASRDS010000043.1:0-4843 GCA_035652495.1 Gemmatimonadaceae bacterium
AACGCGTACATCGAGCGGTTCAATCGCAGCTATCGAACGGAGGTCCTCAACGCCCACCTCTTCGAATCGATCGCGGAGCTAAGGGCGCTGACGAACACCTGGCTTCGGGTTTACAACAGCGAGCGACCCCACGACAGCCTCGGCCGGGTGCCGCCGCTCACATTTCTGCCGAGGCCTTCATCGAGCGGTCAGTCTCCTTTCGAACTGTCAGCTTGACGGAAGCTTACGAAGTGCGATTACGAGCTGTTGGGCGCAGCAACGGTCATGCCGTGCTGTTGACCGGGAATTTTCGGAGAGTGTGATGCGAGGTGCCGAGGGGTCTGGACACCGCAACGGTGAGCCGCGCCGCTCTACACTGCGCGTCTCCGACTACAACAACCACTCACCCGCACGCTTCCACCCTTGCGCGATGAGCGCGTCCTGAACGGCCTGCTGTCGCTTCGCTAATTCGTCAGAGTTCGTGAACGTCTCGACCTGTTCGACGCCGCGTTCATCGAAGACGCGGAGTTCGTATCCGCCGCGTGCCAAATGAAGAACTTCGACGCGCGTATGGCGTCCTTCGCGCTCAAACCACCAGAGCACGACGACATTATCGATCCCGCGGCAGCCGACCACAACACGTAACGATTGTTGGCGCATGGCGAGCGCCCGACGTTGCCTGCCTTTGCACCGCCCGCCGCACCGATCCCGACGAGCGAGATCTGATTAATGCAGCCATTCGGTGGGTTCGCCGTCGTCCTCGACGTCAAGGTGGGGAATGTCGAGCGACCGGACGGCTTCAATCGCGCGGGCAAGTGCCTCGTCCATCGGTCCGCGACGTTTCGAACCGCGACACTCTCGCCGCATTGCGCGCAACGTGCGAAGCACGCGCGCCCGGTCAAACCGTTGTCCTTCGCAATGATCGCAGAACGCCATGATGCCCTCATCCTCGATCGGATCAACGTCTGTTCTGGCCAGGCAGACAATCACAGGAGAACTTGTAGGCGACGCATTCGTTTACCGCAGTTCATAGGCGACACCTCGCAATCTCTTATCGCGGCGGCATCCGCGCGGACCAACCCGATTGAAACGCTACTTCCAGCCGCGAACCACTCTGGAAACGGTATCACGCGAGACTCCTTCAGGCTCTCCGAGAGGCGATCGCAAACGCGCGTGCGGCGGAAAGGCCTATTCCGAGGATCGGTCGATGAGCACGACGTCCGACCGTTCCTGCGCGCGTTCGATCACGAGTTCGCGGCCGTCGGGAGAAACATCGAAATCGCGAACGATAAAGTCGTGTCCGAAATTCGTCAATTGGTGCTGTTGTCCGGTCGTGAGATCGACGAGCCACAGGTCCTTGTGCTCGATCTCGCCTTTGAGCACCACCAGCGCATTGCGACCGGGTAGGAAGCGTACGCGTCTTGCGCCGCGCGCCAACGTGAGATCTGGCAGCGGGTACGGGCGTCCATCGGCGGATATCGCCTTCACGCGGAACGTCGTTCCGACGTCGGCTCCTGAGTAGACGATGAAGCGGCCATCGGGCGCCCACGCGGGCTCCGCCGAGTACTCCGATATGAGCCGCGTCGGCGGTCGGCCGTCGAGCGACACGTTGTAGATTCGCCAGATACCCCGGTCGTCGGCGGCGGTCAGCAGCGATCGGCCGTCGGGCGCCCACGCGGGAGCACCGCGAAGCGCCAGCGCATCAGTGACGGCCTTCGCGTTCGTGCCGTCTGCGTTCATGACGTAGAGACGCGTCCGCCCGGGTTGACCGGCCGATACGGCGACACGAGTGCCGTCCGCTGAAATCGCAGGGCCGCCAAGGATTTGCGTCCCCGGCTCGCTCCAGATCTGAGCGGCGCCGTTCCGCGTGAGCGTCCAGATCGCGTCGTTCGCACCGGTCGACGCGACGTACAACAGATAGTCCGGTCCAAGTCGCGGCGATCGACCGGAGCCGCTCGTCAACGTCACTTCAGTCGCAGCCGAACGCTCGGCCGCCGTGTCGGACAACGGCACGCGCCACAGCGTCGCCGTCGAATTGGCCAGCGTCGCCACGAGACGACGGCCGTCGGCGCTGGCTGACAGCGATTCATAACGATCGACACCCATCGCGACGCGATGCGGTACACGCCGCTCGACGTCCAAGCCGTACAGCCACGGTCCATCGCCGCTGCCATCCGTCGCCAGGTAGAGCATCGTCCGCGCGTCCACGAAAACGGGATAGCTGATGCGGGTACTCTGGAACGTGATCCGCTCAGGCATGGTGCCATCGGGGCGTATGCGCCAGAGATCCATTTCGTCCGGCACCGTGCCCTGAACGAAGTAGATGAAGGCCTGATCGCGAGACCACACGGGGAAATGCGCGTGACGTCCTGGCGGCGCGACGAAGATCTGCCGCCCCGGCACGACGTCGCGCGAGGTGGTCACGAACATCGGATCGCCTGGTCCCGTCGTGTGATAGACGAGACGGCCCCCGTCGCCGGTCCAATCGGTCTCGGCCGCTCCATCGAGATACGGCCTGATCGGTCCGCCCAGCGTCGGAACCGACCAGACGCCGATGGTGCCCGTATTCGGTCCACCGGACCTCCGCGCCCAGATGTAGACGGTCGCCCCGTCGGGTGAGAAGGTCACCGTGCGGACGGCCGAGTTGCCCAGCTCGAGTCCGCTCTCGCGAGTTAGATTATAGAACTGGCCCGCGCCAATCTGCGTGACCCACGCGTCGGTGCGTCCGTTTCGGTCAGAAAGGAACGCGACGAACTTGCCGTCACGTGACACCGCGGCGGCCTGCGGCATCGCCTCGAAGTCGGTGACGCGCCGAAACCGTGCATCGGCGATCGGGCTGCGCCAGAAATAATTCATCCGAACCAGGCGCGAGACTCCGATCGCCGCGACGAGCAACGCGGCCGTCGCGATCGCGAGCCACGCGGTCCAACGTCGCGCGGCGGTGTCGATCTCCGGCGCTGCTTCGGTCGACACGAGCCGCTGCGTGCGGCTTCGCGACCACGCGTCGAGTTCGTGGCCCATCGCGTAGACCGAGCCGAGTTTGTCGTGAATGTGGCGATGGACGGGCATCCCCTCGCGCTTTTCCCATCGCTGGACCGTGCTGACGTCCCGGTGGAGGTAGGCGGCGATTTCCTTCCAGGAGTCGAGTCGAGCCTGTGGTGGCTCGACGTCAGCGACCGGGGGATCTCTGGGCGTTTTGGCCATGCAGCGACTCGGTCACTCGGACGGGCGAGCCGCGATTGTAGCGCGCGTCTCGCAGGGCCGCAATCGACGGCAATCGGCCGCGTTTTACGCCAAATCCGCGGCTTCGCCCCGATACTGCACGTTGCCGCTTGTCCAGCACCTCACCGGTCTGCCATCGTCGCTCGCCTGTAGGCCGTTCGGTGCGACCGCAGAGCCACCGGACGCGCTCTACAAAGGAGGAGACGGCATGATTCGAAGATTCCGATGGTTAGCGGTCGTTGGCAGCCTTGTCGTCGCGGCGAGCAGCGGCTCGCAGGCACGAGACAAAAACCCGATCCATTTCAAGGGGGTGATCAACGACTTTACGATTCCGAATTCCGGCGCCTGGGAGATGCATGGCGTGTGGTCTCTGGAGATTGACCGAGACTCGACCCATGCGGACTTCACCGCGGCGATCACGATGGAGCGGTCGGACCTGTACTTCGTTCGGACACCGACGGCCGACCCCAACAGTCTTGCGACACGCAACCCGCATACGCACCACATCGCGCTCCTCTACGGAACAGTGACGCCGCTTCCTGCTGGTGGTTTCCACGTGACCGGACCGGCGTCGATGACGACCATCACCGGCAACGGCGCTGCTCCGCCGTTCGAGACCGTTCCGCCGACATCCACACTGGATATCGACGTGACGGGCGGCGCGCTCGTGGCGTTCTCGAACATCGCGTTGACATTCGGCGGCCCGGCGACCGGTCACTTTGGGACGAATCCGATCGCCGGAGTGGTTAGCGGCTGGAAGTAGCGTCCAATCGTGTCGGTTCGTGCGGATGCCGCGTGCCGTCGCCGGCATCCGCACCGTCGCCCGTGCCCTGACGCGCGTCACGGTGCGGCAAGAACTGCGATCGCCGCCGCCTCGCTGACCGATGCAGTCTTGTGCTCATGGTGCGCTAAATATCGCATTCCGTCCGGGGATCGGCTGGCATCATCGGCCAAGGTGGCGCGGACTCCGGCCACGCCTGGGAACCCTTGTTCTTGGCCCGGCTCGGTTGCTTCAACCACCAGCCGCATCTGACCCGGCCCATGCCTTCACGATCGCTTCTGGAAGAGCTTGCAGGAACTTCCGCCCGCCCGCGAGCTGTTCGTCGGTGAGGTGGTCCGTTTGAATCATGCCGACGTCGACGGTCGGCGGCGTCGCGCTAACGGAGACCACCCTCGAGGCCGGTTCCTCGCGCTCGGTAGTGCCGGCGCGGTCCAGGATGTCCTGACACGCCCGGAAGTATGCGTGAACATCTGGTGCATGCTCGACGAGGCACTGGGATTGTACCGAGTCGTGGCGCGCGCCTATGCGCTCGGAGGGTCTGACGCCGACAAACGTCAGACGCTGAAATGACTCGCCTCCACTGATTTCCACATCGCAGAAAAATTCCCTGACGTGCTCGCGCCGTACACGACAACTGTCGTCGAGGATCCGAAAGCGGAACCCTGAGGCTCGGCGTTTCGACCTGGTGACGCCCAAGCCAAAGACTTGAGCGTCACCGAGCGCAGCACGCTACTGGCACCGAGTGCCGATGGGTCGCGGGTTCGGCAGCCCGGGATCGCCTTCAATGCAGGGGATCGCACTCAGGTACTCATAGATCGCGCGGATGTCCTGATCGGTCATGTGGTGAAATGTCGGCCACGG
>DASRDS010000044.1:0-30813 GCA_035652495.1 Gemmatimonadaceae bacterium
ACGGCGGCGGCGGCGGCAGCAGCGGCGGCAGCGGGGCCGGCGGCACCGGCGGCGGCGGCTCGGGCGGCGCGATCCGCATCATCGCGACGACGATCGCGGGCAACGGGGCGATCAGCGCCGCGGGCGGGGGCGCCGGCGGCTACGTCGCGGCGACCTGCTGCTCGTTTTTTCAAGCGACCGGCGGCGCACCGGGTCGCGTGCGGCTGGAGGCGGAGACCATCACTCGCACCGCGGCTTCCAGTCCCATCGCGACGTCCGATCTGCCCGGCAACGTGTTCGTCGCGGGATTCCCGACGCTCACCATCAGCAGCGTCGCCGGCGTCCCGGCGCCCGCGGCGCCGACCGGTGTTGCGGACGTAACGCTGCCTGCGACGACGACGAACCCGGTCACGGTCGTCTTCACCACGTCCAACGTCCCGGTCGGCAACACCGTACTGCTCAAGGTGATTCCGCAACTCGGCCCGGTGTCCTCGGCGATCAGCCCCGCGCTCAGCGGGACGACGACGAGCGCCACGGCCAGCGTATCGGTGAGCCTGCCCGTGGGGCCGAGCGTGCTGCAGGCGCAGACGACGTTCACGATCGTCGCCGCGCTGGGCGACCTGCTGAAGAACTTCGCCGGGAACGAGCGGGTGGAGAAGATCACGCTGAGCGCCACGCTCGGCGGCAAGTCGAAGATGACCCTGATCACCGTGTCGGGCAAGCATTACGACGCGCCCGACGAGGCGGTGCGCATCGCCGCGATGGGCGGCTGATGCGCTCGGCAACGTAAAGGCTGAGGATGACCATGCGTTCTGCGATAGCGAGATTCCTGCGATCCACGTCCTTGTGGGCCGTGGCGCTTGTGCTGCTCGGGCAAGCGGGAGTCGCGCTGTCGCAGGCGCCGGACACGGTCATCTTCGGGCCGAAGCAGTACGTGCGCGGCGCCGGCCCGGACGAGCGCGTCGAGACGTTCTCGGTCCCGGCCGGCATCGCGGCGCCGTTCGTGATGCGCGTGCAGAGCGGGAACCCCGACGGCGCGCAGCGCGCGACGAGCGGCGAGATCGTCCTGAACGGCGTCGAGTACGTGCGCGAACGCGACTTCAACAACGACGTGTCGCTCATCGAGCGCAATCTCGTCAACGTCCAGCCGAGCAACAACCGCCTCGATATCACGATCAAGGGCCAGCCCGGATCCCGCTACACCATCACCATTCTCGGCAGGCGCATCCAGCCGGTGCCGACGAAGCTCGCTCCCGATCCGCTCAACCTTTTCGTCGGCGCGGCGGGCCAGCTGACCGCGACGCTGGCACCGGCGCCGACCGCGCCGGGCGTGCTCGCCGTCGCGAGCGCCGACCCCGGCGTCGCGTCGGTCCCGCCTTCGGTGTCGTTCGCGGCGGGCCAGACGGAGGTCGCGATCCCGGTGACCGGCGTCGCGTTCGGCAGCACCACGGTCGGTGCGAGCTTGAACGGCACGACGTCGAGCGCCACCATCCAGGTGACTCCCGCGCCGCCGACGGTGACCACGCTCGCTCCGGCGACGTTGACCGTGACGCAGGGCGCGAGCGGCACGCTCACCGTATCGATCTCGTCGGCGCAGACCACGGGCGTCCAGGTCGCGCTCGCGAGCGACAACCCCGCGGCCGCGTCGGTCGCGGCGAGCGTGACCGTGCCCGCCGGGCAGGTCAGCGCGCCGGTGCAGGTGACCGGCGTCGCCCCGGGCAGCGCTTCCATTACCGCGAGTCTCAACGGATCCTCGGCGTCGAGCCAGGTCACGGTGCACGCCGTGCCGCCGACGGTCGTATCGCTGCTGCCGGCGCTGTCCACGGTGAACCTCGGCGCCAGCACGGCGATCACGCTGACGATCTCGGCCGCGCAGGCCGCCGACGTGAGCGTGCCGTTGCTCGTCACGCCGCCCGGCATCGTCTCGGCGCCGGACACCGTGGTCGTGCCCGCGGGGCAGACGTCCGGCTCGATCCCGATCGGGACGATCGCGTACGGGCAGGCCGGCATCACGGCGACGCTGAACGGCTCCTCCGCGTCGGCGGTGGTGAACGTCGTTCCGCCGCCGCTCGCCGTGACGGCGCTCGAGCCCGCGACGCTGCGCATGAACGTCGGCGCCACGAGCCAGTTCACGGTGCGCATCAACGCGGCGCAGCTCACGAACACCGACATCGCGCTGTCGGTCGACGACGCTTCGGTGCTGCAGGTCCCCGCGACGGTGACGATCGCGCAGGGCCAGACCAGCGCCGTCTTCACGGTGACCGGGCTCGCGACCGGTAACGTCCTGATCACGGCCTCGGGCAACGGCACGCAACAGACCGCGAGCGTGCACGTGTCGCCGCAGCCCGCGGCGATCGTGTCGCTGCTCCCCAACCCGCTGCCGCTGCAGCAGGGAGCGAACGGGACGCTCACGCTGACCATCAACGTGGCGCAGGAGGTCGACACGATCGTCGACATCGTCGACGACGCGCCCACGGTGGTGCAGGCGCCCGCGTCGGTGACCGTGGCCGCAGGATCGACGTCGGCGCAGGTGCTGGTGAGGGCGCTGATCGCGGGCTCGGCGCAGATCACCGCGTCGGTGAACGGCACGAGCGCGTCCTCGATCGTCGAGGTCGTGCCGCCGCCGCCGGTCGTAACCAGCGTGACGCCGGCGACATTGACGACGCCTAAGGGCACGCCGGGAACGCTGCGTGTGAGCGTGTCGCGCGCGCCGAGCGCGGTGACCGCGGTATCGCTCGTCTCGAGCGCGCCCGACATCGTCTCGGTGCCCGACAAGGTCAATATCCCCGCCGGCGCGCTCTTCGCCGATTTCCCGGTCGCGGCCAACGCGGTGGGGCAGGCGACGGTCACGGCGAGCCTCAACGGCGGCAGCGCTTCGTCGACGGTGACCGTGACCCCGGCCGAGCTGGTGACGCTGGTGCTGTCGCCGCAACAGACGAGCGCGTACACCGACGAGACCGTGCAGTACACCGCGTTCGGCACGATGACCGACGGGACGACCCAGGACTTCACGACGCTCGTGACCTGGTCGTCGAGCGATCCGACGGTCGCGACCGTGAGCAACACGGGCCTGGTGAGCGGCGTGGCTTCCGGAACGACGATCATCACGGCGACCTACGGCTTCGTCGCCGCGGCGACCGGGCAGAGCGTCACGATCACGGTGAGCACGACGCTCACCCTCAAGCCGCTCGCGAACCTGGTGCTGACCGCGCCGACGACGACGCTCTCGGAGGGCGACAGCACGACGGTGACGATCACGTCTCTCGACCCGGCGCCCGCGGGCGGCCTGGTCGTCGCCCTGTCCGCGACCGGCACCGGCGCGGGGGCGTTCCCGCCGACGGCGACCATCGCCGAGGGCGCAGCGAGCACGACGTTCACCTTCGCGGCGACGGTCGCGGGCACGGTGACCGTCACCGGAACCGCGCTGCACCGGCTGCCCGGGTGGATCACGTTCACGATCCAGCCTCGGCTGCGCATCGACACGGTAACGCCGGCGAGCGGCGAGGTCGAGAGCACGATCACGCTGTCGGGCTCGGGGTTCGATCCGGCGGCTGCGAACAACCAGCTGACGTTCCCCGGAATCAACGGCACCAGCGTCTCCGCGACGCCGCTGACCGCGACGCCCGTGCAGATCACCGTGCGCGTGCCCGCGCTCGCGGACTCGGGCCCGATCACGCTCACGAACTCGCGCGGCACGACGCAGTCGCCGCCGTTCACCGTCACGCGCGAGCAGGACTACCAGCTCGTCGCGAGCCCGGCGAGCGTGACCGTGCCCCAGGGGGCGTCGGGGGCGGCGCAGGTGCAGCTCGCGTCGACCGGGACCAAGGCGTATACGGGCCTCGTGACGCTGTCCGCGACCGGGCTGCCGTCCGGCGTGACGGCGAGCTTTGCGCCGGCGGCGACCCTGTCGGCGTTCCAGACGGGCGCGGTGACCTTCGGCGCGATCGCGACCGCGGCGCCCGGGACCTACGCCGTGACGCTGAACGCGTCCGCGACGGAGGCGGGAAAGACGTTCACGCGCAGCACGAGCGTCAACATCGTCGTGATCGCGGCGGCCAACGTCACGGGCGTGAAGGGACGCTTCGTCACGCCCGACAACGTCGGCATCGCCGGAGTGATCGTGCGCGCGGACATCGCGACGACGCCGCAGCCGACGACCACGACCGACGCGGCGGGCAATTTCCTGCTCACGGGATTGCCGGCGGGCCCGATCTCGCTGAAGATGGATGCGACGCCCGCCAATCCGCTGTACCCGATCTGGCCTTACATCGTCACGCTGATCGCGAACCAGATCACGGTGATGCCGGACTGGATCATCAACCCCCCGCCGTCGGACGACAAATTCAAGCCGATCGCCCAGAACAGCGCGGTTGATCAGATCATCACGGACGACCGCTTCCCAGGGCTCGAGATCAAGATTCCCGCGGGCGTGCAGATCGTGGGATGGGACGGCGTCGTGAAATCGCGCATCGCGGTCGAGCGGCTCGAGCCCGACCGGTTGCCGGTCAGCCCGCCGCCGATCCCGACGAAGAGCGTCTATCAGCTTTACTTCGGCACTCCCATGGGCGGCATACCCAGCGCGCCGATTCCCGTGACCCTGCCGAACGACGGGAATATGCAGCCGGGAGAGCAGACGCAGCTCTGGTACTACGACGGCAGCCCGATGGGCGGGACCGGCGAATGGAAGCTGGGCGGCACCGGCACCGTGAGCGCGGACGGCAAGGTCATCGTGACCGATCCGGGATCCGGCATTCCGCGCTTTTGCGGCGTCTGCGGCCTGCCGTGCTTCGTGAACAATCAGAACAACGATCCTCCGCCTCCGCCCCCTGGCGGCGGCGACGGTGACGACGACGATGACGGGGACGACGACGGATCCGACGATGGCGACGACGATTCCGACAGCGGGGATCAGCCGGGTGATACCCCGGACGACCCGGGAACCGGCGACGACCTCAGTTGCAGCGGCGACGTGCCCCAGCCGTCCGGACAGGCCGCGCAGAAGGTGACGCTCTCAATCGGTCAGGAGCTTCTGAAGGCGCAAGATCTCCGCGTCGGTGGTCTGGTGCCGCTCTCGCTCGGACGTCGCTTCCATCCGCGCGATGCGTTCAACAACATCGCCAACACGACCCTCAGTCTAGGTCTCGGCTGGGCGCTCCGATACGACGTTTCACTGCTCCCGTTGAGCTCGAGCTTCGTTCGACTCGTGCTCGCCGGCAATGACCAGGTGAATTTCACTCCGGACGGCTCGGGAGGGTTCCAGAACCTCCTCGATCGTCGTTTCAGCGGCGCGGTATTGAGGAATCTGGGAAGCACGTGGCAGCTGAAGTTCAGGAAGGGTCGCGTCTGGAACTTCAGCCAGTCCGGCCTGATCTTCCTGCTCACGGAGCAAAAGGATACGAGCGGAAACAGCCGGTCAATCTCCCGAGGGACGAACGGAAAGGTGCTATCCGTGCAAGGCGGGCAGCGAAGCCTTTCGTTTACCTACGGGGCGAACGGGTTCGTCAGTCAGGTCAAGGATCAAATCGGTCGAACGGTCTCCTACACCTACAACGCGCAGTCGCGCCTGGATACGGTAACCGCGGCGGACGGCAAGATCAGCCGGTACACGTACGTGGACGACAGCGAATTCCCAACCACGCCGGCGTGTACCAGCGTTCCGGGCGGCGTACGGCTCAAGACGATCCAGCGGGCCGGCCAGGCCGGCGTGCAGACGCTGTTCTACGGGCCGGGACACCGTGTCCTTCGCGAGACGCTGCCGAACGGCGAGGAGAACCGCTTCAGCTACACGGTCGTGGGTGCCTGCGTAACGCACGTATCGAATCCCAACGTCGCGTGCGCGGCGAATTGCCCGAATGTGGATTCCTGGGACAATTTCCAGGCCGGTTGGCGTTTCTACGGGGGGGCGATCACCACCGCGAGCCTGACCGACGGCGTCGGACAGACCAAGATCTGGCGGTTCGACGCCCGCAAGCTCACGGCCTCGATCACCAACGCGCTCGGGCAGACGATGCGCTTCGCACGCGACCCCGCGAGCAGTCGAGTGACCCGCATGACCGATGCGCTGACGCAGTCGAGCTCGTTCACCTACGACACGAACGGCAATCTGACCAGCAGCACGGATGCCCTCGGCCGGGTGGTCGACATGACGTACGACGCGAAGTGGAACAAGCGCACCAGCATTACGCGCCACCTCGAAGACGGGACGGCGGTGACCTGGCAGACGGCGTACGACGTCAATACCGGGAAGGTCGTGTCTCGCACCGATCCCCTCGGGAACGTCACGAGCTACGCGTACACTCCGCAAGGGCAGCTGCAGACGCTGACGCTCCCCGGGAACCGGACGACGACGTACGCTTACAATCCCGCGGGCGACTTGGTCAGCATGAAGGATCCCTTGGGCAACGAGACGCTATACGGCCGCGACGACGTCGGACGCTTGGTGAAGCGCACCAACTCGCTGGGCTTCGATACGCAGATGGCGTACAACGCGACCGATCAGCTTTCGCAAATCATCGACGCTGCCTTTGGTCTTACGCTGCTCAACTACGATGGCCGCCGGAATCTCGCGTCGATCGTCGACCCGCGCGGGAACACCACCGAATCGTATCAGTACGACGATCTCCATCGGCTGACGCAGAAGACCGACGCAGCCGGCAAGGCATCGCTGTACCAATACGATTCGAGCGGTAATCTGGTCAAAGGCACCGACCGAAGAGGACAAGTATCCAGCTTCACGTACGATGCGCGGCGCCGCGTTGCCCGCGTGGATTATCCCGACGCAGTCCAAACGCGTGCGTACGATTCCGCAGGGCGCGTGATCGAGATCCGGGACGGCAACACGTCCATTCAATACGCTTACGATGCGGTCAATCGCATCATCAAGGAAACGACCGACAATTCAGCGGGGCGAAACGAGGTCGGGTACACGTACGATGCGCTCGACCGCGTATCCGCCCGCACGGTAAACGGGGGCGATCCGACGACCTATACGTACGACAAGCGTGGGCGGCCCCTCACGATCACTTATCGGGGGCAAACCACCGCGTTCGACTGGGATCCCGTCACGGGGCGCCTGAGATCGAAGACATTGCCTAATGGAATCGTCCAGGAGCGTGCCTACGATATTGCGGACAGGATCGTGGCGATCAACTACAAGAAAGCCGACGGCACGATGATCGAGTCGGTTTCCTACACCTACGACGCGATCGGGCAGCGGTTGTCCAAGACCACGTCCAGCGGATCGAGCTCGCAGGAGACGCCGATCAACGCGACATACGACGCCGCGAACCGGCTGACGACGCTGACCCTGAACCAGAGCGGTCAATCGTTCGTCCTCGCTTATGACGGCAACGGCAACCTTCTGTCGAAGACCGACCAGGCCGACCCCAACAACGTGACCAGCTATACATGGGACGGTAGGAACCGGTTGGCCGGCATTCGTGGCCCGGGGATCGTCGCCGAATTCGAATACGACGCCCTCGGTCGACGCGCCAGCGCGACGGTCAACGGCCGCATGACCGCATATATCTATGACGGCAATCAGGCCTTAGGGGAGGTGTCCGGCGGCCTGATGCAGGCCGGAGTCCTGAGCGCTCTCGCGATCGACGACGTCGTCGCGCGTTACACGGCACAGGGCGCGCGCGTTTACCTCACGGACGCCCTCGGTTCCGTCCTCGCGGTTTCGAAGGACGACCAGTCCCTCCAGGCCTTCTACGGCTACACGCCGTACGGCGAGTCGCAAGTGATCGGGGACGACGCGGGCAATCCGATCCAGTTCGCCGGGCGCGAGAACGACCAGACGGGGCTTTATTACTACCGGGCCCGGTACTACGACCCCGTGCTGAAACGATTCATCAGCGAAGACCCGATCGGGATGCTGGCCGGGACTAATTATTATGCTTATGTCGGCGGTAATCCGAACAACAGCACGGACCCGTACGGGCTGTGGCCTTTCGGCGCCCCGGGTCGATCGCAGGTTGAGAGGAATGCGCCGGGCGAGCTGCAGCGTCTGGTCCCCGAGCTCACCAAGGAGGAAGCCGAGCAGCTGTCGAAGGACGCCATCCAGGAGCTGGGCTGGCCCGACGTCGCGGGTTTCCCGGGTCCGACTCCCTCGCAGCCACCGAAGAGCTGGGACGATCTCACTGACGCACAGAAGCAATTCATCAGGGACTTCCTGGACAAGCTGCCGGCGCGCGACAAGGACGCCATCGAGAAGGTCAAGAAATATTGCGTGCCCAAGCAGAGATGACGAGGTTTCGCGCGCGCTTGATGGTGCTCGGTCCGTTCCTGCTGGCCGGGTGCGTTGGGGGAAAAGCGGCGTTCCCGGTGGACGAAGAAGGCCCATTGCCGCCCGTCTCGACCGAGGAGCGCTGCGAGGCGCAACAACAGCTCGCCCACTTCGAGACCGGCAAGCACCCGCCGGGCATGGTCGGAGGCGTGCTTTTCGACGGGACAGTGAGCGAAGTTCGCGCCGGCAACGGCGGAAAACAGCTCGTGTCGCTGCGAATTGAACGAAAGCTGCTCGGAGCGGAGCTGCTGTCCTCGAGCACACTGACGCTCATCACACCAGCGCCCGGCGCCGGCGGCGTCGCGTTCCGCGAAGGCGCGCGATACCGGGTATACGCCGTTCCCCTGCGAGGCAACTTTTACACCTGGCAAGCGACCGGGTCGTACGACCTGGACAAGCCCGATTGTCCGAGGTGACGCGTCGCGACTTCGCGCGACCGCGCAACTTTCACCGTTTCGTCGTACGGTGTTTCTGGCATAGTACGAGGACAACCACGGCGTCAGCCCGTCTCCCGGGAGGAGAATCATGCTTCGCCATCGCGCCGCGAGCGTCGTCTTCGGGGTGGCCGCCTCGTCCGCTCTGATCGTGCACGAGAGGTACTGAACGTGGCAGATGCCGGGCCCTCTGCCAAATCTCCGCCGCAGACTCCCGTCCCCGGGCGCATCGTGCGTCCGGAGTTCACCGCCTCCGCCGGGGAGTACTTCCGCATCTGGATCGTCAACCTCCTCTTCACGCTGCTCACGGCCGGCATCTACTCCGCCTGGGCCAAGGTGCGCAAGAAGCGCTACTTCTACGGCAGCACGAAGTTCGACGGCGCGACCTTCGATTATTTCGCCAGCCCGCGCGCGATCCTGAACGGCCGCATCATCGCGTTCGCGGTGTTCGTGGTGTACGCGATCTCCGGAGATCTCTACCCGCAATCGCACTTCGCTTTCCTCGCGGTGGGCGGGCTCGCGCTGCCGTGGCTGGTGGTGCGCGCGCTCGGGTTCAACGCGCGCAACTCGGCGTGGCGCGGGGTGCGCTTCGATTTCACGGCGACGACGCGCCAGGCGATCACGGTCTACATCGGCTATTTCCTGATCGTGGTGCTGACGCTCGGCCTCGCGTACCCGTGGTTCGTCGCACGCCAGAAGGCGTTCGTGATCGCGAGTCACGCGCTCGGGAAATCGCGCTTCGGCTGCGACATGCCGGCGCGGGCGCTGTATGGCATCTACATCCGGGCAAGCGGGCTGATGATGCTCCTCGTCGCGCCGCTGGTCGGCTTGATGACGTTCGCGGTCGCGAAGCTCCCGGTCGCCGAGAATCTCCAATGGCTCAGGGTCGGGTTGCTCCTCGTGCCGATGTACGCCGCCTACGTCGCGGTCTACGCCTATTCGCAGGCGCGGACGCAGAACCTGATGTGGAACAGCGCGTACGGCCCCGGGTTGCGCTTCTCGAGCACGCTCTCGGCGGTGCGCCTCGCGCGCATTTACATCGGCAACATCGTCGTCGCGGCGTGCAGCGCGGGGCTCCTCATTCCCTGGGCGGTGGTGCGGACGATGCGCTACCGGCTCGAGCAGTTCGCCGTCGTGGTCGAGGGCGACCCGGTGCACGAGGCGAGCCCCGCGCTCGCGCGCGTCGGCGCGACGGGCCAGGAGCTCGGCGACTTCTTCAACCTGGACCTCGGCCTGTGAACATCCTCGCCGCCGACTACTACGACGGCCGCACCTCCGTGCGGCACGCGGTGAGCGCGATCGTCGCGCCCGGCAAGCTGAAGGTCGTCGGCCGCGACGTGAACGCGGAGTTCGACCTGCGCCGGGTGCGGCGCTCGCTGCGCGTCGCGAACACGCCGCGCTGGCTGTACCTCCCCGGCGGCGGCGCGCTCGTCACCGCGGACAACGACGCGGTCGACCGCATGACGCGCAAGCGCCGCTACGACCGGGTGCTGCACCGCTGGGAGTCGCGTCCCGCGCTGGCCGCGCTCGCCACCGTGGCGGTGATCGCGTCGCTGTGGCTCGGGTTCGACCGCGGCGTGCCGGTGGCGGTGGAGCGCATCGCCGAGCGCATCCCGCCGTCTGCGGAGGCGGCGCTGGGCGAGCAGACGCTGCGCAGCCTCGACCAGCGGGTGACCCAGCCTTCGACGCTCTCGCCGGAGCGCCAGGCGGCGCTGCGCGAGCGCTTCGCCGCGATGACGAAGAGCGCCGGCGACGCGACGCCGTACCGCCTCGAGTTCCGCTCGAGCAAGCTGATCGGCGCGAACGCCTTCGCGCTGCCCTCGGGCATCATCGTGATGACCGACGAGCTGGTGAAGCTCTCGCGCCGCGACGAGGAGGTGCTCGCGGTCCTCGCGCACGAGCTCGGCCACGTCCGCCACCGGCACACGATGCGGCGGCTGCTCGAGGCGTCCGCCACGGGGCTCATCATCGCGGCCGTCACCGGCGATGTCGCCTCGGCGACCTCGCTCGCGGCCGCCGCGCCGGCGGTGCTGCTCCAGACGCGGTACTCGCGCGACAACGAGCGCGAGGCCGACACGTATTCCATCGAGATGCTGCAGAAAGCCGGGCTCAGCCCGCGCAACATGGCGACCATCCTCGGGCGCCTCGAAGCCAAGTACGCCGGGCGCCGCCGCGGAGGGCTTCCCGACTTCCTCTCCTCGCACCCGGCCACGAAGGAGCGCCAGGCGCAGGCGCTCGCCGCGGCTCGCGACGACGAGCCGGCCGAGGACGTCTCCCCGGCGCAGGACGTGTCGCCGGTCCCCGTCCGAGCACCGCACGGGATCATCGTCGATCCCGTGCAGCGCCAGATCGTCGAGCTCGTCGAGAAGCGCGACTACGAGGCGCTCGAGCGGCTGTTCTCGGAGCGGCAGGCCGCGTTCGAGCGCGATCCGGCGACGAGCCCCGTGCTCGACAGCTCGTACCGCGCCTTCGGCAAGGTCGACCCGGCGGCCGGGACCGCGCTCGACGAATGGGTCGCGCGCTACCCGGCCTCGTACGCCGCGCGCGCTAGCCGCGCGACCTTCTTCCTTTTCCTCGGCCTCGACGCCCGGGGCACCGACTACTACTCCGACACGTCGGAGGAGAACCTGCGCGACATGCGCATGTGGCTCGAGCAGGCACGCGCCGAGGCCGATCGCTCGCTTACGATGACGCCGAAGCCCTACGCGAGCCGGCGCACGCTGATGACGATCGCGCGGGTGCTCGGCCGGCGTGCGGACGCGCTCGCTCACTACAGCGCGGCGATCGCGATGGCCCCGGAGAGCGTCGACACGCGCCTCGATCACATGACGCTCCTCGAGCCGCGCTGGGGCGGCAGCTACGCGGAGATGGAGAAATTCGCCGCCGAATCGCGCGCGCAGCTCAAGGCCCCGGGCGGCGCCGACCGCCTCGCCGCGCGCGTCGCCGCCTATCGGGCGGGCGACGCCATGCGTGCGAGGGACTTCGCCGCGGCGCTGCGCGACTACGATCGGGCGCTCGCGCTCGATCCCGAGACCGGCATGTCGTGCGAGCGGGCCTACGTCCTGGGCGAGCTCAAGCGCGACGACGAGGCGCTCGCCGAGGCGAAGCGCGTGCTCGCGAAGGCGCCCGACCAGCGCTACTGCCGCGAGCTCGCTCCGCGCGTCGCGTCGCGCGCCACGAACGCGGGCGAGGCGATCGCGGTGATGAACTTGGTGATCGACGCGGACCCGAAATCGACCTCGGCACTGACCCAGCGCGGCTGGCGCTATCAGCAGCAGAACCGGCTCGATCTCGCCTTCCCGGACTACCTGGCGGCGGCGAAGCTGGGAGACCCCTGGGCCGAGCTCCAGGCGGGCAAGTGCCTGTGGAACGGCTGGGGGGTCAAGGCCGACCGGGAAGAAGGCCTCGGCTGGCTGCGCAAGGCCGCCGCGCACGGCAATCCCGACGCAAAAGTGAGCCTCGAGCAGGCCCTCGCGGAGGCCGCGCGCAAGTAAGACGGCGGTCCGTTTGTAACTCCTGCGTCGCAGCCCTATATTCGCCGACTTGGTCAGGCGCGCTTGGCCTATGCCGCACGGCGAGTTGGGATTCCAACACTATCATTTTCTACAGTTTCGCAAGTCGATCAATCTGCTTAATCTCAGCCCGTTTCGCGCGCGGTATTAAGAGCAAAGGCAGCATCCTCGGCTGCCGGGAGGTAATTCGCATGGCCAAGAAGCGGGCGTCCATTTTTGATAAGGCGGTCTTTCTCCTCCTCTGTCTCGGTGGTGTCGCGCCGATTCGCGCTTACGCATGGACAATCGTGGAGCTCGACGTCACTGGAGACTTCGCTGATGCCGCGCTCCGATGCGAGGGCACGGCGATTAACGCGACCGGCGATGTCGGCGGTTATTGCTTGATACCGGAAAGCACGGGCCTTGCCTATTTCTGGCCCCGTGCATCGGCGCGCGTCAAGCTGAGCGAGATAATGGACCCGGTCACGCAAACGCTCCCAACACGCGTGCTCGGGGTAAACGACAGCGGGCAGGTCGCGGGAATCGGAACGGGCACTGCCCACGCCGACGCGTTCGTGTGGTCCAACCAATCCGGAGTTCAAGCTCTGCCGAGCTTCGGTCTTGGCCAAGACCCTTTAACTGCAACTGCGATCAATCGTAGTGGTCAGGTCGCAGGCGGTTACACCATCTCCACTGGCGACCTCGTGCATCCGAATCGCGGGTACATCTGGTCCGCTACGTCCGGGGCTGTGGACTTGGGCCAACTGGTACCCCAAAGCGTCAGCGGCGACGCGGATGACCGCAGAGGCGCGCTTGGCATAAATAATTTCGGACAGGCGGTCGGTCGGGCAGGCGTGGCTGTCGATACCAATACGCGGGAAATCATATTTCACGCGTTTGTGTCGTCCGGTTCGATGGTGGATATTGGCACGCTCGCGGGCTGGAGGCACAGCACCGCGTATGGTATCAACGACGCTGGTCAGATCGTGGGCCAGGGTTCGAGCTCGGTAAACGACCATGTCCTCGCGACCGACCCGGACCCCGGCCGCGCCTTCTTGCTTTCAGGCGGAGCCATGCAAGACTTAGGCGCGCTGCCGGGCCAGGACATGAGCGCCGCATACGGGATAAACAGCGCGGGTCAAGTAGTCGGCACGAGCTTCAACAGCTTTCCGACCGATGCTCGCGCGTTCATGTGGTCGAGCGACTCCGGAATGACCGATCTGAGCGCCCTGCCGGACGTGACCGCGGCGGGCTGGTCCGTCCTGGTTACGGCGCGCGCCATAAACGACTCGGGGCAGATCGTTGGCTGGGGCGTGCACAACGGCCTGAACCGCGCGTACCTGCTGTCGCCGTTCGACCTGCCGCCGCCGACGTCGAGCGTACCGGCGAAGACGGCTGGCGCTTGTCCTTCCAGTGGACAGAGCTCCACGTTCGAGCGCAACAAGCCGAATCCCTGTCCGACTGGAAATCCTGTCAACCCTTTTACGGGTAACAAGTATCAGATCGAAACGGATTACGCCGGGGCCGGCGTGTATCCCCTGCGATTCCAGCGTTACTACAACAGCAACACCGGCACCGGGAGTGGCCACATCGGTGTGAATTGGCGCCACAGCTTCGATCGCTCGATTGCCGTGTCCGGGACGAGCGTCACGGTCACCCGTCCAGACGGCAAAGGGTTCGTCTTCTCGCAGAATGGCACGGACTGGGTTGGTCCCGCCGACATCGCGGACCGCCTTGTGCAGACGCCGAGCGGCTGGATCTATACCGTGGCTCCGGACGACGACGTGGAGAGCTATGACACCAACGGCCGCCTGCTCGCGGTCTCCAACCGCTCCGGCGCGTCCCAAGTCATGGCTTATGACCCGGCTGGCCGTCTTTCTTCAGTGACCGATTCAGTGAGTGGGCGAAGCCTCCAGTTCACTTTCAGCGCTGCGGGCCAGATCGTGTCGATGACCGATCCTGCTGGTAAGGCATTCACATACAGCTACGACGCGACCGGGAATCTGGTGCGTGTCACTTATCCGGACGACACGACGGATACGACGGACAATCCGATGCGCACCTACGTCTACAACGAGTCCACGAATACCTCCGGCGTCAGCCTGCCCAACACGCTCACCGGCATCGTGGACGAAAACTCGGCACGGTTCGCGACTTACCAATATGGAACAGATGGACGCGTCGCATCCACCGAGCACGGAGGCGCTTCGAGATATTCCGTTTTGTACTTCGGCCCTGGGCTCTCGGGGGTTATCGATCCTCTGGGTACATTCCGGTTCTACTTCTCGCAGACCATTCTCGATGTGCCGAAGCATACAGGCGTGAGCCAGCCGTGCGACGGATGCGGCCTTGCCTCGTCGATCAGCTATGACGCCAACGGACATCTCACGTCAGCGACCGACTACAACGGCGTCGCTTTCAACTACGTTCACGACGCACGCGGACTGGAGACGTCGAGGGTCGAGGCGGTCGGGACGCCGCAGGCGCGCACGATCTCGACACAGTGGCATGGCATATTCCGGCTCCCGGTGAAGGTCGCCGAGCCGCTCAAGATCACGACCTATGTGTATAACGGCGACGCAGGGCAGAGTTGCGGCAGCATGCCCGACGGTTCACTTGTGCCCGGGGTGCTGTGCTCGAGGACAATCCAGGGGACGTCTGACGCGACCGGAGCCAACGGATTTTCCGCCAGCCCGACAGGGCCGGCTCGAACCTGGCGCTACACGTACAACCTGAACGGGTCCATGCTCACCATGGATGGCCCGCGCATCGACGTCTCGGACGTCACGACCTACACGTACTACGCCAACGACGACCCCGATCCAGGTAAACGCGGCAATATCGCGACGATCACCAATGCCCTAGGCCAGGTGACACGCGTCACCGCGTACAACGCGCATGGGCAGCCCCTCACGGTGGTCGACCCGAACGGTCTGACAACCCAGCTCACTTACGACGCGCGGCTGCGCATCGCCACGCGCAGCGTTGGTGGAGAAACGACGAGCTATGGGTACGATGCCGTGGGACAGCTCGTTCGAGTCACGCTAGCCGATGGATCTTTCCTAGCTTACACCTACGATCTGGCTCACCGATTGACCGCCCTGGCCGATAACCTCGGAAATCGTATTGTTTATACGCTGGACCCGATGGGCAATCAGGTGAAGCAAGAGCTTTTCGATCCCAGCGGCGCGCTGGTACAGACGCGAAGCCGCGTGTTCGACCAGCTCTCGCGGCTCGCGAGCGACATCGGGTCTCAGAACCAGACGATCAATTACGGCTACGACTCCAACGGCAATCGGACCTCGGTGACCGATCCGCTGAATCGCCTGAGATCGAACAACTATGACGCGCTCAACCACTTGGTGAGCAGCGTCGATCCGGCCAATGGCACGACATCCTTCGGCTACGACGGAGCCGACGAGCTTACTTCAGTGACCGATCCGCGCGGCCTTGTGACGACCTATAGTTACGATGGCCTGGCGAACCTGCTCACTCGGCAATCTCCGGACACCGGGGCTGCGAGCGCAACCTATGACGAGGCCGGAAATCCGCTCACGCGGACCGACGCCAAGGGCCAAGTCACGAGCTATGCCTATGATGCCCTGAATCGCGTGACCTCGATTAGCTTCGCCGATGGCGCAAAGCAAATCTACACGTACGACCACGGGGCAAACGCGCTAGGACGCCTGACACGCATAGCGGAGCTCGACCCGATAGGCAATGTCACGGCTCAACTCGATTACGCGTACGAGCCGCATGGTCGGGTCGCATCGGACACGCGCACACTGAACGGCGTCGCCTATGTACTCGCGTACGCGTACGATTCGGCCGGGCGGCTCGGCTCTTTGACATATCCGAGCGGGCGTCTGGTCACCTACCAGTACGACCCGGTGGGCCGGGTGAACCAAGTATCCACCACGCCGCCCAATGGCAGCGCGACGATCGCGGCGAACAATGTCACGTACCAACCGTTCGGACGCGTGAAGAGCTACACCCTGGGGAACGGCCAGACCTACACGCGCACGTATGACCTCGATGGCCGCATAGACAGCTATACACTGGGTCTTCAGCAGTTTCTGCTGGGCTACGACGCGGCAAACCGCATCAGCTTCCTATCTGATGCTGCCAATCCGCCCGGAGGCACGAGCTACGGCTATGACGCGCTCGATCGGCTCACCGCCGCGACCCTTCCCAACGTACCGTATGCGTACGGGTACGATGCCGTCGGCAACCGCACTTCGAAGACCGTGGGTTCTTCCACCGACACATACTCGTATGACCCCGCGAGCAATCGCATAGCAAGCATTGCCGCGCAAGCGGGCGCCGTGCGTATCTTCGCGTCGGATCCGAACGGCAGCACGTCCAGCGACGGAGTGAACCAGTACGCATACGACGCGCGCGGGCGCATGGTGCAGTCGGTCAGTGCACTCGGGGCGACGAGCTACCAGGTTAACGCGCTGGGCCAGCGTGTCCGCAAGTCCAACAGCACCGACGACCGCATCTTCCTCTACGACACGCGCGGTCGCCTAATCGGCGAGGCCGATCCAGGCGGCACCGTGAAGCGGGAATACCTGTATTTAAATGACACCCCGCTCGCGGTGATCCAATGAGGCCCGCCATGAAGATTAACTCTGCGTCGAGATTGCTACGCCTCATTGCAGTTGCGTTCCTGATTTTCAATTCATCTGCGTTGCGGGCGGCGGATACGACCAAGCCTACGGCTCCCACAGGGCTTAGCGCGATCGCGGTGAGTGCCCGTCAAGTCAATCTGAATTGGACCGCCTCCACGGACAACGTCGGCGTGACCGCTTATCTAATAGAGACCTGCCAGGGAAAGAATTGCACTCAGTTTTTCGAGATCGGATCTTCGACCGGTCCGTCATTTACGGATGCCGACACTGCTCCCAGTACGATTTATCGATACCGCGTCCGCGCGACCGATGCCGCAGGTAATCTAAGTTCATATTCGAATATTGCAAGCGTCACCACGCCTGGCGTACCGCCAGCTCCGACGGGTCTCACAGCGACCGTCGTCGGCCTAACCCGTGTGGATTTGCAATGGGCGGCATCGAAGGGCGCGGTTAACTACCGTGTATCCCGCGCGCCCGGTCAGGGATTCTCATGCTCACAGCTACCCGGGTTCGCCCAGATTGGCACGACGGCAGGTACCACGTTCAGCGATACAACCATCGCCCCGGACGGCATGTATTGTTACTATGTCATAGCGGTGGACTCTGCCGGCAATACGAGCGATCCATCCTGGTTCGCGAACGTCAAGGTAGACCAAGTCGCCCCAACCACGCCTGGCGCGCTCTCGGTGAACTCGGTAACCGCTAGCAGTGTTGGATTGACGTGGACGGCGTCGACGGACAACGTGTCGGTCTCTAGATACGAGGTCCGGCGTTGCCTGAGTCCTTGCACAATCAATACATATGACCTCGTCGGTCAACCAACGGCTAATGCGTTCAACGATACGACGGTCGCGGCCGCGACGGGTTATCTCTACAAGGTCGACGCCGTCGACACGTCAGGCAATTCGAGTGCCGACTCGAACGTTGTTTCGGCAACCACTCCGCCGCCCGGTGCTGTTTCGACACTGACACCAACCGCTTTGAATCTGAATGTCGGCGCATCGGGCACGCTGACCGCCACGTTCACATCGCCTCCCACGGCAGCGGGGACGATATCGATCGCTAACAGCAATTCGGCAGTCGCGACAGTCCCTGCTACGGTTAGCTTCGTCGCCGGACAAGCGACCGTCGCCATTCCCGTTAGTGCCGTTGCAGCGGGAACAGCGACCGTGACCGCGTCCGCCAACGGAGGGCAGGCGAACGCGACGGTCAACGTCAACGCATTGCCCACGGTTGCCATCACATCGCCCACAGATGGGGCAGTGCTACAGGGTCCTGCGACGGTCACGTTGACTGCGACCGCTGCAGACCCGGACGGGACCGTGGCAAGAGTCGAGTTTCTTGACGGTTCGACGCTCGTTGGAACAACGCCGAACCCACCGTACAGTGTCACACTCAGCGGCGTCGCGACGGGCAATCATAGTTACACGGCGCGCGCAACCGACAATGCCGGGGCCAGCAGCACGTCCTCCGCCGTGAATATCACGATCGACGCTGCTCCAAGCGTCGCCATCACTGCTCCAGCAAACGGTACGACTTTCGTTGCGCCGGCCAATATCCCGATAAGCGCGAGCGTCTCGGATGTGGTCGGCGCGATAACGAAAGTGGAATTCTTCCAGGGAGGCACGCTGATCACGGCGGTTATTGCCCCCCCTTACAGTTTCACTTGGTCGAACGTCCCCGCCGGGTCCTACAGCGTGACGGCCGTCGCGACAAATGATGCCGGACAGACAACAACGTCAGCCGTAGTCGCGCTTACCGTGAGTCAAGCCGTGGCACAGGCACAGATCTATTACATCTATCCCGATCACCTCGATACCCCACGGCTTATCGCCGACGCGAGCGGGACGCCGGTCTGGAGATGGGACAACACCGAGCCGTTCGGTGATTCGGTGCCGGACAGCAATCCGTCGAACATCGGTCCGTTCGAGTTCGCATTCAGATTCCCCGGGCAGTATGCGGATAGCGACACGGGATTGGCCTATAACGCCTCGAGAGATTACGACAGGCGGACTGGCCGTTACGTTGAAAGCGATCCGATTGGCCTTCTGGGCGGCCTGGATACGTACGCGTATGTAAGCGGATACCCGTTAGGTTTCTTCGATGTCGACGGCTTGTTCTGCATGTCGCACAATGAGATTAAGCTGCTCGCCGCCACGGCAGGTGGCGCGACAACCGGCGGTTTCCTGGGCGGGTGGGGCGGCGCCTTTGTTGGAGGAACCGTTGGATTCGCTGCCGAATTTGCCACGCAGCAGGCCGGATTGAGCGAGAGCGCGCCCGGACTTTCGGCTGTCGGTGCGGCAGCTGGTTTTGTTGTTAGCAAGGGTTGGCGCGGCAAAGCCGTTGGAGCATTGGCGGGTACATTGGGCGGCTTTGCGCAATCCCAGTCCGGAGGTGAATTTCAAAACACCATTGCGGGGGCGGCGGGCGGTGGATTAGGGACTTTTGCCGCTGAACAGCTTATCGCCAGCAAACCTTATGCGTGGAATGGGACACCTCTATTCAGTGCACTTAAGGGAGGCGCCGCAGGAATCTTGGGCGGTCTCGTACAAGACGCATTGGAGGCAGGATTGAAACAGTTTGAATGCCCAGAGGATTCACGCTGTGCGAGATAAGTACAAGCGATCTTTGTTGTATCTGGCCGCTCTTCTTTACCTGTTAGGAAGTGGTTGGTTGGTAAATACGTTCCTGCTTCCGATAATCAGCGATATGGCCTACTGGCTGCGCTATATCGCATGGGCCCTTATTTTTGTTCCATTTATTCTAATCCTGGCCATCGCTTATGCCGATCGCAACGGAGGCATACATGGCTCCTAGGCAACGAGCGACCGACGCGTCGTAAAGGGCGTGTCAGCTGTCGACAGTTGTTCGGCTGAAGCCGGCCTCGCCGCGTTAATGCGCGCTTAGAGAAGGCGCTGCCGGTGCTTGCGCGCCAAGTAAGGTTGCACCGCCGGTTTTTGTGTAATCTAGGCGGCGCCTCGCTCCCCTATATCAGAAAATCCTGAAGGAGGATCCCCCATGCCAGCAATACGTTGGTTGCGTCTTCTGCTGTTGTGCCTCGGCTTGTCGCCCCTGGCTGCATCCGCCTGGGATCGCGGCGTGGTCGAGCGGTTCGCGACCTTGCCGGTCGGCAGCCACGGCCCGGAGGGCCTCGCCGCCGACAAGGCAGGCAACCTCTACGCCACCGAGTTCGACCCCACCGGCACGAAGCCGGGACACATGGACGTCTTCGATAATAGGGGCAACTTCCTGCGCAGGGTCGAGGTCGCGAACTCGAGCGGCGCACTCCTGGGCCTCGACTTCCATCCGAAGAGCGGCGTGCTGCTGGTGCTCGACTTCGGGGCGGGCAACGTCCTGAGCGTCGATCCGGTAAGCGGCAAATCGAGCGTATTCGCCTCCACCGGCGCGCAGGGCCTCAACGCCCTGACATTCGACAAGGAAGGGAACGTCTACGTCTCCGATTCGTTCCAGGGAATCATCTGGAAGACCGGCCCGACCGGCGGGGCGCTGACGGCATGGGCGACGGACACGAAAGACGAGCCGGTTCTGCACGCGCAGGGCGTTCCGCCGTTCGGCGCGAACGGCGTGGGGTTCAACAAGGCGTTCGACACGCTGTTCGTCGCGAACACGGGTAACGACACCGTCGTGAGCGTCCCGGCAGCAGGCGGGGTCGTGGGTCTTGCCAACGTGCTGACCAACAGCATCAACGGCGCCGATGGCCTGATCCTCGACGAGCAGGACAACATCTGGGTCTGCGCGAACCAGGGCGACGAGATCGTCGTGATCGACAAAACCGGCAAGGTGATCTCGAAGCTCGGCGACTTCGGCGGCATCGACCGCGACGGCGCCCCGATCGGGTTCCTGTTCCCGGCGAGCCTGGTGCGGCACGGCGGCTTCATCTACGTCACGAACCTCTCGCTCGATCTGCGTCCAGTCGTGAACGCCCAGGCGGTCGACAGCCAGTGGGCGGCGCAGGTAACGACGAATACCATCTCGCGCATCAGGGCGCGCATCCTGCCCAATCCCGACTGACGCGGAAGCCGCTTCCGTCCATCAGGGGGCGCTCATGCGCCCTCTTTTTTTTTGCCGCCGTCCCGCCCGGGCACCTCGGCCGGCGCCGTCCGCTGCGCGAACCGGAAGTCACTTCCGGGCGCGACCTCCGGGGACGAAACCTAGATTCTGCAATCGATTGCATATTCGCGATCCTCAACGTTGACGCTCGCATCGACTGTCACTTCTGTCAGCTACCAATTTGATCGGCATCCCCGTACTGTTTCCGGGCGAGGCACGATCGGCCGGCCGGCCGCTCGTATCGCTTCACAGAGACCCTAGTCAAAAGAGCAGGGTGCAGGGAGCCGAGGCGCGCCGCATATCGGCTGTGCGGGGCGTTCGTCAACGCAGTAATCGAGGAGGAACGGATGTCGATATTTCTTACCGGGAAGACGTCGAAATCGCGGCTGAGGGAGGCGGAGAACGCGCAGCGCAACCGCCGCGAGATCCTGAAGGCGATCGCCGACGGCCAGGTGAGCCGGCGCGAGCTCATCAAGTGGGGATTGTTCACCGCCGGCGGCGTCATCGCCATGAAGAACGGCCTCAGCCCATTCGTGGGCAGCGCGTGGGCCGACAGCATTCCCACGGGCCTTCCGCCGAGCCCGCTGTTCGGCGTGCAGGACTTCTCGACCCCGATGCCGCGCTTCGACGTGCTCCCGCGCAACGCGCTCGCGACGCTGAATCCCGCGCCGATGGCGAAGTCGAACCAGACGCAGCAGCTGCTCGACCCCGCCATCGAAGGCGTGATCCAGGGGCAGACCGGCCCGATCGAAGGACGTCCGCCGGGCGACATCTGGGCGCACCAGCGCTTCGCGCAGTTCCCGCCGCAGGTCGCGATCGAGGTGAGCCAGGCCCAGGCGACGACGAACACGACCTACAACCCGCAGGTCGCGCCGCAGTTCAACTCGGGCATCAACCCGGCGAACTCGATCCCGCTCAAGTTCCATCCGGGCCTGCCGACGCAGAATCCGAACTCGGTGTGGACCTTCAACGGCACGATCCCGCCGAAGCTCGCGATCGCACGCTACGGCGAACCGATCCTGTTCCGCCACCACAACCGGCTGCCCGCCGACGTCCGGCAGAACGGCGGCTTCGGCCGGCACACGATCAGCACGCACGAGCACAACGGTCACCACGGCGCCGAGAACGACGGCTTCACCGGGGCGTACTTCTGGCCGAACCAGTTCTACGACTACCACTGGCCGATCGTGCTCGCCGGGCACTTCAGCATCAACACCGCCGCGACTGACCGCAGGGCGAGCTCGCCCAACGGCTCGGGCGGGCTGAACCTCGTGCCGGGCGACTGGCGCGAGACGATGAGCACGCACTGGTTCCACGATCACATGTTCAGCTTCACCTCGCAGAACGTGTACAAGGGCAACGCCGCGATGTTCAACATCTACAGCGGCCTGGATCGCGGCAACGAGGCCATCAACGACGGCGTCAACCTGCGGCTGCCGAGCGGCACGGCGAAGGACTTCGGCAACCTCGAGTACGACGTCAACCTGATGCTCGCCGACAAGGCGTGGGACGCGAACGGCCAGCTCGCGATGGACATCTTCGACTTCGACGGCTTCCTCGGCGACCGCATGACGGTGAACCTCACCTACAAGCCGTTCTTCGAGGTCGAGCGCCGCAAGTACCGTTTCCGCATCCTGAACGCGAGCGTGTCGCGCTTCTTCAAGATCGCGCTCTCCGACGGGTCGCAGATGATCCAGATCGCGAACGACGGCAACCTGCTGCCGAACGTCGTGCCGCTCACGCAGCTCGACGAGCAGGGGATCGCCGAGCGCTACGACATCGTGATCGACTTCTCGCGCTACAGCGTCGGCCAGAAAGTGTGGATGGTGAACCTCGCCGAGCACCAGGACGGCAAGAAGGTGGCCGACGACCTGACGCTCGCCGAGGCGCTCTCGGGCAACTCGGCCGACCCGTGCGTCGGGCGCTTCCTCGAGTTCCGCATCGTGCGCGACCCGGCGACGCCGGACCAGAGCCAGGTGCTGCCGCAGCTGATCCCGAATCCGGACCTGTCCGCGATCCCGGTGACGCGCACGCGCACGTTCGAGTTCGGCAGCGGCGGGCAGAACCAGAACGATCCGGTGACGACCTTCTTCGGCCCCTGGGGCATCAAGACCGACGACGGCGAGTCGCTCGACGCGGACTTCGGGCGGGTCTCGGCGGCGCCGAGGTTCGGCACGCGCGAGATCTGGACGCTGAAGAACGGCGGCGGCGGCTGGGATCACCCCATCCACATCCACTTCGAGGAGGGCCAGGTGCTCGCGCGCGACGGCAGCGCGTCCAACGTGCCGGCGTGGGAGAAGGGCCGCAAGGACGTCTACCGGCTGCGGCCGGGCGGCAGCATCACCATCACCATGCAGTTCCGCGACTGGGGCGGGATGTTCATGGAGCACTGTCACAACACGGTGCACGAGGACAACGCCATGCTGCTGCGCTGGGAGATCGACGACGGCGGCGCGCCGTTCCTGCGGCCGCTGCCGACGCCGATCCCGAAGCCGCAGGGCGTGACGTTCCAGCAGCCCGACGAAATCCTGAAGACCGCGTTCTAGAAAGGAGAAACCGATGAAATCGAATCGATCGTTCCGGATCTCCGCCGCGGCGGTTTCGATCGTGGCCGTCGCGGCGGCCGCGATGCTGTGGGCGGGCGTCGCGCCGCCCGCGCAGGCGGTGGTGTCGACGCTGATCAGCTCGGCGACAGGCAGCGTCTCGGGCTCGGTAGTCGGATCGCCGGAGACGGTGGCGTTCTCCGGCTCGGTCACGATCGGCGCGAAGCGTGTCTCGGATCCGGATTTCTTCGCGCCGGACTCGGTCGTGCTCTCGATCGACCTGGCCGGGATCACCGGCAAGGGGCAATCGTCGGGCAAGACCTACGTCGTCACCAACCAGGAAGTGGTGATCCGCCGGCTGACGCAGGTCGACAACGTCGTCGTGACCTTCCCGTTCGCCGCGAGCGGGTCGACCATGCCGACGTCGCCCCGCATCGGCGCCGCCAACGTGGCGCTGAGCTTTGCGTCCACGGGAGCCGTCACCGCCGCCAAGGTGACCGTCTCGAACCCGTGACTTGAAGCACGGCACAGGCCGCGGGCCGCTCACGAGGCGGCCCGCGGTCTCCGATCGACCGAAGCCATGGAGAACAGCATCATGCGGGGAAATATTCTTGCGAGCGCGGCATTGTGCGCCGCCGTGCTCGCGGGCGCGCAACCGGCGCTCGCGCAGAACCGTTACGGGGCGAACTACTTTCCCAACGTCGTCCTGACGACGCACGAAGGGAAGCAAGTACGCTTCTACGACGACGTGCTGAAGGGCAAGTCGGTCGCGATCAACATCATGTACACGAGCTGCAAGGACGAGTGTCCGCTCGAGACCGCGCGGCTCGCGCAGCTGCAGCGGCGCCTCGGCGAGCGCATGGGCCGCGACATCCACTTCTATTCCATCTCGATCGACCCGAAGCACGACACGCCCGCGGTGCTGAAGGCGTACATGGAGAAGTTCGGGATCGGCCCGGGCTGGACGTTTCTCACGGGCAAGGCCGAGGACATCCGCGTGGTCACCAAGAAGCTGGGCCTCTCGCGCTACAGCGACGCGTCCAGCAAGGACGGGCACACCGCGAGCCTCATGATCGGCAACGAGCCGTCGGGCCAGTGGATGCGGAACTCCGCGGTCGACGATCCGCAGTTCCTGCACAACACGATGATCACGTTCTTCGGCTGGACCGACCCGACGCCGCACGCGAGCTACGCCGAGGCCGCGCCGCTCGATATCGGCAAGGGACAGTTTCTTTTCCAGAGCCGCTGCAGCGCCTGCCATACGATCGGCGAGGGCGACAAGGTGGGCCCGGACCTGATGGGCGTCACCGAGCGGCGCGGGCGAGCCTGGCTCGCAAGCTACATCCTCGCGCCGGATAAAGTGCTGGCGCAGCGCGATCCCGTGGCGATGCAGCTCTACGAGAAATACCGCGAGGTGCGCATGCCGAACCTGAGGCTCGGCGCGCCGGACGTCGCCGATGTCATGTCGTACCTGGAGAAGCAGGGCGCGCACGACCACTCGGCGCACAAGCACTGACCGCCGCTCAGCGCGCGGGCTGCGGCGCCTTCATCGGCGCGATCGGCTGCTGCGGGTTCGCCGCGCCCGGCGCGGGCGCGCCCGGCACGAGCGCCTGCTGCTTCGACGGGTCGTAGACGAACTTCCAGTCCGAGTACTTCTCGGCGCCCTCGAACGCCTTGTTGCGCAGGTCGAAGCCGGCGGTCTTCATCGGCTTCACGTCGGAGAGGCTGTAGACGCCCATGACCCCGCCGTCGGGCGCCTTGACGACGCCCCACTCGGCGCTGCCGGTCACCGGGTCGAAATAGAGGCGGCGCAGGTAGCGCTCGACGTTCGGCTTGCGCGGATCCTTCAGCAGATCCTCGAGCGTGCGCGGATACTGCCGCGGTCCGGAGAGATAGTAGCGCTCGATCGCGCGCCGGTACTGGCTGCCCGCGTACAGGAGCTGCGACTCCTTGTCGCGCAGCGCCGCGGTGTGCCAGACCTCGCCGGTGACCGCGAGCCCGATGCCGATGAAGGCGACGGCGAAGAGGATCGTCAGATAGGTAAAGCCCGACTGCCTGTCATTCTGAGCGCAGCGAAGAATCTGCTTTTTGCGGGCGCCGAACAGCAGATCCTTCGCTTCGCTCAGGATGACGGCAGCTCGCATCGTCACCACTCCGCGAACGCGCTGCCGTCGCTCGCCTGGCCCGGCGCGCCGCTCTTCACGTCGTACATGCCGCCCTTCTGCGGATCCTGGGGCGGCACGACGACCCAGGTGTCCTTCTTCTCCGTGATCGGGTCGACCGGGACGCTGCGCAGGTACTTCTCCGAGACCAGCGCGTCGAGGTTCTCGGGGTACTTGCCGCGGTCGCCGTAGTACTTGTCGATCGCGCCGCGCATCTGGTGCAGGTCCTCGCGCAGCACCGTCTCCTTGGAGCGGTCGAGGCTGCCGAAATAGCGCGGCAGCGCGATCGTGAGCAGCAGCGCGATGATCGCGAGCACGACCAGCAGCTCGATGAGCGTGAAGCCGGGGCGGCCTGTCCTGAGCTCCGTCGAAGGAGCCATCACCATTCCTTGTACGGCTGGCCGTTGATGCCCTTGCCGGGCGAGAGCGAATAGACGTCGAAGACGTCGTCGCCCTCGCGCGGATCGTCGGGCGGGCTCTGGTAGCTGCGCTTGCCCCAGGTCGCGTCGGCCGACAGCGTCGGATCGGTGCTGAGCGGGTCGCGCGGCAGGCGCCGCAGGAAATAGATCTTCTCGCGCTTCGGACTCTTCTGGTCGTCGACGCCCTCGACCAGCAGCTCGAGCTTCTTCGGATAGCCCGACTCGTCGATCGACTTCTTGATCCGGCCCTCGTCGGCGGCCTGCTTGTAGGCGTCGATGGCGTCGCGGATCTCGCGCAGCGTGCGGCGCAGGTCCTGCTCCTTGGTCCGCTGCACGGCGAGCTCGGTCACGGGCAGCGCGACCGAGGCGAGCAGCGCCACGATCGCGACCGTGATCACCAGCTCGATGAGGGTGAATCCGCGCATGTGCTTACTGCTGCTGCGGCGGCGCGACGCCGCCGAAGGGGACGAGCGTGCTGCCCGACTGGGGCGCGGCCGGCGCGGCCGGCGCGGGCGGCGGGACGGGCACCTGCTGCGGCGCGACCGGCAGCGGCGAGGGCGGCGTGAACGGCGCGCCGCTCAGCGGCCCGCCGCCGGCCGAGGTCTCCGTGCCGGCGGAGAACTCGACGATGCGCGCATCGGGCCGATCGAGCTGGCGCATGAGGTGCGGCGTGATGAGCAGGACGATCTCGGTCTTGGTCTTGCTCGTGCTGGTCGAGGAGAACAGCCGCCCGATGATGGGGAAGTCGCCGAGCCCGGGGACGCGCTGCGCCGAGCGCCGGTCCTCGTCGTTGATGAGGCCGGCGAGGATCTGCGTCTCGCCGTCGCGCAGCCGCAGAACGGTGTTGGCGTTGCGCGTGCCCACCTGATAGACGATCGAGCCCGACTGCTGCGTCTGGATGGTATTGGTGATGCTGCTCACCTCGAGCCCGACCTTGATGCCGACGTCGTCGTTCAGGTAGACGATCGGCTCCACGTCGAGCTTGAGGCCGACGTCGAGATAGCTCACCGACTGCGACACGAAGCCGCCCGTCACCGCGGCGGTCGTCGTGAGGACGGGAACACGGTCGCCGATATGGATCTTCGCCTTCTCCTTGTTCTTGACGCGAACGCGCGGGTTCGCGAGCAGGTTGGTGCTGCCGTCCTGCTGGCGCAGCGACAGCACGAACAGCGGGTCGGTGACCGAGAGGCGCACGAGGCCCGCGTTGCGGTTCAGCCACTCGGGCAGCGACAGCGATCCCGGCGTGCCCGCGGTGTTCGTGGTGACCGTCGTGGCTGTCGCGGTGGTGGTCTCCTGGGTCGGGTTCTGCGATCCGCCGACGAGGCTCCACGCCACGGAGCTCGGGTAGCGCAGCCCCAGGTCGTAGAGCTTGTTCGCGCTGATCTCGAGCACCTCGATCTCGAGCATGACCTCGGGCTCGGCCAGGTCGTGCGAGGCGACCAGCTTCTCCGCGAGCCGGATCACGTTCGGAGTGTCCTTGATCGTGAGCAAATTCAGCTTCTCGTCGACGTAGATGTCGCGCGTCTTGAGGATCGTACGGATGAGGTTCGCGACCTGGCGCGCGTCGGCGTTGACCAGGTAGAAGGTGCGCACGATCAGCTCCTGGTAGTCGCGCTGCTTCTGCGGCGTGTTCGGGTAGATCAGCGTCGTCGTCTCGTTCAGGATCTTCTGGTCGAGCTGGTTGGTCGCGAGGATCAGCCGGATGATGTCCTCGACCTGCGCGTCGCGCATCACCACGGTCGTCTTCTGGTCGCTGCGCACGTCCTTGTCGAACAGGAAGTTGAGGTTCGCCGCGCGCCCCAGCACGTCGAACACCGTGCGCAGCGGCACGTCCTTCAGATCGAGCGACACGGGCTTGGTGATCGAGCTGCGCAGCTGGCGCGTGAGCGACGCCGGCCGCGCGGTGCGCTCGTCGATCAGGCGCTGCAGGCGCTGCGCCTCGCGGTTGTCGGGGCTCTCGGCGATGATGGGCGCGACGATGTCCTGCGCCTCGGCGAACTTCTCGCTGCGCAGCAGCCGCTCGGCGTTGGCGAGGGCCGCGCGCTGACGCTTGTCGGTCTCGATCTGCTCGACCCCGGCCTTGGCGCGGGCGTTCGCGGGATCCCACTTGAGCACCCGCTCGTACAGCCCCTGGGCGCGCTCGTACTGCTGGGCGAAGCGCACGCTGTCGGCCTGCACGATCCACAGCGAGACCAGCTGATCGCGCACGCGGTAGAACTCGGCGCGCGCGGGGTGGCTGTCCTTGGCCTCCGCCTGCAGCAGGGCGAGCGCCTCCTCCTCGCGGCCTTCGGCGATGAGGCGCTGAGCGTCGCTGCGCGGCGTCGCGCACGCGACGACGAGGAGCGAGGCGGCGAGGGCCCAGGCGAGTCCGGTCGGTTTCATTGCGCACCTTCGTTGTTGTTGGGACGGAAGTACACCGTGAGACGGACCTGGGCGTCGAGCTGCGCGTCGCCCGGGTTCTTGCGCTCGAAGCGCAGCGCGTCGATGGAGGCGTTCGGCACCGACTGCAGCGTCGCGCCGACGAAGTCGCGCACCTGCGGATAGGTGCCCCGCAGCGGCAGCGTGATGCGGTAGGGCACGAGGCCGTCGCCGCGGCGCTCCAGGCGGTACTCGGCCTGCAGGAGCTCCAGGCGCGACGCGCGCGCGAGGCCGTAGATGCGCTCGAGCTGCGCCGGCAGCTGGTCGAGCCGCGGGAACAGCAGGTAGAAGCGGCGCAGCTCCTCGGCGCGCGCGTCGCCCGCGACCGGCGTGTAGGCGCTGCGCGTGCGCAGGCGCTCGGCGGCGGCGCGCGCGATCCTTGCCTCGGCCTCGACCGGACGCACCGCGGAGAAGTAGAACGGCACGCAGAAGAAGAGCACGCCGATGCCGAGCACGCCCGCGGCGCCGAGCCGGCGAAGGAGCGCGTGCACGCGGCTCATCGGGCGTCCCTCAAGCTCGCCTGCACCGCGAACTGGATCGGGCGGCCCGGCTGCTCCGTGCGCACCTCGTCGCGCACCAGGAACACGTCGCCGAGGGCGCGGTCCTCGCCGAGGCGGCGCACGTACTGCAGCATCGCCTGGCGGCTTCTCGCCTCCGCGGTGAGCCGCAGCACGCGCTGCTGCGCGTCGGGCTGCATCTGCATCACCACGACGTCCGCGCTCGAGGCGCGCTCGACCGCGGCGACCATGCGCGCCCACGGCAGCCCGAGCTGGCGCACCACCTCGTTCACCATCTTGGTCTCCTCGTCGAGGCGCTCGCGCGGGATCGCCTTGGTCGAGGAGCGGTCGAGGTTCACGAGACCCTGCGCCGCCTCGACCGCGGCGAGCTCGGCGCGCGCGTCGCGGTAGCGCTCGACCACGCCCGCCGCGACCACGAGGGACAGCGCGAGGAGCGCCGCGCCCGGCCAGCGCGCGCGCCGGGGCGCCGCGACGTAATCGAGATCGAGCCGGCGCATGCTCAGGCCGCGCAGAGCGCCATCGCGAAGCGCCCGTCGTCGCGGGCGGAGTACCCTTCGGGCGCCGCCGCGTCGAGGGGGCGGAAGCGCCACGGGCCGGCCTCGGCCTGCGCCGGCGCGGCGCCCGCGTGCACGATCACGTCGCCTTCGGGAGCGCCCGCCACGTAGCGCTCGCGCTCGAGCAGCTCGGCCCAGCGCGCGGGCAGCTCGTAATCGCCCTTGACGTTGCGGACCGCGGTCCAGCGCCCGCCGTCGAGGCAGGCGAGGCACGCGCGCTGCGGCTCGACCAGCAGCAGCCAGCCGGAGTGCTTGCCCGCGCGCGCGTCGGAGCGGTTGAACGCGGCCATCAGATAAGGCTGCACCGACACGAGCCGCGGCCTGCCCGTCGCCGGGAAGCAGGCGCGGATCGCCTCGAGCAGCGCGGCATCGATCGCGCTCGCGACCCGCTGCGCGCCGCCGTCCGGGCCGGAGAGCCGCACGTCCCAGGTCTTGGCGCGCTCGCCGTGCACCTTGGCGAAGCAGTAGCGCGCGTAGGCCGATTCCTCCTCGGGGCTGTCGAGCGTGTCGCTCGCCGGGACCAGGGCGTAGCGCACGAAGTGGTTGGAGAGGACGACCGAGACGTCGCAGCGGACGTCGCGGACTTCCGACGCGAGCGCGGCGAGCGCGCCCGCCGCGGCCTGCCAGGGCTCGCCCGCCGCGGCGGGGTCGCAGTCGAGCGAGCGCTTCGCGATCAGGCGCGGCTTCAGCCGGCCCTCGATCCGGGCGAACGTGACCGCCGCCGGCGAGAAGCCGACCACGACGCGCTCGCGCGCGCGGGTGAACCCGAGCGCGGCCTTAAACGAAAGTGACACGGTTGATCTCCTGCAGCGTCGTCTCGCCGTTGCGCACCGCCTCGAACGCCGCCTCGCGCAGGAAGCGCGTGCCGTTCGCGCGCGCCGCCTCCTTCAGCTGGCGCACCGGGGCGCGCCCGGTGATCAGCTCGCGCAGCTCGTCGTTCAGCACCATCAGCTCGGCGATCGCCTTGCGCCCCTTGTAGCCCGAGCCCCGGCACTCGCGGCAGCCGCGGCCGACGCGGAAGCGGAACGACGCGGCTTCGGCCGGCGTCAATCCGGATTCTTTCAGCAGCGCGGCGTCGGGCTTGTCATCGTCGGCGCAGTGGCTGCAGATCAGGCGAACGAGCCGCTGCGCGAGGATCGCGTTCAGCGCCGAGACGAAGCCGTAGAGATCGACGTTCATGTGCATGAAGCGCCCGATCACGTCGAACACGTTGTTCGCGTGCACGGTGGTGAAGACGAGGTGTCCGGTGAGCGCCGACTGCACCGCGATGTTCGCCGTCTCCGGGTCGCGGATCTCCCCCACCATG
>DASRDS010000045.1:0-2619 GCA_035652495.1 Gemmatimonadaceae bacterium
CGGCGCCGGTATCCAACGCGCCTGGCTCACGCCGGGTGTCGCGATCGCTGGCCTGCACACGCCATTCGGCGTGCTGTCATTTCACGAATCCGAGGCCCGCGGTACCGTGAGCGTGCATATCGATGCCGGCGTGACGCCTCCACCCGGCGGCATCGTCGTTCGCGCGCCGGTCGGGTTCAGCGACGATCACATCGTCGTCCGCGCCTTGCCCGCCGATGTGGAGTTTCATGGGCATTGAGATCATCCGGGCTGACATTACCACGCTCGACGTTGACGCGATCGTCAACGCCGCGAATTCAGCATTGGCGGGGGGTGGAGGAGTCGACGGCGCCATCCATCGGGCTGCCGGCCCCGCGCTGCTCAAGGCCTGTCGGGTTCATGGACGCTGCCCGCCTGGCGGAGCGGTTATCACACCGGCGTTTCGGCTCCCGTCACGCTATGTGATTCATGCTGTCGGTCCCGCCGATGGCGACGCTGAAGTGTTGGAGCGCACGTATGGGAGCGTGTTTCGCGTCGCGGCCGGCCAGGGGGATATCAGGACGATCGCGTTTCCCGCGATATCGACCGGTGCGTATGGGTTTCCGAAGCGTCAGGCCGCCGAGATCGCGCTCGGCGTCATGCGCCGCCACGAAGACGAGTATGATCGCATCGTGGCGGTGCTGTTCGACGATGAGAGTGTGGCGATCTACAGGGAGCTACAGACCTAGCGCGGCTGACTCTCGTTTCATGGCTTCGATGACGAACGTAATGTGTTCGTCGAGATCGACGCCCAGCTCCTGAGCGCCCTGGATGACATCCTCGCGACTGACACCGCGTGCGAACGCTTTGTCTTTCATCTTCTTTCGCACAGAAGACGCGTCGACGTCATCGAGTTTCTTAGACGGTTTAACGAGCGCAGTCGCGGTGATCAGGCCCGTGAGCTCGTCGACGGCGAACAGCGTGCGTGCCATACGCGAGCTGCGGGCGACGCCGGTGTACTGGGCGTGGCCGAGTATGGCGTCGAGCACATCGTCCGGACAGCCGCGCTCGCGGAGGAGGCGGACGCCTTCGGAGGGGTGTCCCTCAGTCGGGGAGTGCTCGGCGTTCGGATAGCGTTCGTAGTCGAAGTCGTGGAGGAGTCCGGCGAGGCCCCAGCGGGCCTCGTCTTCGTCCCAGCGCTCCGCGTACGCTCGCATGGCGGCTTCGACGGCGAGCATGTGCTTGCGGAGCGACTCACTGGCGGTGTACTCGTGCACGAGCGCAAGCGCTTCATCACGCGTCATGACAAAATCTCGGTCAGCGTGGCGACGGCGGTCTCCAACTCATCCTCCGTGTTGTAGTAGTGGGGCGAGAGGCGCAGAAGCTCCTCGCCTCTCGCGTCATTCGCGCCCTCTTGCGGCTCCGACGTCCAGATATTCACCTTGCGCGCGCGCATCGCCAGCTTCACGTGCTCGGGATCGCGGCCCGAGACCGCCGCGGTGACGATCGCGGCGCGCTGGCGACCCAGGTCGGTCACGCGCACCTGGGGCACGCTGGCGAGGAGTGTGCGGAGTCGATCGGCCAACTCCGCCGGCCGTCGGTACTGCGCATCGCCGACGGTCTGCGCATAGCGGACGGCCGCGCCCATGCCGAGGACGAGGGCATAGGCGAACTCCCAGTTCTCGAAGCGCCGGCCGCCTGAGGCGAGCGCGTAGGTGTTGGGGCTCGTCCAGTCCGCGCCGCGCATGTCGACGTAGAGGGGAGAGGCGCCGCGACCCGCGATCTTGTCCGAGACATACAAGAATCCCACGCCGCGGGGTCCGCGGAGGAACTTGCGGGCGGCGGCGCCGAGAAAGTCGCATTTCAGCCGGCGCACGTCGATCGGGATCTGGCCGACGCTCTGGCAGGCGTCGATGATGTACGGGATCTCGAGCTCCTCGGCGATCGCCCCGATGGCCTCGACATTCTGGATCAGTCCCGAATTTGTGGGGACCCATGTGATCGCGATCACCCGACACCGCCCGTCCCTAGCCAGCGCGCGCACGCTCTCGGGATCGACGCCGCCCTCCGGCAGATCCGCCGCCCGTCGAATCTCGACGCCGAGCCGCCGGGCGAGCGACAGGTACATCAGCTGATTCGAGGGATAGTCCGCCCGGCTCGTGATGATGGCGTCCCCGGAGCGGAGGTCAAAGGCGGAAAGCGCTTGCGCGAACGCCACCGTCGCGTTCTCCACGATCGCGATCTCGCCCGGCGACGCCCCGATATATCGCGCGAGATCGTCGTAAACCCCCCGAATCTCCGTCTCGGCGGCCTCATGGGCCTCATAGCCGCCGATCTCGGATTCGAGGCGGATATGGCGGGTGATCGCATCCGAGACCACGGACGGCATCAGCGCCGCGCCGGCATTGTTCAGGTGAATCCGAGTCTTACACCCGGGCGTGTCCGAACGCCACGTATCAAGTGATGACATCACGCGTCAGAATAATAGGAGGAGCAGCGTATGTCTGCGTTGACGCCGGCCGAGGCGTGGATCTTACGAAGTGTGCCGTTGACCGATTGGACCACGCCGAATCAGGCGGCGCCCAATCTGTCGAAGCTGGCTGACGTCGATCGGATGGCGGAATGGGCGTATCTGTACTTGGAGACGCTGGCTCGGAAGGG
>DASRDS010000046.1:0-16919 GCA_035652495.1 Gemmatimonadaceae bacterium
GCGACGAGCAGTCCGATCTCGATGAAGCGCGTGCCGGGGTCCGTGAGACCGGCGACGCGCTCGCGTGCCGTCAGTTTCCCCTGCGCGTGCTGGCGCTCGATCTTGTCCGGCCCACCGCCGGATTCGAGTCGCGCTTCGAGAGATCGGATCTCGTCGCTGAGCTGACGGAGGCGACTGGTCACACCTCTTGCCGCTGACGTTCGGCGAACCACGCCTTGATGTACTGCACGAGCTCCCCGGTGGTCGTCCCGGGGCCAAAGAGGCGGCCCACACCCAGCTTCTGCAACGACTCCATGTCTTCCTTGGGGATAATGCCACCGCCGGTCAACAGAATGTCCTCGCGCCCCTCGGCGCGCAGCAAATCCAGCACGCGAGGAAAGAGCGTCATATGCGCGCCGCTCAGAATCGAGAGCCCGACGACGTCGACGTCTTCCTGCACCGCCGCCGTGGCGATCATCTCGGGCGTCTGATGCAGGCCCGTATAGATGACTTCCATCCCGGCATCACGGAGCGCCGCGGCCACAACCTTGGCGCCGCGATCGTGACCGTCGAGTCCGGGTTTCGCCACCAGTACACGGATTGGTCTGGACATCCCACTCGAATTTTACCGGCTCGACTTACGCGCGACCAGTGTCATAGAGCCGGTGCGACGCCTCAGTGGGCGCTCGGTCCAACCATCATACGCTTCCTCGACGACTAGGCCCTCCGCCGCGAAGAGTTCGGCGAGCCGCGTCGCCGTGTACAGACGTATGCGATACTGTCGCTCGGCGTCTCCCTGCCGGACGAAAACCGACATGATGCCGGAGAGCGGGTCGAACGTGCGCTCGTGCGCGATGAAGGTCCCATCGTTGCTCTGCCACCAGTCTTTGGCGACGAAGCCGGACATCACGCCATCGCGGCTGGCGCCGTGCCAGACGAGTACGCCATCCGGTTTGAGCACACGAGCGAACTCCCGCACGACTTTCATATCATCGGCTGGATTCAAGAAAAATCCAAACGATGTGAAGAGATTCACGACCGCATCGAACCGACCCGTCCATGGCGCCGGCATCTTTCTCATATCGCCGCGAATGTAGCGAACGCCATCCCAATCATTTTTCGCTAGCTCGAGTAGATGTCGCGAATAATCCAAGCCGACGACATCGAAGCCGGCCTCGGCCAACAAACGGGCGTGGCGCCCCTGGCCGCACGGCACATCAAGTATGCGTGAACCGAGAGGCAACCCCAGCACCTCAATCAATCGCGCGATATCGCGACGATCCTCGGCGGCGGAAAAAATGGGCTCGTATTCCTGCAAATACTTGTCGTCGAAATACGACGCCCACCAATCCCTGTTTACTTGCCGCACAACTTGTCGAAATCGGCGTCGGAGCCGGGATGCAGCGTAAAATGCGTCGGCTGATTCTCGTCGGGTGCACCACCGTGATACGTGCTCGTGGTCCCCGCATACGTCGCGAGCACGCCGGATAAGCGCAGAGAATCGCCGGACCAGGAGCCGCGTAGCTCATGGAGATACAAGCCCGCGGGAGCAGGCCTTGGCGGAGCGATCACGATGATGACGTCATCGCCCGAACGACTGGCTGATCCTGTGAGATCGTAGCGCGGCCAGGACGCGAGACCACACGAGCGCGCGGTGCCGCCAAGGGTACCGTGACCACGCCGGTCCCAGCTGTATCGCCGGCGCCCTTGGTCCCACGTGTGATAAAGCGTGAGCTCGAGGGCGCCGCTGCGCCCTTCCGGTGTGTGGAACTGACCGATCCACGTGCGCGTCAGCAGCGGTCCATCGCCATGCGCCCAAGGCGCGACGAGATAGACGTCGAACGCATACAGCGCGCCGATGCACACCGCGATGACCGTCAGGCATCCCGCGAACTGACTGAAGCAGCCACGCCGCTCGCCTCTCGGACGGATCATAGGAATCGCTCCAATAGCTCGTCGGCCACCGCGAACGGCGTCGTCTCACCCGCCGCGAGCGGTGTGAGCCGTGCCGCCAGCCACTCGCTGGCGCTGGGATCGTCCCAAACACGGGCTTTGAGCCGCTGATCGACGACGTCGACGACGCGCTCCCTGAGGCGCACCCGCCGCCGCTCGGCGAGCGCGCCACTGTCGACAAGGTACTGGTGATGCGCATCGAGCGCCGCCAACAGCTCCGGAATCCCGTCACCACTGATGCCGACGGTCGCGATGACGGGCGGCGTCCAGGCAGACGCCGGACGATAATGCAGCGCGGTCTCGATGTCGCGGCGCAGGCGGTCAGCGCCGGGACGGTCGGCTTTGTTGACGACGAAGATATCGGCGATCTCCATGAGACCCGCCTTGAGCGCCTGAATGCTATCGCCGGACTCGGGCACGAGGACCACCACGATCGTGTCGGCCGTCCGAGCCACATCGAGCTCGCTCTGTCCAACGCCCACGGTCTCGATCAGGACGCGATCGAAGCCAAAGGCATCGAGAAGGTCCGCGACCTCACGCGTCGCGGCCGAGAGACCACCCAAGGCGCCGCGCGTCGCAAGCGAGCGAATGTACACCCCGCGATCGAGCGCGATGTCCTCCATGCGCACGCGATCGCCTAGGAGCGCACCGCCCGTGTACGGCGATGTGGGGTCGACGGCCAGAATCCCGACCGACAGGTCGCCGCGCCGGAATGACTGAGCGACCCGGGAGGTCAGGGTGCTTTTGCCGGCGCCCGGCGGACCGGTGAGCCCTATGCGTCGGGCGCGGCCGATCCGACTGTGGACGGCGCCCAAGAGCGTATCGAACCCTGGTCGATGATTTTCGACCACGCTGACGGCGCGAGCGAGTGCGGTTCGCTGCCCAGCGAGGAAATCATCGAGAAGGCGATCGGTCATTCGTCGTGCTCGTCCTCGATTTCTCCGACGAGTGTCTCGAGCAAATCCTCGAGCGTCACGATGCCCACGTGGCGACCGGCCCCATCGGCAACCACCGCCATATGCACCCGGTCCCGCAACATCGCGAACATGACGTCATCGAGTCGCGCGTCCACGGCGGCACGTGCAATCGGACGAAGGGGCAACATATCGCTCGGTTTCGCCTTCAAAACGTCAAACGTGTGGACCATGCCGACGACGTCGTCGAAACTACCTCGGTACACCGGCACCCGGCTGTACGCCGACCGCGCAATGGCCTCGGCGGCGAGCGCCGCCGGCATCGTCGCATCGATCGCGAACACATCGGCACGTGGCGTCATCACGTCACGCACGACGCGGCCGCCGAACTTGACCACGCTCGACACGATCGCGACGTCTTCGACCCGTCCCACGCCCTCCCGGTGTGCGTCGCGAAAGACGTCCTTGACGACGTCGCGCGGCCGCTCGACGCCAGCTCGCGCGGCACGCGCCAGCCAGAGGAGCGGTGCCGTGAGCACGGCGACCGCCTGCAGCGAGGGCACGACGACCGGCACCAGTGTCTTCGCCCACCGCCGGCCAATCGCGCGGGGGATCAGTTGTCCCACAATCAGCACGATACCGCCGGCGACGGCGAGCGCGATGACGAGCCCGATGGGCGTCGAGGTTTCGCCGCCCAGGATGGCGCCGGCCAAGACCGTCGTCGCCGTGAGGCCCAGTCCGGCGGCGAGTAGCAGCTGGTCAGGCCGGGACAGATAGAGCTTCACCGCTGGCACCGTGTGGCCGTCCTGGTGGGCCCAGTGGCGCAGCCAGATGCGGCTCACGGACCGGATGGCCGTCCCAGCCGTGACCAGCCACGCATTCACGGCCAGCAACGCGATCAAGACCAAGAGCGCGAAGAGGGTCATATCTCGAACGTCGCCGGCGTGAGCCGCTCGAAGTACACGCGATCGACCGCGCGACGTCGCACCCGCTCGACGACGACGCGAAACCCGTCGGCCATGAACTCTTCACCGGGCCGGGGGACGCGGCCGAGCTTCTCGTAGACCCAGCCGCCCACGGTCGTCGCCTGGTCCTCGCTCTCGAACTCGTGGCCGACCAGGGCTTCGAGGTCATCGAGGGAAGCGCGGCCGGCGACCCACCAGCGACCGTCCTCGTGCCGGATGCCCATCGGCTCCTCGACATCGTGCTCGTCACGAATGTCGCCGACGATCTCTTCGAGGATGTTCTCGATAGTGACGAGCCCACTCGTGCCGCCGTATTCGTCGACGACGATCGCGATGTGCGTGCGGCTCGACCGGAATTCGGCCAACAGCGCGTTCAGCGCTTTCGTCGTGGGGACGAACTTGGCTGGCCGAACGAGCGACTGCCAGCCGCCCGTGGGCTCGGTACCGTCGATGGCAGCCAGGAGAGTGTCCTTTGCGTACAACACACCGCGAATGTCGTCGAGCGTATCGGCGTACGCGGGCAGTCGCGCATGCTCGGCGCTTCTCAGGCGGTCGAGCACCTCGGACCACGGTGTGCTGACATCGATGCCGAGGATATCCACGCGCGGGACCATGATGTCGGACACGACCATCTCGCCGAGCGAGAGCGCGCCTTCGAGGAGTTGGGCGCCGGGGCCCGAGACGTCGCCCTTAGAGGATACGACCTCCGAGACGACCTCCCGAAATTGCTCAGAGCGTTCTTCACGCGCCTCGGCATCCGGTGGCGGTGCCACCAGGAGGCGACTGAGCCAGCGGTCCAAGCGGGCGGCGGGCGCGAGATAGAGCGCGAACAGGCGCTCGATCCACCGGGCGAAGAACGCCAGGTGCTCGGTCGTCTGACGGCGGAATACAGTGCCGAGTACGCGGCCGAGGGCTTCGGCGAGTAGTAGCGCGACCAGCACGGCGATCAGCCCGGCGCTTCGGGCCAGACCACCTTCTACGTGCAGCCCGAGGGCCCGGGCCGCCGCAGCGCCGGCTGTCAGTTGCGCGAGGACTTTGACGAGGGCGAACGCACGGTGAAGCCGACGGCGTTCGGCAAAATCTGTATTCGGAGGCTCTTCGTCGTCGTCGAACGCCAGCGTGGCGGTGTCCGCGACGGCCGACAGCGTCGCGATACCCGTCGCGACCGCGGCGACAATGGCGGCAATAATCGCGGCGGGTGTCATGCGGTCAGCACCCGCCTGACCAGGCGCTCTTGGCGCTTCCACATCGCTGAAGCGACTCTCCCCTGATCGGGATGGTCGCGCCCGGCGACATGCAGAACCCCGTGTATGACCAATCGCGCCAGCTCTTCGCGGATACCGACGCCATACTCTCGCGCGTTTCTGCGAGCGACATCAGGGCTGATGTAGATATCGCCCACCAGCGGATCGCCAAACGCGAACGAGATCACATCGGTCGGACCGGGGTGGCCGAGGTATTTCCGATTGAGCTTGGCGATGGCAGCGGAGGTCACGAACGCGATCGAAAGCATCGCCTCACGGACACGCTCCGCGCGCAACGAGGCCCGCGCGATCTCAGCGACCCGAGTCCTGGCGAGCGGGATGCGCACCCCGTCCGTAGACACTGACACAGCCAGACTCACGGAGTCGAGACCGAGGCGAACTCGGAGGTGACGCCGCCACCCGTCGTGGGGTAGTCGATCCGGTGATGGTACATGCCGACGAGCACGCGCGCGAACTGCTCCTTGATGACCTCGAGCTGCCGCAGCGTCAGCGGCGCATCCCGAAGCTGCCCCTGATCGATCCGCTGCCGCACGATGTGATCAATCACATCTCTGATCTTGGCTGGAGTCGGGTCATGCAACACATGAGCCGACGCCTCTATCCCGTCTCCCAGCATACAGATAGCCGTCTCGGCCGACTGTGGAATCGGGCCCGGGTACGCGAAGTCCGCGGGATTGGTCGCGCCATCGCGCTCCCTCGCCTTTTCCAGGAAATATGTGATCGGCGCGGTGCCATGATGCTCAGTGATGAACGAGCGCACGCCAGCCGGAAGGTTATTCTCGACCGCCAGCTCGAGCCCTTCGCGAACGTGATTCCGGATGATCGCGGCACTCGTCGCAGGCTTCAGCTTGTCATGTGGATTCCGGCCGCGCGGCTGGTTTTCCACAAAATATTCCGGCTTCTTGAGCTTGCCGATGTCGTGGTAGTAGGCCCCGACGCGCGACAGGAGACCGTTCGCGCCGATCGCATTGCAGGCCGCCTCGGCCAGATTGGCGAGACGCATGCTGTGCGCAAACGTGCCCGGCGCCTCGACCGACAGACGCTGCATGAGCGGCCGGTTGAGGTCCGACCACTCCAGAAGCTTCAGATAGGTGTCGACACCGGTCAGCTCCTCGAGCGTCGGTAGGAGCATGATCGCCAGGGCGATCGACACGACGGCGTTCGCGACGCCAAACCCGATCCCCCACCAGATCTGCCGGGCCGGCCAGCCGTCCGTGAGCCCGATCGCGACCTCGGCCATCACATAGGCCGCCGCCGTGACGAGGATCGAGAAGAAATACTGGTCCCGCCGGCGAATGACGCGGACGCTGAACGCCGCGGCGACGCCGCCGACGAGCAGGATGAACGGGGCGTCGGTGCCGTGATAGCCGGGCTGGATATCGATCAGCGCCGCCAGCACCAGGGCGGCGAATACGCTGACCCTGGGGTCAAACAGAACGCTGAGCAGAATCCCCATCATCGCGATGGGGATGAACTCCACGTGCGGCGTTTCCGAACGGGCGACCGCCGCCGCCACGGCGAGCACGCCGAGGAAGAGCAGCGCGAACAGGGCCACCGCGCGGAACGACTTGTACAGCTGTGGACGGTACAGCGCCAGCGTGCCCGCGAACACGGACAGCACGAGCAGGTTCGACAGGAAGTGGCCAATCAGGTGCGTCGGCCCGCCGTCATGCTGATCGTGGAACGAGAACATGAACAGCGTGGCCAGCGACAGACCGACGATCACCGCCGCGCGGGACAGCACGACCATGATGGTCCGCTGCACTCCCGCCCGAGGGGCGATCCGGTCGAGCTGCCGCCAGAGATTCACGGTGATCAGGCGCCCTCGTCCGACGCGTACGCCTTGATGATGTCGCGCACCAAGCGGTGGCGGATCACGTCGGCGTCCGTGAAGTAGTGGAACGCAATCCCGTCGATGTCTCTCAAGATTCGTTCAACCTGAATCAATCCCGACTCTTCCCGGCGAGGCAGATCGATTTGCGTCTTGTCGCCCGTGATGACGATCTTCGAGTTCACGCCGAGTCGCGTCAAAAACATTTTCATCTGCAAGTTCGACGCGTTCTGCGCCTCGTCCAAAATGACGAACGCGTCACCCAGCGTGCGTCCGCGCATAAAGGCGAGCGGCGCGATCTCGATCGTTCGTGTCTCCAACGCTCGCTGAATGCGCTCGGCTGGCATCATCTCATCGAGCGCATCGTAGAGCGGGCGCAGATAGGGATCGACCTTCGCCTGCATGTCGCCAGGCAAAAACCCGAGGCTCTCGCCAGCTTCGACCGCGGGGCGTGCCAGCACAATGCGACGAACACGCTTTCGCATGAGTGCGTCGACAGCAGCCGCGACAGCCAAATAGGTCTTACCGGTGCCCGCTGGGCCAATGCCGACGACAATGTCGTTCTCGGCGATCTGCGCCAGGTATTCCGCCTGTCCCGGTGTCTTCGGCTGGATGATTTTGCGCACACCGGGCAACGCAATGCGAGTGACGTCCGGAGCCGAAGACGTATTCGGCTGCCAGTCCTCGGAGTGCATCCGCATGACGTCATCAGGCGTTACCGGCGCCCGCTGCCGCGCGGCCTCGATCATCCGCATCGCCACGGCGGCGGCACGATCGACGGCGTCGCTGGGGCCGGACAGCGAAATGGCATCGCCACGCAACGCGACCTTGGCGCCGGACAGGCGCTGCAGCTCGATGAGGTTCGCGTCATTCACACCGGCGAGCGTCAAGAGATCGGCGCCCTCGGTGGAGAGGCGCTGTGTCACGACGGTATCGGTCACTTGAGGTGTAGCGCCTCGAGGTCGGCCACGGGTACCGTCGACGGCGCGCCCTCGAACAGCGCGCGGGCCGCGGTGGTCTTCGGAAACGCGATCACGTCCCGAAGTGAGGTGGCGCCGGCCAGCATCATCGCGATCCGGTCGAACCCGAACGCGATGCCGCCATGTGGCGGGGCGCCACCTCGGAGGCCTTCGAGTAGGAAGCCGAACCGCGCACGCGCGGTCTCTTCGTCGATGCCGAGGAGACCGAAGACCTTCTCCTGAAGCAGGGGATCGCTGATACGGACACTGCCACCGCCGAGCTCGGTACCGTTGAGCACGACATCGTACGCGACCGCGCGGGCGCGGTCGGGGGCGGTGTCCAGCAGACCAACGTCGTCAGGGTGCGGCGCGGTGAACGGGTGGTGCATGGCCGCCAGCTGTCGAGTCTCGGGATCGCACTCGAACATCGGGAAGTCCAACACCCACAGGAACTCTTTGGCGTCGTCCGGCACGACGTTCGTGCGACGGGCGACCTCCTGTCGAACACGATCCAGGGCCGGATTCGTGACACCATCCCGGTCGGCGACCAAGAGCGCCAGGTCGCCCTCGGCCAACGCCAGCCGATCAGCGGCGCCATCAGCGAGGAATTTCGCGGCTGGCCCCTCGATGCCGTTCCCTGCTCTCTTCAGCCTCACCAATCCGCCTGCTCCCGCGCCCTTGGCCAGGGCTTCCAGCTCATCGACCTGCTTTCTCGAAAAGCTCGCGCCACCCGGCACCCGGATACCTCTCACTCTCCCACCATTCGCCAACGCCGTACGAGCAATCGTAAAATCGGTCTCGCGGAAGACGTCGCTCGAATCGAAGAGCTCGAGGCCATAGCGCAGATCGGGGCGATCCGACCCATATCGTTCCATCGCCTCGGCATACGTCATCCGACGGAACTGGTCCGGGATGGTGATGCCCGCCTCGGCGAAGAGATCGCGGAGTAACCCCTCCGCCAATCGCAAAATGTCTTCGCGCTCGATGAAGCTCGACTCGATATCGATTTGCGTAAATTCGGGTTGCCGGTCTGCTCGCAAATCCTCATCGCGAAAGCATCGCGCGATCTGAAAGTATCGATCGTATCCAGACACCATCAAAAGCTGCTTGTACAGCTGTGGCGACTGAGGAAGCGCATAAAACTCGCCCTCGTGCACACGCGACGGCACCAGATAGTCGCGCGCGCCTTCGGGTGTAGGCCGCGTCAAAATCGGCGTTTCGATCTCTAAGTAGCCGTGAGCCGTCAGGTACAACCGCGCGACCTGCATCAGCCGATGCCGCAGCATCAAATTTGCCTGCAGCTCGGGACGACGCAGATCGAGATAACGATGGCGCAGGCGCAGCTCTTCGGCGGGCAACTGCTCACCTTTGCCGCGCGCGACGGGAATAGCGGGCGTAAGGGCAGGGCCCACGACGCGCAACGTCGTCGCACGCACCTCGACATCGCCCGTCGAGAGCTCGGGATTCCGAGCGTCCGATGGCCGCGGCGCCACCTCGCCCGAGATGAGCACGGTGCTCTCGACGCCGACCGAGCCGGCGAGGGCGAGGACATCGGGTGGAGTCCAGCGGGGATCGAACGAGACCTGCACGAGACCGGCTCGGTCTCGCAGATCCAGAAATACGATGCCGCCGAGATCGCGCGAGCGGTGTACCCACCCACCCAAACGCACGGTCCGGCCCGCATCGGCGGCCCGCAGCGCACCAGCATAGTCGGTGCGTAACGCGGTCGCCGCGGGGGAGTCGTAGGCGGGCGTCACGTCCCCCGGATTGGTCGGTTAGTCTTCATCCAGATACTGAAAACTAACCGTACGGGACCCATGGACAACCTGCTCGACCTGCCACGCGCCGAGGCGGAACTTAGGCTCGGGCGCTTCATGCATGAGGCGGCCGAGCCCGAGTACCGTGCCCGTCAGGTCGCTAGCCGCCTGTGGCGGAATCCCGCGGCGTCGTTCGCCGAAATGACCGAATTGCCCGTCGGTCTCAGGGACCGACTCGCCGCCGCGTTTTCGCTGCCGCGTCTCGCGCTGGACGCGCGTCAGCGTTCGCAAGACGGGACCGAGAAGTTTTTGTTTCGACTTCATGACGGCGAGGGCATCGAGACCGTCGCGATCCCCGAGCAGAACCGTCTGACGTTGTGCATCTCGTCCCAGGCCGGGTGCGCGCTGCAGTGCGCGTTCTGTGCGACGGGAGCCATGGGATTCTCTCGGAATCTCAGCGCCTTCGAGATTGTTGGCCAAGTTCGGGAACTCATACTTCTGGGCCTTCGTCCGACGAATATCGTGTTCATGGGCATGGGCGAGCCGCTCATGAACTGGAAAGCGGCAGACGTTGCGCTCTCTTTGCTGAACGACCCCGGCGCGCTCGGCATTGGTGCCCGGCACATCACCGTTTCGACGGTCGGCGTTCTACCCGGAATCCAAGCGCTCGCGGCACGTCCCGAGCAATTCCGGCTGGCCCTCTCGATACACGCGCCGACCGATGAGCTCCGGCAGAAGCTCATGCCGATCAACACCAAGTACCCGCTCGCGGACGTCATCGATGCCGCCAAGAGCTTTGTCAGGCGCGTGACCTTCGAGTATGTCCTCCTCGGCGGCGTCAACGACAGCGTGGCTCAGGCAGGGCAGCTGGCGACGTTGGCACGCGCGTGCGGCGCATTCGTCAACCTCATTCCGCTGCACCCGGGCGGCGCGCTCGGTTTCTCGGCGAGCAGCACGAAGGCGACCGCGGCGTTCATGGCGGCAATACGAAAACGTGGCGTCGAAGTAGCACTTCGCAAAAGCCGCGGCATCGATATCAGCGCCGCGTGCGGGCAGCTGCGGGTAGAGCGCCTAGGGCGCCCGGACCGTGGGCATCGCGTCGAATCGACGGCGCTGCTCGGGGGTTAGAACGGCGCGGATCCGAGCCTGCATTGAATCCGCCTCTTCTCGGAGCGAAGGCAGCGTCTGATTGAGGATCGAGTCCGTCCGCGGCTGACTGCGCTCGACGATTCGCTGTATGGCCTGCCGTTGCTCATCGGTCAGGCCGAGCGCATCGAGCCCGCGTAGCACAGGGCCGCTCCCGGACCCCATGGGAGCCTGCAAGTGGAACTGGGGCGGCCGCTGGCGGATGGCGTATGCCAGCCCGCCGCCGGTCGCCGCTCCCAGGATGTAGACGAGCACCAAGAGCAGACCGGCCTGAGCTCGCGCGCGGGAGTCCTCGCTCATCGTGGCATCTCCGCCATGGCGATCATGACCTCGAGTGAGGTCGGCATCGCGGGGCTCATCATCCAGCGCTCGACGGGATCCGGAATGGCCAGGGTCGTGACAACGGCCGGCCGTCGCGCGGCGGCCGCCGATAGGGCCGCCGCGACGAGCACGCCGGCGGCGGCCAGCGCGATCGCCGGCTTCGCGTGGTCGACCACTCCGCGCCACAACGAGGCACGCTGCCGCCGGCGCTCGAGATACTTGACCACGATTCTCGAGACAAGCGCCGCGCGGGCAGCCGGGTCGGCGGAGAGGCCCACCACCGACAGATCGACCGGATCATCGTTCACGAAAGTAATCCTCGATCAACGTAGTCCCGAGAGAGGCCTTCAAATGCTTCCGCGCCACGAAGAGGTACTGTCGGGATGCGGTCTCCGAGATCCGCAGCATGCCGGCGATCTCCTGATGTTGATACCCTTGCAGGTCGTGCAGCAAGACGATGAGCCGCTGCGCCTCGGACAGCGCGCCGAGCGCCGCTTCCAACCGTCGCCGCAAATCCGCCAGCTCGGCGCCGTCGCTCGCGAGACCCCGCGCGAACGCCGAGTCGTCCACGAGCGGCTCCGCGTTTCGAAGCCGGTGACGGGCACGCAGGCTGTGCGCGTGGTTGCGTGTGATTTCCGCGAGCCACGCGCCGAAGCGGTCCGGACGCCGGCAGTCGGCTATGCGCTCGAGCGCGCGCACGATCGCGTCCTGGCACACATCCTCCGCGTCATCGCGATTACCAATGATGGCCAGCGCCACGGCGAACGCGGTGTCCACATGCCGTTGCACGAGGCGCTCCACGGCGACAACGTCGCCCGCGCGCACGCGTGCGACGAGCTGCTCGTCGCTCTCTGACCCGTCTCGCGCCGCCCCGTTGTTGCCCATGCCTCTCTACTACCATGACTCGCGACGACCGATCCGCGTTAGGTCGCCATGCCGATATAACGCGCGCCGCCCCCGGACGGTCGTGCTAGTGACATGGGATGGAGACTACGCATGCTGGGCTTGGGAGCGGTTGTCGCGGCATCAGCCGGGGCGCAGGAGGGGCGCACCATCGATGGCGTGGTCCGCGACTCGGCGTCGGGCGAGACGCTCCCTTCGGCCGCCGTCTCGATCCCCGCCCTCGGTCTCGCGACGCGCACGAACATCGACGGTCGGTTCGTCTTGGTCCACGTGCCCTACGGACCGCACATCCTGCGCGTGCACTACATAGGATACGGCTCGCGCGACATCCCGTTCGACACGCGGCTCGTTCAGAGGCCGATGATGGTGCGATTGACGCGTACGCCGGCTCACCTCGAGCGCGTGGCGGTCACGGGGGGAGCCAAGCAGGCGTTGGATGTCACGAGCGACGTCGAGGCGATCGCCATCTCGACCCAGCAGATCGCGACCATGCCGTCGGTCGGCGAGGTCGACGTGTTCCGCTCCCTGCAGATGCTTCCGGGCATCAGCGCGACCAGCGATGCGACATCGGGCCTGTACGTGCGCGGCGGCACGCCCGATCAAAATCTCGTGCTGTTCGATGGGATGACCGTGTACCAGGTCGACCATTTTTATGGAATATTCAGCGCCTTCAACGCCGACGCCGTCAAAGACGTCCGGCTCTTTCCCGGTGCGTATCCGGCGGAGTATGGGGGCCGGGTTTCGAGCGTCGTCGACCTGACGGGCAAGAGCGGCGACGAACACCATCTGCGCGCGAGCGGCGGCGTCGGACTGCTCAGCGCGCGCGGCGAAGCGGAGATCCCGCTGGGTCGGGGCTCGATCCTGGTCGCGGGACGCCGCTCGTACTCCGACATCATCCAGAGCTCGCTGTTCGAAAAACTGTTCAACTTTGCGAGCTCGGGCTCGACCCCTGGGTCATCCGATGGCATGCGCGTGTCGAGCGGCAAGCCCGTCAACGTGCAGCCGTCCTACTACTTCTACGACCTCGATGGCAAGGGCTCGTACCGGCCGACCGACCGCGATCTGCTGGCCGTCAGCTATTACGGTGGCGAGGATCATTTGCTGGAATCGGCCCCGGGCGCCTTGGCCGGCAACAATCTCACCCACTGGGGCAATCAGGGCGCGAGCGTGCGCTGGTTCCGCCAGTGGGACCCGCGCCTCTCGTCCAACCTGATTGCCTCGACGTCCCACTATGTCAGCCGGGGCGATCAAGGCGGTTTGGTCGAGAGCAACGCGGTTGATGACAACACGCTCCGACTCGACAACGCGCTGCAGTTGACGCAACGAGACAAGGTCTCGGCCGGCCTGTGGCTGACCGGCAACCGCTCCGCGTACGACTTCACCGTTCCGACCGGCGGGGGCGTGGTCATCCTCGGCAGCGGCGACATCCATCTCCATACCTCGGCGCGGCTCGCGGCCGGCTATCTCCAGAACGATTGGACGCTGACCGACGCGCTCCGCCTCACCGTCGGTGTCCGCGCCGTGCACTATGACCTGCTCTCGGCCTGGTATGGCGAGCCGCGGGCTTCGATCACGTATCGACTCGCGTCCGAGTGGAAACTGAAAGCGGCGTGGGGGCGCTACGATCAGTTCGTCAATCGCGTCGAGAACGAAAACATCGCGACGGGCAGCCGCGACTTCTGGCTCCTCGCGGACCGCGGGCACCCCATGACGCGCGCCGAGCATCGCCTCGTCGGCGTGAGCTTCGACCCCGCGAACTATCTCATCAACGTCGAAGCGTACGACAAAATCCTTGGAGGGGTGGCGGTCGTCTCACGACGCGCGGCGTTGGAGATCGCCGGTCCGTCGGCCACCCAGAACGATGAGTTCTTCTATGGCAACGGCCGCGAGCAAGGCATCGAGTTGCTGCTCCAACGCAAGTTCGGCGCGTTCACCGGATGGATCAGCTACACGCTCGCGCAGGCCATGTATACGATCCCGCGGATCAATGGCGGGATGCCGTTTCCGGCGGATCAGGATCAAAAGCACGAGGTCAAGGCGGTGGGGAGCTACGCGCTCGGACCGTGGACGTTCTCGAGCACGTGGGTCTATGGCTCGGGGCATCCCTATACCGCGCCCGAGAGCGACTACTCGATCACGCTGCTCAATGGGGCGGTCGACGACTACATCCACCTGAGCGGCAAGAATGCCGAGCGGCTCCCGTCGTACCAGCGGCTCGATGTCGCCGTGTTTCGCACGTTTCGGGGCGCGTCGTGGTTCGATTGGCAGATCGGTGCGTCGATCTTCAACGTGTCCAATCACACGAACCTGTGGTACCGCACGTTCGACGTGACGAAGCATCCGGTCGGGATCACCGACGTGAACAACCTCGGGTTCACCCCGAGCATCGACCTCTCCTTCTCCATCAAATGACGCGGACGGCTCTCGTGGCCCTCCTCGCGGCCGGATGCGCGGCGCCACCCACGCTTCCGTACCAGCAGCGGCTGGTCATACGGGGATACCTGTACGCCTACCAACCGGTATCCGACGTCGAGATCACGTCGACCGTGCCGCTGACATCGTCGGATACCGTCGGCACGCCCATTAGCGATGCGACCGTGACCCTGACGACGCGCGGCGTCACCTACACGTTGACGCCGACCGCCGCGGCGGCCGGATACTACCACTACGCCGGCACGGACCTCACGGTGGCGATCGGCGATACGTTCGATCTCGCCGTGACGGTCGGCTCGGAGGCCGCAACCGCCCGGACGATCGTTCCGGCAAGTCCGACGGGACTGACGATCTCCAGCACACAGTTCGTCATCGACACCACCAGGTCGATGCCAAGCGCCAGCATCGTCATCCGCTGGTCCAATGGAGCCAAGAACGACTATTTCACCGTCGTCAATTCCGCGGCGCAGGACCCGAGGAGCATTCCCGGTCTGCCGAGTGGAGGTGGCACCACGACCTCCTCCGCCTTCACCTCGGCGCCTACACAGGGCGACAGCGCCGTGATCGGGATATCGGAAGTGCACTATCTCGGGCTGCAGCGCGTGCGACTCTATCGCGTGCCGCCGGAGTACGCCGCGTTGTACGCCTCTCGCGAGCAGGATTCGCGCGACCTGAACGAGCCGGCGACGAACGTACACGGGGGCCTGGGGATCTTCAGCGCCTTCACCAGCGACTCCGTCTTTTTCACCGTAATCGGAGATTGATTCGATGCGTGCTATCTACGTGACCGCCCTCCTGTTCTTCGTGCTCACCCAGACCGCCTGTACGGGCGGCGGGTGCGAGGGAGGCGGCGGCGGCAACTTGCAAGGTGGCGGCAACGGGCTGAACGACTACCAGGCCGATCACAGCTGGAAAACTGACATCCCGAGCGAGCTAAAGGACTCGAGCTCGACGTACACGGTCAACGTCGTCATTCAGTTCGCGTCCGCCTTTACGTCGGCAGACTCGATGGAGGTCGTGTCGACCGGCGGCACCGTGACCGCGACCAACATTCCGCCGAGCACGGATTTCATCATGGCGACATATCCCAACGCCAAACTGCAAGCTCTCGCTTCGTCGTACACCGGCAGCCGGATCGTCGGACTCGACTGGAATTACTTCGGCGGGAAGAAACTGTCCGGCTCACCGACCGGCTGCTGACGATGCGTATCCCTGGTGCCAGCGCGGTCGCCCTGGCGTTGGCGGCGTGCACGCTCGGTGGACAGGCCGGCGGCGGTCTGCAGACCACTGGCGGGATGATGGAGGCCGACATGCGTCCGCGCCCGCGGCGGGCGCCGACACCCGATCCGTTACTGGGCATCGCGTTGAGCGACAGCCAGCGCGTGCGGGTCGACTCGATTCGGGCGATGTATTGGCTTCAGGTAGAAGATATGGGCGGGCCTGAACCCGCGACGTACGATGAGTTCGACAACCTCGTACGGCGTGAGCAAGTCGATGTCCGGCTGGTGCTCACGCCTGAACCGCAAACGATCTATGACCGGCACCTGGCTGAGAACCGGAAGCGCGCGCGGGAGCCGGTGGATGACTAAGGGTAGAACGGCTCGGCCGGCGGTCGCCACGTGGCGCCGAGCAAGACCGTGATATCCACGTAGCGTGACGTATCGGGCGCGAGCTGTACGTGCGCGCCATTGAACGCTCGCGCCACCCGACCGGCCCACACGGGATGGTTCGTGCGGTCCAGGATCAGCGTCGTGTCGCGTTGATCGTGCGCCGTGCCGGACGCGACGACGTCGAATCCGCGGTCGCGGAGATACTCGGTGGCCCTTCGGGCCAACCCGTGCACTTTCGTGGCATTGAGCACCTCCACACGCACGCGTTCGCTCGGTTTGTCTATCACACCGTTGTCCACGCGCTCCTGCCGTGTGCACGCGAGCGCGAGCGAAGCGAGGGCAAGCGAAGCGAGCGCTATGACCGAACGGAATTCCATAACTCCACGGTTTCCAAAAACAGCGGCTTCCCTTCGCGGAGCGTCCATTCCAATCGAATGCGCACGACCTGACGAAACGTCCCATCGAAGTCATGCGGCAGATTCTGAGCGAGATAGGTACGCTCGTCCCGCGCGAACGACCGCCCGGGCTCCAAGAAGTCGGCCATATAGAGCGCCTTCCCGGTGCGCGTCCATCCCTTGTGCCCGATCGTATGCCAACGCACGGCATCCAAGAGTCCCGTGCGCGTCTCCCCGTTCAGACGGAGACGTTGCTCGACGGCCGGGCCATGCAGCACGTTGGTATCAGGCACCGGAAACCCCGGCGCCAACTGGCGCAACATCGCGTCCGGCGCATCGCGCAACGCGTCATGAAACCGCGCCGCATCATGCCACTCCTCACGCTCGGCATCACCGAGCGCAAGCGCCCTCGCCCACTCATCGATCAGCGCGGTCACACGCGCGATGTGATGCCGACGCTTGTCACTGACGATCGCCCACGCCGGCAG
>DASRDS010000047.1:0-11785 GCA_035652495.1 Gemmatimonadaceae bacterium
GGGAATGCGGAGCACCTTTTCGCGCGTCGCTACGGCCTCGTCCAACACGAGGTGCAATAATCCAAGGCGATTGAGCGGCACCGCGATCCCAGACAGCTCGGCCAGCTGCTCGAGATAGCTGGGATATCGATCGCGCGCCGCCATGGCGAATGCGTGTTCTGGCCCGGTCGCCGAACGCTCTCCCATTTCGAGCGACGGAGGCGCCAGAATCCCAGCGGCCGCCGGAAACGCCTCGCCTGCCCGCCGCTCGGCAACCAGCGCGACCGAGAGGCCTCGACCCGCGGCGGCCAAAGCGGCCGCGAGCCCTATGCCGCCGCCCCCAACGACAATGACGTCCGCGGTGTCAGCCATGCTGAACCCCGGCGCCGAAAGGCGACGGGCTCCAGCAACGGGAGACGCAAGTCAACCGACGCTGAAACCCCGGCCGTGGGAATCCCGTATATTGGGAAGACACCGTTTCGGAGCACTGCACCATGCTGCGTCCCATCTTCGTTATCGGCCTATTCGCCCTCGCCGGCCTGTTTCTGCTGAAGCTCTTCTTCGGCCTGTTCGGCGGGTTGTTCGTGCTGGCCTTTATGCTGCTGCGCTTCGCGATCACGGTCGCGATCGTCGGCGCGATCGTATATCTGATCATTCGCATCGTGAGTCCCGACACCGCCCGACGCCTGCGCGAGCGGTTCAGCGGGCCGACGCTCTAAGCGAACGGGCGACGCTCCCGAAGCGGAAGACCGTCACCGCGTCCGCCCAGGGGCGGACGCGCGTCGCTCGGGATCTGAGATCGTAACGCGCGTCGAGCTGCGCGACCTCAATGCGGCGCGCCGCCGGCGCCGTCTTCAGCAGTAGCTCCACATTCCCCGGCCATCCGTCTCGCTCGACCAGCCGCGCGTCTCCCAGCCGCTTGATCGTGTCGCGTAGGACAGAGATCCGAAAGAGCCGGAAAGTTCCGAACGGATCGCTGACGCCCTCCACGGTTACGAAAGGCTTCAGTAACCATTGCGCCGCTCGCCGCAGCCGCCGCACCTCGCGCGGCATCTTCGGGTCGATCGGATGCTCGCCCACCACAATGTCGGCTCCGCCCTCGAATCGCTTCACGAGATCTGGCAGATGCTCCGGCTGATCCGTGAAATCGCCCTGCATCAGGATCATGGCATCCCGCCGCGCGTACCGCGTCCGCTGCGTCGCCCAGCGGCAGAGGGCGTCGACTGCCGTTCCATAACCCGCGTGCCCGCGCTCTGAGCCACCGAGCACGGTGAGCGGCAGCACTTCCGCGTACGGCTTCAGCACCTCAGCCGTCGCGTCCGTGCTGCCGTCATCGTAGACGGCCAGCGCGTAGTCGCGCGGGAATTCTTGAAAGACCTTGCGAATCTTCCAGAGGACGAGACCGATGGTCTCCGCCTCGTTGTAGGCTGGAATGCAGATATAGAGCATTAGGTGGAAAGTAACTCGAATGCCGACATGATCGCCTCAGCCGTGATCTCGCCACTGACGATACGGGACGGTCCCCGCCCTTGCGGGGCGAAGCGTGGCAGTTTCGACGCATTCGGATATACGCCGATGGTCGGCACGCCCAAGGCTCCCGACAGGTGCAACGGGCCAGAGTCGCACCCGAGATAGACGTCGGCGCTGGCTAACACGGCGGCACCCTCCCGGAGGCTTCCATTGGAGAATTCATCCGAGCACCACCATGTCGCCTCCCACTCTGGCGTCTGCTGTCGGAACGTCGCGAGTTGTGCCGCGGTACCGTGCCAAACGACGCGCACCCCGCGTGCTGTGAGCATTCGCGCGACTTCGACCCAGATGGTCCACTCTATCCCAACTGGGGATAATGTCACGAACGGATTAATTGCAGCGACCGGGGATTGTCCGAGTCGCACTTTATAGGCCGATCGCAGCGGTTCGAGTCCGGCGGGATCTAAATAAGTTGTGAGGCCGACCGGATCGATGCCGAGCGGTACTAGAAGAGATCCCAGATCGGCGACGACGGGACGCTGACGGCTCGCTGGCGGCAGGACATCGGTCAACAACCCCCGATTAAAGTTGCGGCGTTGCCCTATGCGTTTGGGGACACGGGCCAGCGCGACGGCCGCGGCAACGCGCCACTGGGGCGACGCAATGAGCGCGACGTCGAACCCCTGCTGCCGCACCTCGCCGATGGACGCCATAAACGGGCCGATGCTGCCTTTCGGCCGACCGGGGGCGTCGTCCCAAAAGGGATCGGCGGCGGTGGTCCAGGTCACGTCGGGAAACAGCGGGGCAATATCAGCCGTGTACGCCTTACACCACAGGCCGATGGTCGCATGCGGGTAGCGTGCCTTGATCGCCGGCGGCAAGGCCGATGCGAACACCAGGTCCCCGAGGTTGTCGAGCGAGACAAGGAGTATTCTTTCCACCGTCATGCACCGTCATTCTATCGACCGGCTGACGGTTGTGCACGTCGACGCCGAGCGTGGTTGGCGTGGCGGCCAACGCCAGGCCCTCTGGCTCGCCGGCGCGCTCGAGGACTTGGGCGTTCGCTCGGTGCTCGCCGCGCGGGCTGGTGAGCCTCTTGCGGCGCGCGCGCGGGCCATGGGCCTCGAGGTACATCCGTTGCGTCCGTTCGCCGAGTTCGACCCGTTCGCTGTATTGGCGCTGCGCCGGATCATCAATTCTCACAACGCCCAAATCGTCCACGCCCATAGCGGTCACGCCGTTGGCTTGGCCGCGCTGGCCACAGTCGGCACGCCGACTCGCCTCGTTGTCACCCGGCGGGTCGATTTCAAGTTGCGCAACAATTCAGGCACGCGCTGGAAGTACTCCCGCGCGAAAGCGATCATCGCGATCTCGTCAGCCGTGGCCGCGGGGTTGCGTTCGAGTGGAATCGTCGACGAGCGCATCACGGTCATTCCAAGCGGCACGGACCTGGATCGTCGAGTTACTCCGGCGTCGGCCACCGTTCTCGCTACGCTGGGTGTGCCTGCTGGGTCGCCGTTAGTGGTACAAGTCGCACAATTGGTGGCTCACAAGGATCCGTTGACCTTTGTGCGAGCGATAAAGAACGCGCGCAAAGCGGTCCCGAATCTGCGCGCGCTGCTGATCGGCAATGGCTCCTTGTCCGCCGAGGTTGTCGCGGCCGTGAGGGCAGCGGGGCTGAGAGACGTGCTACAAGTCCCCGGTTATCGACAGGACGCGGATGCGCTAATCGCCGCGGCGGATGTCGTGACGCTGAGCTCTCGCGAGGAGGGCCTCGGCACCGTGCTGCTCGACGCCATGGCATTCGGCGGTACGGTCGCGGCGACACGCGCGGGCGGCATCCCTGAAGTCATCGAGGATGGCGTCACCGGTCTCTTGGCGCCGGTCGGCGATGGCGCTGCCCTGGGGGCGGCTATCAGCCAGCTGCTGCTTGATCCCGCGCTAGCCAAGAGACTCAAACTGGCAGCCCGTCAAAAAGTCCGAGAGTTCTCGGTGCAGCGCACCGCTGAACGGACACTCGCCGTTTACGAGGAGGCGTGCCACCAGTCAGAGTAGTATGGGAAAGCCGTATCTCGGGATGGCGCTCTTTCTCGCAGGCTGCAGCGCCGCGCCTCCCACGCCGAGTCCGAGTCCGTTCGCGTCGGCGACTGTCGCATCACCGGTTCCGACCGCCGACGAGCTCAAACGCGATCTCACGGTGTTCGCGTCGGATTCGTTTCGTGGACGCGAGACCGGTACGAACGACGAGCGCCGCGCCGCCGCCTTTCTCGTCTCTCGGCTGACCGCGCTCGGCCTCACCCCCGGCGGCGATAGCGGATATTATCAGCGCGTGCCGCTGGTGCATCCGGCGCTCAGTGGCGCCACCCGATTCACGGTATCGACGCCCGCGCGCACGACGACGCTCCTGCCAATGATCGACCTCGTGCCGATCCTCGACCTGGGTGGCGGCGAGCCACCACCAAAGGCCACTGCCGAAGGGCCGCTCGTGTTCGCCGGGTACGGCGTCGAGGACGATTTCACGAAGGTCCCGATCAAAGGACACGTCGTCGTCGTCGTGAACGGCGCCCCACCACGCACGCGACCCAACGAACGCGCGGCGCTCGAATCCGAATCGGCGATTACCGCGCGTCTCGAGCGACTGATTCCGCTGCATCCCTCAGGGATCATCGTATTGCTCACGGGCAGCTCGACGGACGTCGGAGCGCGAATCGGCCGGGAATTGAGCCGTGCGTTGACGCTGGGCGGACCGTCGCTTGACGTGCTGCCTGATGGCGAGCGTCCGGTCCCGATGATCTTGATCGGCCGTCCCTCGGCTGGCTCACCGCTCTTGCCCGCGGGATGGACGGGCGATGGCACGCCGCGTGTGCTTCGCGGCAAACGGTTCACCGGTCATATCGAGCTGCGCCAAGAGCCGGTGATGTCCTACAACGTCGTCGCGATCGTCCCCGGCACGGATGCTGCTTTACGTCGTACCTACGTGGCATTCGGCGCTCACTATGATCACCTCGGCATCGTTCCCACCGATCACGGCGACTCGATCGCGGATGGCGCGGATGATGATGGCTCAGGCTCCGTGGCGTTGCTGGCACTCGCGCGTGCATTCGCCACCTCGCGCGGCGCGCCGCGTCGATCGATCCTGTTCGTCTGGCACGTCGGCGAGGAGAAAGGTCTGCTCGGCTCGAGTTATTTCACCGAGCACCCGACCGTCCCGATCGACTCGATCGTGGCGCAGATCAACGCCGACATGATCGGACGGAATAACCCGGAGTCACTGTACGTCGTCGGCCCGATGGCGGCGCCGCATGGACAGAGCCGCGTCCTCGGCGCGGTCGTGGATTCCGTGAACCGCGCGCTCGCGCACCCGTTCACGTTCAACCGCGAGTGGGATTCGCCGACGCACCCGGAGCAGATCTACTATCGGTCGGATCACTACAACTATGCCCGAATGGGGGTACCGATCGTCTTCTTTACGAGCGGCATGCATGCCGATTATCACCGGGTGACGGATACGCCGGCGAAAATCGACTACGACAAGCTCGCGCATGTCGATGTCCTGATGTTCGACCTTGGCACAGCGCTCGCGAACCGCGCCACGCGGCCCGTCGAGCAGCAATCTCTCGTGACTGCTAAAGATCGCACGAAGTGAGTGTGCGAGTGTATTAACAGATCGACAGGAGAAGCTGATGATCGTGGCGGATGTGAGGCATGCACTCAGACGGGATGATGCGCAGTTGGTTCTTCGCCTGATTGCGCGAGGCAGCGCGGCGGAATTTGAACGCGCGGAAGGTGTCCTGCGCGACGAAGGCCTCGATGCGCTGCTCGATGACCCGCGGTTGCTTGCGGCGATCATGGAGTCACGCCAAGGCGCGTGCGCCTCGTATCCACTGTTTGCCTATGTCGTCGTTCGTCACGCCATGCAATCCGTCGGTGAGACAGACCGAGTGCTCGCTGACTACGTCGCGTCGATCCTGCTCCACTTTGGCCTACAACAGCGAGCCAATCGCGTCGGCGATGCCGACGACGAGTACTACGACACCGTCGCCGAGTTGCTCGGCGCGGTCGACGGCCCGAATGCGGAGCGCGCGTTCATGGTGCGCGCGCACTTGGGCAACTATGCCTTGTGGCTCTCGGGGATGTTCCCCGAGTACATCTCCGGCCGTCATCACCGTCGCGGCGCACCGGATCTCGATTACTTCGAGGAAGTGGGCCGCCGCGGCTACCAACTCGCCGCCGACCACCGGCTCGCCACGGACTACGGCCTCGTTCCTCTCTACTCCGCCGCGGCCGAGCGCTTCCCGCTCTTGAGGGTCGCGCTCAACCGCGTCAGTGACCGGACGCTCTTCGCCAACCGGTACTCGCCAGACCGACTCATGCGCCAGGTCCGGGACGAAGCGCGCTGGAAATTGCTCAGCTAGCGCCTACTGCTTCGGCAGCTGGATCATCGGTATGGCCGAGCCGCTGACCTGCGGCATCTGGCCATTCCACTTCTTCGCCATTTCGTACTGCACCAAGGTTGGCGTGATGCTCCGAGACAACAGATCGTTTGCTTTGGCCTGTGCCTCGGCCTCCGCCAGGATAGCCTTGGCATGGCCGGCCGCCTTGATGGAGTCACCACTCGCCTGAAACTGATTCTTCTGCAACTCGTTCTCGGATGTCAGCGCCTGCTGCTGCATCACGTTCTTCTGGTTGATGGCCTCGACCACCGCCGGCGGAGCCCGAAGCTCGTTGATCGTGAACTGCTTCACATCGATCCCGTACGCTGACAACCGCTGTTCGAGCAACGCCTGCGTGCGCGCGGTCGCCTCGGATTTCTTGGGGCCGATGATGTCCGCGATCTTCTCCTGACCCACGACTTCCTGCAACGCCTGGCGGATCGCCTGGCGCACATAGCCGTGCTGAATGGTCTCAACATCGGTGCGGAACGTCGTGTAGAGCGCCGGCACGCGCGCCGGGTCGAGCTGGAACGACATCGAGACATCGAGCGACAGCGGCTGCCCCTCGATGCTGTTGACGTTGATCTCGTCGTTGTTCGCCGAGCCCTCCACGGACGATTTCGTGAGGACGAGCGTCTGCATGTACGTCGGATACTCGACGATCTCCGTGCTGGCCGGATTCCTGAGATGCAGGCCAGCGCCGAGCGCCGTCGGATCGACGCCGCCGCCGCTCAAGCGATGAATGACGATGCCGACGTGTCCCGGGCTGATGTACTTCGCGAACATCGGCAGGATAACCAGGACAACCAGGAGCCCACCGGCAAGCGCGACCCATCTCCACATCGATTGAATGCGCTCACCGACTGTGCTAGTCATGGACGATCTCCGAGTAGCACTCGGGACACACACGCTCGCCGCCCGGCAACAGGACCATCTCCGTCTCGGCGTGCGGCCCATGGATCGAGCACACACGGGACGCCGACGCCTCGATGCGGCGGCGATTGCGGGCTTGTCGAACGCGGACCCCGAGTGGGGTAAACTGCATGAGCACCAAGTAGAGAAGGGCGCCGATCGTCGCGATCAGCGCGACGAGCAAGACGCCCTCCAGTACGATTGTAGCCATAATGTACTAATACTACGATTGTCCGCCCGGTTGGGTTTCGCGCACCTGGGTGGCAAACGCCGCGAACAACGCGCGATCCCACGGTTCTGGTCCGCCCGTCAGGTCCTCGGGATGCCATTGTATCCCTAGCGCCCACCACGGGTTATCTAACGGCGTCTCTATTGCCTCAATCACGCCGTCACCGGCCTTCGCCACGATCACCATGCCAGGTGCGAGCATCTCGACGGCTTGATGATGGTATGAGTTGACGCTGATCGCGTCTCTCTCGATGGCGCGCGCCAGACGCGAGTCGCGCGTCAGCGCCACACCATGGGTCCGTTCCGAACGAGGCCCGTCGCCATCGTGCACCAGCGCGCGGGGTACCTGGCTCGGAATGTCCTGGATCAGGGTTCCTCCGAGGCCCACGTTCAGCACCTGGATGCCGCGACAGATGGCCAGCGTGGGTAACCGCCGCTCGCGCGCTCCGTCGAGCAACGCCAGCTCCGTCGCATCGCGCCCGGCATGAACGGTGCTCAACTGCGGATGGGGCTCGGCGCCATACCGCGCGGGCTCGACGTCCTCACCGCCGGTCAGCACCAGCCCTGAGACGACATCGAGAATCGCGTCGCGGTCCGCGCAGCGATCGCCGCCAGCGAACGGAGGCACCACGATCGGGGTAAGACCTGCGCCGTCGAGCGAGGTCAGATAGGCGACGCTGAGCCGAACACGGGCCGTCCCGTTGTCCATTCGGGTCGTGGCCGTGACGGCAACGAGGGGGTGGCGGGGCATGACGTCAGGAATATATCGTATGGCCCGATGTTCGAGCATTTGCGGCGGTCGTGGCAGAGTCTCCTCGACGGATCCTTACCTCCCGACGAGCGGCGCGAGGTCGTCGCGCGCATGAAGGAGACGCTCGTCCACGCGCGCGTGGGTGTCACCGGTATGCGCGAGAGTCTGGCCCAGGTCCAGGGCCGCCTCGAAGCAGAGCGGACCGAGCTCGCGACCTGTACCCGGCGTAAGCAGCTCGCGGTCCAAATCGGTGACACGGAGACCGTCACCGTGGCCGAGAAGTTCGAGCGCTATCATCAGGAGCGCGTGTCGGTGCTCGAACGGAAATGCGAGGTGCAGGTCGCCGAGCTGGCGCTCGCCGAACGCGAGATTTCCGAGATGACCGTGGAGCTCAAGTACGCCATCAGCGGGGTGTCTCCTGGTAGCGGCGGTCCGGCGGCGCCCATTGAGACGCGAAGTGCGTCCGAGTTGGACGCCGAGCTGCGCCTGGCGGAGCTCAAACGCCGCATGGGGAAGTAGCCGTATTCTCAAGTTCGCAGTCTTCGCCATGGCGGTGCTGGCCGTCGCCGCCCCGGCGACCGCGCAAGACTCGACACGCACACTGCCCCGCGGACCCGCGCTGGATGCGGCCCGAGCGGCCGCCTGCGATGGTCGCCTGATCTCGGCGATCGACGTCCGGCCGCAGTCGCCCTACTTCGCCGGCCTGACCGGCCAATGGCGCTGGATCGCCCGCCGTGCGACGTTGCTGCACGCGACCACGCGGTCCCGCGTCATTCGCCGATTCCTGCTCGTTCACGTCGGCGAGCACTGTACGCGAATCGGCCTCGAGGAATCGGAGCGCGTGCTGCGCGCCCAGCCGTTTCTGGCTGAGGCGCGCGTCAGTGCCTATGACGACGGCTCCGGCGGCGTCCGGGTCGATGTGTTTACGGTCGACGAAATTGGACTGCTCGCGGGCCTCAACGCGCAGAGCGGCAGCCCATACGTCACGCGCTTTCTCATCGGCGAAGGCAACCTCGGTGGCCAAGGGATCCAGACGAGCGCCGATTGGCACTACTATCAGTTCTATCGCGACCGCTACGCCGCGACCCTGATCGACTACGACTTTCTCGCGAGACCCTATCGCCTGCAGGTCGACGCGATCCGCCAGGCGGAGGGCGGACAGTGGGACGTCGCGCTCACGCATCCCTTCCTGTCCGAGCTGCAGCGCGCCGCGTGGGTCATCGCCGGCGGATCACAGCGGGTGTTCTACGGATTCCAGAATCCGTACTTCCCGAACAACTTCGATCTGCCCGCCGTCGATTTCACGCGCAGCTACTGGCAGGTCGGTGGCATCGTGCGCGTGGGCCAACCCGGCAAGTTCAGCTTGTTCGGCGCCTCGATCTCCGGGGAACGTGAGCTCGTCGCCCGCACGCCCGTCGTGCTGAGCGACTCGGGTCTCCGCACCGACACCTCATCGTTGACGGCGCCCGAGCTCACGAACCGGTTCACGCACGTGATCCAGAGCGGTCGCGTCAACGTCCTCTGGGGATTCCGCGACGTCGAATTTTTGCGTGTTTCCGGGTTCGACGTCCTGAGCGGCGACGAGGATCTGCGCCGCGGGGTCCAGTTCGGCACGTTCTTCGGCCACGGCATCTCGACGCTGGGCACCCGCGGCGAGGATACGTTCGTCAGCTCGGCGATCTATCTCGGCGCCGGGACATCGCGGAAGTTCATCGGACTCCAAGCCCAGGGCGAAGGTCGTGAGAACGACAACACGCACGGGTGGGATGGCATTCTCGTCAGCGCCCGCGCGGCCGCGTACTTCAAGCCCGCCAGCGATCAGGTGTTCATCCTCGATGAGGAGTACGGGCTCGGTATCCGCCAGCGGATTCCGTTTCAGCTCGGGTTCGCCGATTTTCGCGGCGGCATCCGAGGCTATCGGCTCTCCCAGGACGCCGGCGGCGAACGCAGCGTGACGCGATTCGAGTATCACTACGCGCTGCCGCCGATCCGTCAGCTGGCGCAGATCGGCGTGGGGCCGTTCGTCGATATGGGGCGCCTCTGGGCACAGGACACCCCATTCGGCGTCTCGACCCCGTTTACGTTCAGCACGGGTCTGAGCCTCTTCGTGGCCATTCCACCGCGATCACGCCGGATGTGGCGGATCGATGTGGCGTTCCCGGTGACGAACGAGCCGCACGTGCACGGGGTCGAGTTCCGATTCACGACCCAGACCTTCTCCTACACATCGTACACGTTCTACCAGGAACCGCAGGACCTCGCGCACGCCCGCGAGCCGGTCGTGCCGGCGTCGATCTTCAACTACCCTTGACCGACGCCGTCAACCGCTTGAGCTGCGGGACGCAGAACAGCATCAGGATCCCCGCGGCGACGGATACGGCGAAGAAGATCGTAAAGAACTGCGCGTGGGGCATGCTCGCCTCGAGCCCGGCCAACCACCCGCCCGCGTAGCTGCCAACGGCGATTGGAAGGAAGCTCACGCCCATGAAGAACGCGACGAACCGCGTCGGCGCGACCTTGGAGACGTACGACAGGCCCACCGGTGACAGACACAGCTCGCCCCATTCTCCGATCATATAGGTCAGCAACAACCAAACGGGCGAGACGATGGCGCAGCTCGCGGCATGGGCGGCGAGGCACGCGTCGGTCTGTCGGCCGGCCAGGATCATGAATCCGTAGCCAAACCCGACGAGCAAAAGACCCATCGCCATCTTGAGCGCCGTCGACGGTTCGCGCCCGCGCCTGGCGAGCCACTGCCACAGTGCGGCGAACACCGGTCCAAAGGTCAGCACGAACAGGGGCTGCGCCGCTTGGAACCACGATGACGGAATCGCGAACCTGCCAACTTGGAGATTGAGATAGCGATCGGCGAAGATGTTGAGCGAGCTGCCCGCTTGCTCGAAGCTCACCCAGAACGCGGCGGCGAAAACGAACACGATGATGATGGCGGCAATGCGTCGCCACTCATCGGAGGTGGGCCAGCCGTCAGCCTCGGCCTCCGTTGCCGCGCGCTCCTTGCGCCTCGGAACTTCGCCGATTCCTAAGAGATACCGGTCCCTGAGCGCCACGTATGTAATCAGTCCCAGCACCATACCCACGCCCGCCGCGCCGAAGCCATAATGCCAGTTGATCTTCTGCGCCAAGTATCCGCAGACGAACGGCGCGATGAAGCTGCCGAGATTGATTCCCATGTAAAAAATCGTGTACCCCGCATCGCGACGGCTATCGCCGGGCTGGTACAGCTGTCCCACCATAGTCGAAGCGTTCGGCTTGAACAGACCAGTGCCGAGCACCACCAGAGCGAGGCCGGGATAGAACCCGGCTGCCGATGGGATGGCCAGCACGAAGTGGCCGGCCGCGATGATCGATCCGCCAATGACGATGGAGCGGCGAGTGCCGAAGACATGGTCCGCGAGTAATCCACCGAGGAGTGGTGTGAACCACACGAGCCCGGTATACCATCCGTAGATATGCGTCGCTTGCGCGTCCGGGTACTTGAGGACATGCAGCATGTACAGCACGAGAATGGCTCTCATACCGTAGTACGAGAATCGCTCCCACATCTCCGCGGCAAAGAGGACGCCGAGGCCGCGCGGGTGGCCGAAGAATGTGCCCTCGCTCATGCGCGCACCGGCTCCTTGATGCACGCCGCCCAGTGGCTCGGCGCCTTCTCCTCGAGTGGTGGAATCACTCGTGTGCATTCAACGTCCTTGAGCGGGTGTTGGCAGCGGGGGTGAAACGCGCAGCCGGGCGGCGGCGCGGCGGGCGACGGCGGCTCGCCGGACAGGACGACTCGTTGGCGGGCGCGCGCCGGGTCCGGTACGGGGACCGCTGAGAGGAGGGCGCGCGTGTACGGCATGATCGGGTCGCCATAGAGCGCGCTCGCCGGCGCCAGCTCGACGATCCGCCCCAGGTACATCACCGCGACGCGCGTCGCGACATGGGCGACGACCGACAGGTCGTGCGCGATGAACAGGTAGGTGAGGCCGCGATGCTGTTGCAGCTCCATCAG
>DASRDS010000048.1:0-32074 GCA_035652495.1 Gemmatimonadaceae bacterium
GTACGACGTTCGCGGCATCGTCGGGCGGGATCTCACGACCGAAGCCGCGGGTGCCGTCGGCCGGGCGTATGCCGCGCTTTTGGCCGAGCGCGGCATACAGGGGCCGGTCGCGGTCGGGCGCGACAATCGGCCGAGCGGGCCTATGTTGCGCGACGCTTTGGTGTCGGCGCTGACCGTCAGTGGCGTGAACGTCGTCGACGTTGGCGTCGTGCCTACGCCGCTACTCTACTGGGCACTGCATCACGAAGGCGTGGTCGGTGGGATTCAGATCACCGGGTCGCATAATCCGCCCGAGTATAACGGGTTCAAGCTGTCGCTTGGCACATCGTCGATTCATGGCGATGGCATCCAGCATTTGTACGGGCTCGCTCGTGACGGCGTGTCGCTGCGCGCTGACAAGCCTGGTACGGTGCGGCATGTCGAAGTCATCGATCGGTACGTTGATGACATCGTTGAGCGCACGGGTCCTCTCAAACGTCGCCTGAAGGTCGTCATCGACTGCGGCAACGGCGCCGGCTCGTTGGTGTCCAACAAGTTATTCAGTCGACTCGGCAGCGACGTTTCGTATTTGTTTTGTGTGAGCGATGGCACGTTCCCCAATCATCATCCGGATCCGACTGTTGTTGAGAACCTCCAGGATTTGATTCGGGAAGTGCGCGATCAGAAGGCTGATTTGGGGATCGCGTTCGACGGCGATGCCGATCGCATCGGCGTCGTGGATGGCAGGGGAGAGATCGTCTGGGGCGATCACGTCCTCATCCTCTACGCGTGGGATGTGCTGAGACGCACCGGCACGGGGAAGCCGATCATCTTCGACGTCAAGTCGTCGCAAGCCCTGCCGATGGCGGTCAGCGCGGCCGGTGGCGTCCCCGTGATGTGGAAGACCGGCCACTCGCTGATCAAAGAGAAGATGAAGGAGATGCACGCCCCGGTCGCGGGCGAGATGTCGGGCCACATGTTCTTCACCGAGGGCTTCTACGGCCACGACGATGCGCTCTACGGCGCGGCGCGCCTCCTGCGCATTGTCGCCGACGCGGGGCGCTCGGTCGACCAGATGCTCGCGACCGTGCCCAAGTTCTACTCGACGCCCGAGATTCGCGTCGACTGCCCGGATGATCGCAAATTCGCGATCGTCGACGAAGCCGTCGCGCACTATCGTACGCGGCACGATGTCGTCGATGTCGACGGCGCGCGGGTGCTGTTCGGCGATGGCTGGGGTCTCATCCGCGCGTCGAACACCCAGCCGATTCTGGTGTTGCGATTCGAGGCGAGCTCGCCGGATCGGTTGGCCGCCATCAAGGCGGACATGGGGGCTTGGCTCAGCCTGCGTGGCGTCACGGTTCCCTGAGGGGCCGTGAGCCGGCGCCGGCGTTTCTGGTTTCTTGCTGCGATAGGCGCCGCGCTCGCGCTGATCATTGGCCGGATCGCCGCCGGCCTGTTTGTTCGCTACGAGTGGTACGACGCCCTCGGCGCCCGGGATATCTGGCTCACGCACCTGGGCAATGAGCTGCTGCTGCGCAGCGTCACCGCCGTCGTCGGCACGCTGTTCGCCCTCCTCAACCTCTATGCGGTCCGCCTCTCGATCGCCTCGGTCGTCCTGCCGCGGCGCATGGGCGATCTCGAGATCGGCGAAGAGCTGCCCGCGCGCTATCTCAATGCCGGCGTCGTCATTCTCGCCGTCATTGTCGGCCTGGTCCTGGCGGTCATCCCGGAACACGATTGGACGTCGCTCGTCCTCGCGCGCCACGGCGTGCCCTTCGGCGAGGGGGAAGCGTACTTCGAGCACGACCTGGGGTTCTTCGTCTACTGGCTGCCGTTCGAAGTCGACTGCTGGATTCGCGCCCTGTGGGCGTTAGCGGTGGTCACGTCGGTCGTGATCGTCCTGTACTTCTTCTTCACGCCCGGCCTCAAGTACGAGAAGGCGAAGCTCACGATGTCGCAGCATGTGCGGCGTCATGTGGCCATCCTCGCCTTATGCGCGTTCGGGACGCTCGCGTGGAGCTACCGTCTCGATATGTACGGCACGCTCACCGCCGGCAGCGGGCCGCTGGGCGCGTTCACGTACGCGGACAAGTACGCGGTCATCCCCATCAATCTCGTCCTATCATTCGTCACGCTCGCGTTCGGATGCGCGGTCGCGTTCGCGATGTGGCGCGACCAACGGCGCACCGCGTTCGTGCTCGTGACCTGCGTGCTGCTCATTCCGTTTATCGCGCTCAAGGGCGGCCCGCTGCTGGCCGAGCGATTCGCGGGCGAGCATGACGCCATGCAGCGCGAGCGCCCGTACCAGGCGATCCGCGCGCTGTACACGAATCAAGCGTTCGGCGCCGACTCCGCGCACCTGCCGGATGCGCCATCGTCGATGGCGATCGAGAACCGCGCGGAGCTGGCGCGGAACGTCACGGTGTGGGATCCAGCGACGATCGTCCAGTCGCTCACGCATGCGCGGCGCGGTGCTTCGGTCATCGAGGCGCAGGCGTGGCGCGAGACGCCCGCCGGTCCGGTCGCGACCGCGATCGAGCGTCCCGTGGGCGGCGGGCGGTGGATCGGGATTCAGGTGCTCGCATCCAGCGAGGAGCCGCAGGGCGCGATCCTGCGTGTCGATTCGCTCGGGCGACCCGACCTCGCGGATCTGGCCCTGCCGCCCGCGCTGATTCAAGAAGGCGCCAACGGCGACACGGTGGTCGCCGACTCAACCGGCGCCATCGCGGCGCCCGCCATGGAAGGCTGGGTCACACGGGTCGCGCACGCCTGGATCGCGCAGAATCTCCGACTGTTGTCGGAAGACCTGCCGGAGCGCAACGCGCGGGTCGTGAGTCACCGCGACGTGCGCGATCGCGTGCGGTCCCTCGTGCCGTTCTTCACGCTCGGCTCCGTGGTCTGGCCGGCGGTGGTCGGGGACTCGCTCTGGTGGATGGTCGACCTCTATGCCGCGTCGAACGACTATCCCTTGAGCGCGCATCTCTCGAACGGCAACGGGCAGGTGAGCTACTACCAGCATGCTGGCGTAGCGTTCGTCGAGGCCTACACCGGGCGTGTGCTGCTCGCGCGCGACCGGACGCTGGATCCGATCGGGCAGACGTGGGTGAATGAGTTTCCGGGGCTGTTTACGTCCTGGGACCGTATCCCGACACCGCTGGCCGCCCAGGCCCCGCCGCGAGTCGACCAGGCGCTCGTCGCCGCGACCGGGTATGTCCGTCGTTCCACTGAGCGTGCCGACAGCAGCGCGCCGGTCCGTGCGATCACGCCCCCCTCAACGGACTCGAGCACGGCGGGCGGGCAGAACGCGATCGTCTCTTGCTTCGCGCTCCCGGCCGCATCGAGCGCCTGTACGTGGTCCCTCCCGCTGTTGGACTCACGCGAGCGGGTCGCCGGCCTCATCCTCGCCGTTGGCGGCCCTCGCGCGGCCGTGTTCCGCTATCGCTCGCGGGTCGACGGTCCCCGCTGGACCGATGTCAGCGATCGCCTGGAGCAGCCCACGGACTCCGTTCAAACGTCCAGTCGGGTTATTCCGGGTCGACTGCGCTCGGCGCCCTATCGGGGGTCAGTCGCTTTTGTCCGTCCCGACTACGCCTGGCCAGCCGAAGCGGCGCCGGATCTGGACCGAGTCGCGGTCGTGACGAACGACACCACGTCGAGCGGCCAAACGTTGTCGCAGGCGCTGGGTCTGAGCCAGGCGACACACCTGGCGCCGCCGCCCGCGAATGCGACAGAATTTCGCGCGCGGGTGCTCGAGCTCTATGACGAGATGGAAGCATCGCTCAAACGCGGCGACCTGCAGGGCTTCGCCGTCCAGTTCAATGAGCTGGGTCGGATCCTAGGCCGCAGCCATACCCCTTAGCTTTCGAACCGACATGAACATACACGAATACCAAGCGAAAGAACTGCTCCGCGCCTGTGGCATTCCGGTGCCTCCGGGCGAAGTCGCCACGACTCCCGAGCAGGCGGAAGCCATCGCCAAGCAGTTCGGCGGGACCGTCGTCGTCAAAGCCCAGGTGCATGCGGGCGGGCGCGGCAAAGCCGGCGGCGTCAAACTCGCGAAGACTCCCGAGGAAGCCCGTCAGGTTGCCAAGAATATCCTCGCGCTCACCATCAAGGGGCTGCCGGTTCACAAGGTTCTCGTCACGCCGGCGGCCGAGATCGCGCACGAGGCGTATGTCGGCTTGATCCTGGATCGCGTGACCAAGCGCGCGCTGTTCATGGTGAGCCCGGCGGGCGGCATCGACATCGAAGAGGTGGCTGAGAAGACGCCGGACAAGATCAAGAAATTGTCTGTGGACCCACGATACGGTCTACTACCGTTCGAAGCCCTGGGTCTCGGTTATTTCTTATACAAAGACGCCGCGAAGGCCCGGTCCGCCGCGCGGATCATGGGGCAGCTGTACAACGCTTTCCAATCGGCTGGTGCGTCGCTGGCTGAGATCAACCCGCTCGTGACTCAACCCGATGGGAGTTTGATCGCGGTTGATGCCAAGATGGTGATCGACGATAACGGCCTCGAACGGAGCCCGTCCATCGCGGCATTGCGTGACGAAAGCTCCGAAGATCCGAGTGAGATTGCCGCGCGCAAAGCGAACCTGACCTTCATCAAGCTCGATGGCAACGTGGGGTGCGTCGTCAACGGTGCTGGTCTCGCGATGGCGACGATGGATCTGGTGCAGTACTACGGCGGCCAGCCGGCGAACTTCCTCGACATCGGCGGCTCGTCGAACCCGGAAAAAGTCGTCAATGCTCTTAAAATCATTACGGCGGATCCGAAAGTTCGCGTGATACTGTTCAACATCTTCGGCGGCATCACGCGCACCGACGATGTCGCGAACGGGATCGTGCAGGCCCTCGATCAATCCCCACCGACGGTGCCGCTCGTGATCAGACTCACCGGCACGAACGAAGAACAAGCCGTGAAGATTCTCGCGGCTAAGGGACTTTCCGCGATGACGGACATGGACGCCGCCGTCCAACAAGCCGTGAAAATGGGGGCTGCCGCGTGAGTATCTACATCGATAGCGGCACTCGCCTCGTCGTCCAAGGCATCACCGGCCGCGATGGCTCGTTCCACACGCGCCAGGCGATCGAGTACGGCACGAAGGTGGTAGCCGGCGTCACGCCGGGGAAGGGCGGCACGACGTTCGAGGGTGTACCCATCTTCAACACCGTCGCCGAAGCCGTGCTCGCGACGCAGGCGAACACCTCGGTGATCTATGTGCCACCCTTGTTCGCGGCCGATGCGATCATGGAAGCGGCCGCCGCGGCGATCCCGATGATCGTCTGCATCACCGAAGGCGTGCCGGTGCTCGACATGACGCGCGTCTATCCGTACGTCAAAGAGCACGGCGCACGACTCATCGGTCCGAACTGTCCGGGTCTGATATCGCCGGGCGCGAGCAAGGTCGGCATCATCCCGGGCCGTATCTGCACGCCGGGTCCGATCGGTCTCGTGAGCCGCTCCGGTACGCTCACCTACGAGGTCGTCAATCAGATGACGAAGGCCGGTCTCGGTCAGACGACCTGCGTCGGCATTGGGGGCGACCCGATCAACGGCACGAACTTCGTCGATTGTCTCCGCGCATTCCAAGCTGACCCGGCGACGGAAGCAGTCGTGATGATCGGCGAGATCGGCGGGAGCGACGAACAGGATGCCGCCGATTACGTGCGTGCCAACATGACGAAGCCGGTCGTCGGGTTCATCGCTGGCCGCACCGCACCACCGGGCCGCCGGATGGGTCATGCGGGCGCGATTGTCGGTGGCGCGGGGCAAACGGCGGCCGACAAGGTCAACGCCCTTCGCGCGGCGGGTATTCCGGTCGCGGATCGGCCGGTCGACGTGGTCGGCCTTATCCGCGAACGGATGTCGGCAACGGTTTCGAAATGACGCTGGCTGACCTGCTCCGCGCCGATCGCGTCGTGGTCCGCCTTCAGGCGACCACGGTGGAAGATGCTGCGCGCGAGCTGGTCACGGAGCTCGAGAAATCGAGCGCGATTGCCGACGCCGAGAAGCTGCGGTCGCGCATCGACGAGGAGCGGCCGGAAGATATTGTCGGCATGGGCGACCGGGCCTTTCTCCTGCACTATCGCACCGATGCGACGTCGCAGCTCGTCGTCGCGCTGGGCACGGCCGAGAATCCGATCTGCCGTGAGCTGTCCGATGGCGATCGGCAGTGCGCGCGGATCATGCTGTTGATCGTGGCTCCTCCGCGCGAGGCCGCGCGTTATCTCCAGGTCGTCGGTGCGTTCGCCCGATTTTTGTCGAGCGCTGACCGCGTTGATGTGGTGCTGGCGCAGGATACGCCGGACGCGTTGGTGCGATTGGATGAGCTGCGCGAGTACGAGCTGCCCGCGCAACTCACGGTGCGCGAGATGATGACGGAGCGCCCGCATACCACCCGGCCCGACACGCCCGTCAAAGATGCCGCTCGCGAGATGGTGCGGTGGCGCGTCAGCGCCCTTCCAGTCGTCGAAGTCGACGGCCGCCTCGTCGGCATGCTCTCCTCGCGCGATCTCGTGCGCGACCTCCTCGGCAGCTACCTCCAGGGCAGCGACGCCGGCCGCCCGGCCCCCACCAAGCCGCCTCGTCGCACGGTCCGTGACGTGATGACGCGCCAGGTGCTCTGCGTTTCCCCTGATGAGCCCCTGGCCGATGTCGCGTCGACCATGACCAACAAGGACGTCGAGCGCGTCCCCGTGGTTCGGGACGGCCTGCTCGTCGGTTTTCTCACCCGCGGTGACATCGTTCGCAAACTGATAGGATCGTAATGACCAGAACTCTCGCCATCGTAAAGCCGGACGCCTTCGCCACCGGCAAAGCCGGCCTTGTCCTCGCCCACCTCGAGAACGCGGGCTTCCGCGTACTCGCCACCCGCGTCCTCCGCCTGACCCCCGAACAAGCGGGCACCTTTTACGAGGTCCACCGCGAGCGCCCATTCTATTCATCCCTGGTCGCTTTCATGACCTCGGGCCCCTGCATGCCCATCGCTCTCTCGCGCGACGACGCCGTCTCCACCCTGCGTTCCGTCATCGGCGCCACCGACCCAGCCCAAGCCGCGCCCGGCACGGTTCGGAAGCTTTACGCCGAATCGAAGGAGCGAAACGCGATCCACGCCTCGGACTCGGACGAGAACGCCGCGCGGGAAATCGGGTTTTTCTTCTCGGGGGCCGATATCGCGGGGTAGCGCTAGCCTAAGCCCCGCTAGGCTCGTATTTTACCGTGCTATGTTGGTGTTCGACCTCCGCTCGCTCTCGTCGGGCGCCGCGACCGTGGATGATGTTTTGGAACCCGGCGACGCCGTGTGGCAGGAGCACGATACGGTTCCCGTTACGGGTGTCCGGGTGACTGGACGGCTCTCGTCGGCCGGCTCAGGCCGGTATTACTTCAGTGGACGAGTGGCGGGGACGCGGCATGGGGAGTGTCGGCGCTGCTTGACCGACGTTGATGTGGACGTGCAGGAGCCGGCGCAGTTCGTGTTCGTGGAGGAAGGCGCCGACGATCTGGAAGATCCTGATGTGTTCGTGTTTGATCCGCGGGAGAACGGCCTCGATCTGAGGCCGGCCATCCGCGAACAGTGGCTCCTGGCCGCTCCGGCGTATGTCCAATGTCGTGAGGACTGCCGCGGCCTGTGTCCCACGTGCGGGGCTGACCTCAACGCTGGCGCGTGTTCGTGCGAGCCGGCATCCGATAGCCGATGGGCGGCGCTCAAAGCCGCTCGTGACCACTCCGACCATCACTAGCAATGGCCGTTCCCAAGAGAAGGACCTCGAAGCGTAAGAAGCGCGCGCGGAACACCCACAAGGTTGCGCCCAAGATCGTGTTGCAGGCGTGTCCGCGGTGCAACAGCATGAAGCGCCCGCACCATGTCTGCGAGGAGTGCGGGTACTACGCGGGTGAGCAGCGGGTCCCAGCCAAGGAAGCTTGAGTCTTGGCGCGCATCGCGTTGGATGCGATGGGGGGTGATCATGCCCCCCGCGCCGCAATCGCCGGCGCGCTACTCGCCCTCGCGGAGCTGCCGGCCCCGCATATGATTCAGCTGGTCGGTCAGCCCGCGGTCATCGAAGCGGAGCTGACCGAGCTCAAGGCCGATCGGTCGCGACTCGAGATCATCCCGGCGGCCGACGTCATCGCGATGACGGACAAGCCGAGTGTGGCGCTCCGCAGCAAGACCAACTCGATGGTGGTCGGTCTCGAGCTGCAGCCGCGTGGGCTCTCGGATGCGTTCGTCTCCGCCGGCAATACCGGCGCGCAGATGGCTGCATCGATGAAGATCCTGAAGCTGATGCCCGGCCTCGAACGACCCGCCATTGGGACGCTATTCCCGACCGCGTTGCGAGCGGTACTGGTGTTGGACAGCGGCGCCAATGTCGACTGCTCCGCCGAGGAGCTGCTCCAATTTGCGCGGCTGGGATCCGTGTACGCCGAGGATCTTCTTGGTCGATCGAATCCCGTCATCGGGCTGTTGAGCGTCGGCGAAGAAGACGAAAAGGGCAACGGGGTCGTGAAAGAGGCCAACGCGCTGCTGCGCGCGTCGGGACTGAACTTTCAAGGCAACGTCGAAGGGCGCGACATTCCACTCGGGCAGAGTGAGCGAGGGCCGATCGACGTCGTGGTCTGCGATGGGTTCGTCGGCAATGTGCTGCTGAAATTTTATGAGTCGATCGCGCCGGTCGTGATTCGATGGATCGGTGAGGGGCTCAAGATGGATGCCGCGCAATTACGAAAGGGCTTGAGTCAGCTCGACTATTCCGAGCACGGTGGAGCACCGCTATTGGGGGTGCAGGGCGTCAGCATCATCTCGCATGGTAAATCGAACGACCGCGCGATCAAGAACGCGATCAAGGTCGCACTTCGCGCCGTCGAGAGCAGGATGACGGAACACGCCAGTCGCCGACTGTCGGAGTCTGTCTCCGCGTGAACGATCAGTGAAGCGCCCGATCGCATATCTGGCCGGGACCGGCCGGGGTGTCCCGTCGCACGTGATGACAAACCACGACTTCGCGGCGATCGGGATCGACACGTCGCACGAGTGGATCGTCGAACGCTCCGGTATCCACCAGCGCTACATCGCGAAGAACGGCGAGTCCACCTGCTCGATGGGCGTGGATGCGGCGCGCAAGGCGATGCAGCGGGCGGGCATCACGCCGGGCGAGCTCGACGCGATCATCCTGAGCACGGCGGCGCCTGACCGTCCCCTGCCGTCAACGGCGGTCTCGATCCAGGCCGCGCTCGGCGCATCGCGTGCCGCGGCGTTTGATCTCGCGGCCGCGTGCTCGGGTTGGATCTATGGCCTCACGGTCGCCGAGGGCATGATCGCGAGCGGGCAGGCCGAGACGATCCTCGTGGTCGGGTCGGAGAAGATGTCGGCCATTCTGGATTGGACGGATCGCACGACGTGCGTGCTGTTCGGCGACGGCGCGGGCGCGGCCGTGGTCAAACGGTCGAAGGCGCACAAGGGGATCCTCTCGTCGTTCCTCCGAAGCGACGGCACACTCGCGGATCTCCTCTACCGGCCGCCGACCGAGGCCCCGTATGTGAAGATGCAGGGCCGCGAGATCTTCAAGTACGCGGTCCGCTCGATGTCCGAGGCCGTCGACCGCGCGCTCGATGGCGCGAAGCTCACGGGGAACGACATCGACCTGCTTGTGCCGCACCAGGCGAACGTGCGCATCATCGAGGCGACCGCGAAGCACGCGAACATGCCGCTCGAGAAGGTCTTTATCAACGTCGACCGGTATGGGAATACGTCGTCGGCGTCGGTCCCGATCGCGCTCGATGAGGCTATCGAGTGCGGGCGCGTAAAGGACGGGACGACGGCACTCCTGGTCGCGTTCGGCGCGGGGCTCACGTGGGCCTCCATGGTGGTGCGGTTCTGAAGGTCGTCCTGCTATTCCCGGGGCAGGGCTCCCAGAAGCCCGGCATGGCCCGCGATCTGGCGTCCGCATTTCCGGCGGCGCAGGCTGCGCTCGCCACCGTCGACGCCGCGCTCGGCATGAAGCTGTCGCAGCTCATGTTCGACGGTCCGGCCGACGAGCTGACCATGACGGACAATGCGCAGCCGGCGCTCCTGGCGCACAGCGCGGCCGTCTGGGCGGTTTTGCAGCCCGAGCTGGGCTCGAATGCCGTGGCGGCCGCCGGGCACTCTCTCGGCGAATTCACGGCCTATCACGCGGCGGGTGCGCTCTCGCTCGCCCATGCGGCGAAGCTCGTCCGCCGTCGCGGCGAGCTCATGCGAACGGCTGCGGCTGGTGCCATGGCTGCCGTCCTCGGCACCACATCATCGCCGATCGAGGCGATCTGTGCCGAGGCCGGTGGCGTAGTCATTCCCGCGAACTACAACGCGCCAGACCAGATAGTGATCTCCGGCGAGGTCGACGCCGTCGAGCGCGCGATGGCGATCGCGAAAGAGCGTGGCGCCAAGCGCGCGATTCGCTTGCCGGTGAGTGGCGCGTTTCACTCGCCGCTCATGGCGCCTTCGACCGCCGGTCTCGAGGCGGCATTGAGCGCTGCCGAGATCACCGAAGCGCATCTGCCAATTTACTCTAACGTCGACGCGCAACCATCGACGGGGCCACACGATGCGCGCATCAAACTGCTCCGGCAATTGACCTCACCGGTGCAGTGGATCGATAGCGTGCGCAACATGGCGGCGGCGTATCCTGATGCGCTCTTCTTGGAGCTCGGCACCGGTTCGGTTTTGAACGGTCTCGTGAAGCGCATCGCTCCCGAGGTCGAAACCGCCTATTGCGGCACACCCGCCGAGGTCGAATCTCTTCTGGCTCGCGCCTCATGAACATCGATCTCACGGGTAAGTCAGCGGTCGTGACGGGAGCGACCAGAGGGATTGGACGCGCTATCGCGGCGTCGTTGGCGAGTGCCGGAGCGCGCGTGGCGATTGTTGGTCGGAACGCCGAGACCGCGAACGCGGTCGCCACGGAGATTGGTGGCGGCGCCCAAGGGTTCGCGGCTGACATAGGGGATGCGACCGCGGCCGCCGCGATGATCGGCGCGGTGGAGGGGGCATTCGGCGCGGTTGATATCCTCGTGAACAATGCCGGTATCACCCGCGACAACATCATGCCGCGCCTGAAAGATGCCGACTGGGATGAGGTGATCAACGCGAACCTGCGCGGGGCCTTCGTCACGACGCGGGCGGCCGTTCGCGGGATGATGAAGCGCCGGTGGGGCCGCGTGATCAACATCTCGAGCGTCGTCGGACTCGTCGGCAATAAGGGCCAGTCGAACTACGCCGCGAGCAAGGCGGGGCTCATTGGCCTCACGAAATCCGTCGCGAAAGAGTTCGCGGCACGGAACGTCCTGGCCAACGTCATCGCGCCCGGTTTTATCGAGACGGATATGACGCAGGCGATGACCCCCGATGCGCGCACCGCGCTCATCGGCCAGATTCCATTGGAGCGTTTGGGCACACCGAATGACATCGCGTCACTGGTCACTTTTCTCGCCTCCGACCACGCGTCCTACATCACCGGACAGGTGTTTGTGGTCGACGGGGGCATGGTGATGTGAGCGAGTGAAAACGTTAGATTTACGGCTTGGACCTTTACCACCTTCCGAACCCACCGAGGGGCGCATGTCCGGTAACGAAGAGAAAGTCAAAGAGATTATCGAGAAGGAACTCGGCGTCGAGCGCGAGAAGCTGACCGACGACGCGAACTTCATCGAAGACCTTGGTGCAGACAGCCTCGACATCGTCGAGCTGGTCATGGAGTTCGAGAAGGAATTCAATATCGACATCCCGGATGAGGACGCGGAGAAGCTCAAGACCGTCGGGGATGCCATGAAGTACTTGAACACCAAGATCGCCGCATGACGCGTCGCCGGGTCGCCGTCACCGGACTGGGCTTGATCTCGCCCGTCGGCAATGACGTGGCGGCGACTTGGGCTTCGTTGCTCAAAGGCGTCAGCGGAGCCGCGCCGATCACGAAGTTCGATGCGACGGCGTTTCCCGTGCGCTTTGCGGCGGAAGTCAAAGGGTTCGATCCGCTGCTCTACATGGACCGCAAGGAAGCGAAGCGGTCCGATCTGTACACGCAGTACGCTCTCGCCGCGTCCGTCCAGGCGATGCGCGATTCCGGGCTGTCGACGAATGGTACCGGCCATTCGATCGCACCGGAGCGCATCGGCGTCATAGTCGGTAGCGGCATCGGTGGGCTCAAAAGCTTCGAAGAGCAGCACGATGTGTATCACGAAAACGGGCCGTCTCGCATCTCGCCCTTTTTCATTCCGATGTTCATCGCGGATATTGCCGCGGGCATCGTGTCGATGCGCTTCAACGCGAAAGGTCCGAATTACGCGACGGTCTCGGCCTGTGCGACCGGCGCGAATGCGATCGGCGCGGCGTTCCGTGCGATTCAGTACGGTGATGCCGACGTCATGATCTCCGGCGGCGCCGAGGCGACGGTGACGCCGATGGCGATCGGCGGGTTCGCGAATATGAAGGCGTTGTCGGAGCGTAACGACTCGCCGGCGACCGCTTCACGGCCGTTCGACGCGACGCGCGACGGGTTCGTGATGGGCGAGGGCGCCGGGGTCGTCGTGCTCGAGGAGATGGAGCACGCCCTGGCTCGCGGCGCTCATATCCACGGCGAGGTCGTCGGCTTCGGCGCGACGGGCGATGCCTACCACCTGACGGCGCCGGCGCCGGGCGGAGAAGGCGCCCAACGTGCCATGCGCGCCGCCATGGCGGACGCGAGCCTCACGTCGGCCGACATCGACTATATCAACGCGCATGGTACCTCGACGCCGACGGGCGATATCAGCGAGACTACCGCGATCAAGGGCGTCTTCGGCGAACGGGCCAACGAACTCAACGTCAGCTCCACGAAGTCCGCCACGGGTCACATGCTAGGCGCGGCTGGTGGCGCCGAATTCATCATCACCACATTGGCCCTGCGTGAAAAGACGGTGCCGCCGACGATCAACTACGAGACGCCGGATGCCGCGTGCGATCTCAACTACACGCCGAACAAGGCCGTCAGCCGCGATTTGCGCGCCGCGCTGACGAATAGCTTTGGGTTCGGCGGACACAACGTGACGCTGGCGCTGCGTCGTGTATGAGGTTTGCTGATCCCGCGTTAGGTCCTATCGCGGACAAAGTCGCATCCGGGCAACGACTCTCCGACGCTGACGGTTTGGCGCTCTTTCGGTCGCCCGACATCCTGGGCGTCGGGCATCTCGCGGACACCGTTAACCAGCGCAAGCACGGTGACCGCGTGACGTTCGCGTCGAATCAGCATATCAATCCGACCAACATCTGCATCCTGCGGAAGACGTGCGTGTTCTGTTCGTTCGCGCGCCTACCGAAAGAAGAGGACGCGTATCACTACACGCTCGACCAGGTCTACGCTGAGGCGCACGAGGACACGCGAGAGTTTCATATCGTCGGCGGGCTCGATATGCACGCGGGGCTCGAGTACTACGCCGAGATGTTTCGCGGGCTCAAGGCTCGGCACCCTCACGTGCACATTAAGGCGCTGACGGCGGTCGAGATCGCGCATATCGCCCGCATCGAGAAGATGTCGGTCGAGGCCGTGCTGATCGCGCTTCGAGAAGCGGGATTAGATACGCTGCCGGGCGGTGGCGCTGAAGTATTTTCTCGCGCGGTTCGGGCGACGATTGCCGATAGAAAATTGGGTGCCGAGGAGTGGTTGGACGTCCACCGGACCGCCCATCGGCTCGGCATTCGAACGAACTGCACCATGCTCTATGGGCATGTCGAGACGCTCGAAGACCGCATCGAGCACCTGAGCGCGTTGCGAGGGCTGCAGGACGAGACCGGCGGCTTCCTGGCATACATCCCGCTGGCCTATCACCCGGACAACAACGAGCTCGGAGTGACGCTGGGGCGAACCGGGACGGCGACGACGGGATTCGATGACTTGAGAAACCTGGCGGTTGCCCGGTTATATCTCGACAACTTCGATCATATCAAGACGCACTGGATCATGGTCACGCCATTCTTATCTCAGACGGCTTTGTCGTTCGGCGTGAATGATCTCGAGGGGACCGTGGTGCGCGAAAAGATCTACCACGAGGCTGGCGCGCATACGGCCCAGGGCATGACGCGCGCCGAGGTGCATGCGCTCATCCGCGGAGCGGGGAAGGTGCCGGTGGAGCGGGATGCGCTGTATCAGCCGATCGCCGCATGACGCTCAAGATCGGTCGGATCCCTTATGTGAACTGCTACCCGGTGTATGGAGCCGTCGATCGGGGTTTGGTTCAACTGGATGGGGAGCTGATTTCGGGCGTACCGACCTCGCTCAACGGCCTCATGGCCGATGGCTCACTGGACATCAGCGTCGTCTCGGCCGTCGAATACGCACGCGACTCGGCGCGCTACGTCCTCCTGCCTGATTTGGCGATCTCTTGCGATGGGCCCGTGCGCAGCGTGATGCTCTTTAGCAAGCGGCCCGCCCCGGAGCTGGACGGGCGGCAGGTTCTGGTCAGCCGCAGCTCGATGACGTCCGTGGTGCTGCTGGAATTGCTCTTCAATCACGTCTGGCGCGCCGAGCCGAATTTCGTTCCGGGCGATGCCGAGATCGGTGATATCGCGCGGTTCGATGACGAGGATCACGATGCGCGCCTGGTCATCGGGGACGCGGCGCTGTTGCTGAACGGTTCCGACGTCTACCCGTACCAGTACGACCTCGGCAACGAATGGAAGCAGTGGACGGGGCTGCCGTTCGTGTTCGCCGTGTGGGTCGCGCAGCGGACGACTCCCGTGGCCGAGGCGCTGCGTGTGCACGCGGGGCTCATCGCGTCACGCGACTGGGGGCTCTCGCATTTGGATGTGTTGGCGCGGCAGGCGACCGATGCGACCGGGATGTCGCTCGCGGTGTGCCATGAGTATTTGTCCGGGCTCGATTACCGGCTGTCGTATCCGCATCTGGCGGGCCTGACGGACTTTTTTAGACGACTCGTATTGGCGGGCCATGTGCCGGATGGCCGGCTCGCTTTCTTACCGGCGGCTTGATGCGCGATTTATTGGACTTCTATGAGCGCGCGCCGCTCATTGAGCTAGGGGCTGAGGCGGACCGGGTCAGGCGAGAGAAGCATCCCGATGATGTCGTCACGTTCATCATCGACCGGAACATCAATTACACGAACGTCTGCGTCGCCGACTGTGGGTTTTGCGCGTTCTATCGGCGGCCCAAGCATCACCAAGGCTATACGCTTTCGTTCGAGGAAATCGGGAAGAAGATCGACGAGACGAAGGCGCTCGGCGGCGTGCAGATCTTGATCCAGGGCGGGCACAATCCGTACATCCCGTTCCAGTGGTATCTCGACCTGCTCAAGTACATTAAGACGTATCATCCCATTCACATCCACGGGTTCAGCCCGAGTGAGATTGATTTCTTCTCGACGCTGTTTCGAATGGATGCGGTGGATGTGATCCGTGAGCTGCAGTCCGCGGGACTCGACTCCATACCTGGTGGTGGTGGCGAGATCCTCGTGCAGCGCGTGAGAGACATCGTCGCGCGCAAAAAGGCCGGCGCGGACCGCTGGCTCGAGATCATGGAGCTCGCCCATCAGGCTGGGATGAAGACCACGGTCACCATGATGTACGGTCTGGGTGAGACGAACGCCGAACGTCTGGAGCACCTCATGCGGGTGCGTGAGGTGCAGGCTCGCACCGGTGGATTTACGGCGTTCATCTGCTGGCCGCTTCAGCCGGAGAACACTCCGACGATGTCTCAGCAGCCTAAGACCGACGCGGTCACTTACTTGAGAACCGTGGCGCTCGCCAGGCTGGCGCTCGACAACGTGCCGAATCTTCAGGCGAGTTGGGTGACGATGGGGCTCAAGATCGGTCAGCTCTCGCTGCGCTTCGGTTGCAATGACTTCGGCTCGCTCATGATCGAGGAGAACGTCGTGTCGGCGGCGAACACTACGTACCGCACGACTGTCGAAGAGCTCGATCGCCTGATCCGCGACGCCGGCTTCTCTCCTGCGCGCCGGCGTCAGGATTATTCTCTGATTGCCGCGTGAGCCAGCCGCGAGTCGGGATTGGGTACGACTCGCACCGTTTCGCCGAGGGCGGCCCGATGGTCCTCGGCGGCCTCCACATCGAGTCGGACGTTCACCTCGCCGGCCACTCGGACGGTGACGCGATCGCCCATGCGATCACCGATGCGATTCTCGGGGCGGCGGCTTTGGGGGATATCGGCGCTATGTTCTCGGATAAGGACCCGGCGAACAAAGGCGCGGATTCGATGAAGATGCTGTTCGCCGCCGTGAAGCGCCTCCACAAGGCCGGATTCGCGCCGCGGAACGTCGACGTGACCGTGATCGCCGAGCGACCGAAGATCGGCCCGTATCGGGACGCCATGCGTGAGGCGCTGGCGAGAGTGCTCGAGATTCCGCCCGAGTTCGTGGGCCTCAAGGGGAAAACGAACGAAGGCATGGGATGGATCGGGCGCGGCGAAGGCCTCGCCTGCATCGCCGTGGCGACGATCACCGAGTACCCGTGACCGAAGGTCTGGCCCCGTACGCCGTCGACCAGTTCGTCGACTTTTTGACGTTGGAGCAGGGCGCCGCGGCGCTCACGAACGAAGCGTACGCCCGTGACATCACGCGGTTCGCGACGTTCGCCGTGGTCAAAGGCACGGCCGATCCCGCGAAAGTCGTCCCTCGGCTCCTCAGGGACTACGTGTACTACATGAAGGACCTGGGTCTCGCTCCGGCATCCATTCGCCGCAACATCTCGGCGATCCGGACCTACTATCGCTTTCTTCTGGCCGAAGGACGCGCCGAGAAGGACCCGAGCGAGCGCTTGGAAACGCCCAAAGGATGGCGCACCCTTCCTGGCGTGCTCACGGCTCAAGAGGCGCAGCGGCTGATCGAGAGCGTGGAGATCGGTGAGCCGCTGGCGTTTCGGGACCGGGCGTTGTTCGAGCTCGCCTATGGAGCCGGTCTCCGGGTCTCGGAGTGGCTGTCGATCCAGGTGAAGGACGTGCTTCTGTCGGACGGGATCGTGCGGGTCTTCGGCAAGGGATCCAAGGAGCGCCTCGTCCCGATCGGGCGCACGGCCGTCGGCGCGGTCGCGGTGTACTTACGGGAGCTTCGGCCGAAGCTCGACCGTGGCGAGAGTCAAGGCAAGCTCTTCCTGAACGCCCGCGGGCAGCCGCTGACCCGCATGGGCGCCTGGAAGATCCTCAAGAAGTACGTCGAGAAGGCTGGGATTACGCGTCCGGTATCGCCGCATACGCTGCGGCATTCGTTCGCCACCCACCTGCTGGAAGGCGGTGCCGACCTCCGCGCGGTACAGGAGATGCTAGGTCACGCCGATATTTCGACCACGCAGATTTATACTCACGTCGACCGCGAGTACCTTCGCAAGGTACACCGCCAATACCATCCCCGACCGTGATCCTCGTTTTAGACAACTACGACTCGTTCACGTACAACCTGGTCCAGTATCTCGGCGAGCTCGGTGAACGACCGCTCGTGCACCGGAACGACGCGATCACGGTCGACGACGTCGGTCACATCCGTCCTTCCGCGATCGTCCTCTCACCTGGACCCAAGACGCCCGTGGAAGCCGGGATCTGTATCCCACTCATTTGCCGCTGGGGAGGGGAGATACCTATTCTCGGTGTCTGTCTTGGTCATCAAGCCATAGGAGAAGCGTATGGGGGCCGGGTCGTGCGAGCGAAGCGCGTGATGCATGGCAAGCGATCCGAAGTCACGCATGACGGACAGGGTCTTTTCGCGGATGTGCCGACCCCATTGAACGTGATGCGCTATCACTCGCTCGTTATTGATCCTACGTCGCTGCCAGGCGAGCTCCAAGTTATTGCGCGGGCAACGGACGACCCGGACGAGATCCACGCGGTTCGGCATCGCACATTTCCCGTCTGGGGCGTGCAGTTCCATCCCGAGTCCATACTGACCACCAGCGGCCGACAGATTCTGGCTAACTTTTTGAAGCTCGCCGCGTGAGACGTTCCATCCTCGCGCTCGCGCTGCTGGCCAGTGCCGGTTCGGTTCATGCCCAGCAGCCAGACCAACCGAGCTGTCTCAGCGCCCGCCTGGTCGACTCGCACGGCGCGGTGAGCGGTCCGGTCGTTCGCGCCGTCCTCGCGCAGCCCCACGACATGCTGTGCGCACGGGACACGACGAAGCTGACGCTGTCGAAGGGCGCGAATATCCCGAGGTCGATCGTTCTTGTCGCTCACGGCGCGATCGTCGAAGACACGGTCCACGGCGATGTGATGGTGATCGGCGGCGATCTCTTCCTGCACCCGGGCTCGCACATCGACGGCCACGCGATCGCGATCTGCGGCGGCGTCTACGCGTCGGCCCAGGCGTCGGTGCGCTATGGCGTCGTGATCGAGCCGTGCGAGAAGCTCAAGCTCACGGCGGATGGCCCAACGGTCGCCCTCGAGTACTGGCCGCGCGGCATCGCGCCGCCGTTCGCGATTCGGTTCCCGGGCATTTTCTACGGCCTCCGCGTCCCGAGCTACGATCGCAGCGATGGCCTCTCCGTGGGATACGGGCCTTCGCTCAACTTCGACAGCCTGCACCTCCATATCGCGCCGCTCGTCACCTACCGATCGAACCTCGGTCACTTTGATCCGTCGCTCAACATCAACTGGCGATTCCTCACACTCCTCGGCGAACGATCGACCGTGACGAACGACGCGTGGAGCCGGCCGAATTACTTCAACTCGACGGCGACGTTCGGGACGGGCTCCGACGCGCGCAACTACTATCGGTCGGACCATGTGTCGCTCACCGCGACGCACACGTACGGCGACGCGAAGTCGACCAACATCGTGCCGTTTATCGGGGTCAACGACGAATTCGATAGGTCCGTCGGACCCGATCTCCACTCGCGGCACTATGCGTGGAGCTTGATCAATCCGCTGGATACGTCGGGTATCAGGCGTGTCAATCCGCCCATCACGCGGGGCCGCATCATCTCGACGCTCGCGGGCTTCAAGGGCCAGTGGAGCGGCGAGGCCGGGGGCCCGTCGGCGACGGGCAGCTTCGGTCTCGAGGTGCCCTTCACGTCGCCGGTGTCCGGCACCTGGGTCCAGAGCACGGTCGATGCGGACCTAAAGATTCCGGCGATCGCCGACCACACGTTCGAGTTCATCACCCACGATATCGTGACGGCGGGGCACGCGGCGCCGGCGCAGCGATTCGGCTACCTGGGCGGTGCGCCGACCATCCCGACACTCTTCATGTTGCAGAAGGGCGGCGATGACCTGGTGTGGCTTTCCGCAAGCTATCTGATCCCGGTCCACATCTTCACGATCCCACTCTTCGGCCCGCCGCAAGTCGGCGCGTATTACGCGACGGGCACGGCCGGCGTGCGTCACTTGGGTCAGTTCACGAACAACATCGGTCCGCAGGCGATCATCGGCATCTTCCAGTTCGTGTTCTTGGTCGACCCCGCGACTGGCAAACACGACTTTGCGGTCGGGGCGGTCCTGCCGGCGACGCCGCTCTTTTAGTGCTGCCGCTCGCGATCATCGTCGCGCTGTCGGCCGCATTGGTCATCACGACCCGGAAATGGCTCAAGGCGGTCGCGAAGCGCCGGGCGGAAGGGTTCGGCCGGCCGTGGCGCATCCGCCGGGTGCCGCTCGCGGACCTGGATCCGATTTTCGTGCCGGACGCCATCAAAGGCTACGGCCCGGACACGGAGGTGGTGTTCACGAGCCGCGTCGGCTCCCAACTCGGTGCGACCTCCAACTACGAGGCCTGGATCCTGGCCGCGCTGGCGCGCCGGTCCACGACGATGTTCGAGTTCGGCACAGCCACGGGACGCACGGCCTATCTGTGGGCGCGCAACGCACCGAGCAACGCGTGCGTGTACACCCTGACGTTGCCGCCCGACGGCGGCGCGACCTACACGGCATCGCGTGACGACGATCCGGACGACGAGCGGCTCGCGCGACACGAGTCGACGAGTCAGACGTACGTCTACTCCGGGACCGACGTCGAGTCGCACATCGTGCAGCTGTACGGCGACAGCAAGGCCTTCGATGAGACGCCGTACGCCGGCCGGTGCGACCTGATATTCGTGGATGGGTCGCACGCCTATTCGTACACGGTGAGCGACTCGGCCAAGGCCTTGCGCATGTTACGGCCGGGCGGCCTCGTGCTCTGGCACGACTACGTCGGCGGCGCCGGCGCACGCGGATGCTACCGCGCGCTCAACGAGCTCGCCGCTGACTTGCCGCTGGCCCACATCGCCGGGACCACGCTCGTCGCGTATCGCGCGCCCGTTTTTGGATCACCCGGCGCCTAGGCGCCGGGTGTCCCAACAGCTCGTCGCCTGTCGGCGCCTCGGTTTGATTTCCGTACGTCGCCCAAGTAACTTGAGTGGCGTGAAATTTGCAGCCGCGCGCGCCGGCTCCGGCCTCCGCGCATGAGAACTCTGGCGGTGATCCCCGCCCGCCTCGCGGCGGTTCGCCTCCCGCGAAAGCCGCTTCGCCTCCTCGCCGGTACCCCGCTCGTCGTCCGCGTTTGGTCCCGTGTGGCCGAGATGGAAGTGGCGGACCGCGTCGTGGTCGCGACCGAGAGCGAGGAGGTCGCAACGGTCGTCCGCGCCGCGGGCGCGGAGTGTGTGCTGACCAGTCCGTCGCATCAGTCGGGGACGGATCGCGTGGCCGAGGTCGCGGCGCGGCCCGAGTATGCCACGTACGATCTGATCATGAACGTGCAGGGCGACGAGCCGTTCATTGGCATCGATGCCGTGCGTGGCGCTGTTGCACAGGTTGCGGGCGGCGCGTTCCAACTCGGCACGGCGGCCGTCCCCGCGACGCACGCGATCCTGCAGGATCCGAGCATCGTGAAAGTCGTGATCGATGATGCGGGGCGGGCCCTCTACTTCTCCCGCGCGCCGATTCCGTGGCTGCGCGACAAGGCCGACGAGCCCATGCGCGAGGGTCTCATCCGCCAGCATCTGGGTCTCTACACGTACACGCGCGCCGCGCTCGCGGCATGGGTGGCTCGGCCACCGCATCCGCTGGAGCTGGTCGAGCGCTTGGAGCAGCTCCGCGCGTTAGCCGCGGGCGAGACGATAGGCGTCGCTGTGGTGTCGGAGGTCCCCCCGGCCGGCGGGATCGACACCGAGGACGACCTCAAGAAAGCGGAAGGGATTCTCACCTTGCATGGAGGGCGGCGAGAGCATGGCCACTGAACCGACCACTGAGCCCACCCGGTTCATCTTCGTCACCGGTGGCGTCGTCTCCTCCCTCGGGAAGGGGATCGCTGCCGCCTCGCTCGGCCGCTTGCTGGTCGAGCGCGGGCTGCGCGTGACCATGTTGAAGTTCGATCCATATTTGAACGTCGACCCGGGGACGATGTCGCCGTTCCAACACGGTGAAGTGTTCGTCACCGATGATGGCGCCGAGACGGACCTCGATCTCGGTCACTATGAGCGCTTTATCGACCGCTCGTTGTCGCAAGCCAATAACGTGACGACCGGTCGGATCTACCTGAATGTCATCACCAAAGAGCGTCGGGGCGAATTCCTGGGCTCCACGGTTCAAGTCATTCCGCACATCACGGACGAGATCAAGGCGGCGATGAAGCGGATCGCGCCCGAGAACGATGTCGTCATTGTCGAAATTGGCGGCACGGTCGGCGACATCGAATCGCAGCCGTTCTTGGAGGCCATTCGGCAATTCCGTCAGGAGATCGGCCGCGACAACACGCTGTTCATCCATCTCACGCTGGTCCCGTACATCGCCGCGGCGGGAGAGGTCAAGACGAAGCCCACGCAGCACTCGGTGCGGGAGCTGATGGAGATAGGAATTCAGCCGGACGTGCTGATTTGCCGTAGCGAACGGCCGCTCTCGGAGGACACGAAGCGCAAGATCGCGCTCTTCTGTAACGTCGAATTCGGCGCGGTCATCGAGAGTCGTGACGTGCCGACGATCTATCAGATTCCTCTGCTGTTCCATGAACAGGGCATGGACGAGCGCATCGCGAGCAAGCTGAGTCTCGAACGGCCCGAGCCAGATCTGGCCAGCTGGAAGGCCATGGTGCAGCGCATCGTGAATCCCAGCTCTCGCGTGCGTATCGCCGTCGTCGGCAAGTACACCGAGCTCGCCGACAGCTATAAGAGCGTGTCGGAATCGTTGATTCACGGTGGAATAGCGAACGATGTCGGCGTCGATGTCTCATGGGTCGGCAGCGACACGTTCACCAACCAGAGCGTCGCCCGGGACATCCTGAGCAACTACGATGGGCTGCTCGTGCCGGGCGGGTTCGGCGTGCGTGGCATCGAAGGGATGATCGAGGCCATCCGCGGCGCGCGGGAGATCGGGCTGCCGTTCTTCGGCATCTGCCTCGGTATGCAGGTCGCGATCGTGGAGTTCGCGCGGAATGTGGTCGGGTTGTCGGATTCCAATTCCAGCGAGTTCGCGCCGGAGTGCTCGAACGCGGTCATCTCGCTCATGGAAGAGCAGCAGCACGTGACCGACATGGGCGGCACGATGCGACTTGGTGCCTACGTCTGCCGGCTCGCGAAAGGATCGAAGGCGGCGGAGATGTATGGCGTGGCCGAGGTGCGGGAGCGGCATCGGCATCGCTACGAGGTGTCGAACACATATCGCGACGCGCTCGTCGAGCACGGCCTGCGGCTGTCCGGGCTGTCGCCGGACGGGTCGCTCGTCGAGATGATCGAGCTGCCGAATCATCCGTGGTTTGTCGGCTGCCAGTTCCACCCCGAGCTTCGCTCGCGTCCGACGCGTCCGCATCCGTTGTTCTCGGGCTTCATCGCGGCGGCGGTCGCGCGCGCGGCCTCGCGGCGTCCTCAAGGCGTGCGACTCGACGTCGCGGCGGACTGAGTCGCCGTGCCGAGCGCGTTTCCGCCGAAGGCGTTCTTTTTGATCGCCGGGCCGTGCGTGTTGGAGGATGATGCGCTCAACCTCCAAGTGGCCGAGCATCTCGCGAAGCTGGCGCCGCGGGTGCCGGGGGGGATCATCTACAAGGCGAGCTTTGATAAGGCGAACCGGTCGAACGTGAGTGCGGCCCGTGGGCCGGGCATGCACTTGGGCCTCGCGGCTCTGGAACGGGTGCAGAAAGAATCCGGGCTTCGGGTGCTGACCGATGTGCATGAGCCGGAGCAATGCGAGGCGGTCTCCGACATCGTCGATGTCCTGCAGATTCCCGCGTTCTTGTGCCGCCAGACGGATTTGCTGATTGCGGCGGGTGCCACGGGATTGCCGGTCAACATCAAGAAGGGCCAGTGGATGCATCCCGAGGGGATGAAAGGCGCGGTCGAGAAAGTTCGGTGCGCCGGGCCCTCTGAAGTGGCGGTCACCGAGCGCGGAACGTTCTTTGGCTACGGCGACCTCGTCGTCGATATGCGCAATTTCCATCGTCTGCGAGCCGCATGTGACGCGCCGGTCATCTTCGACGGGACGCACAGTGTGCAGCAGCCGGGGAAAGGGGCCGAGGGGTCGAGTGGCGGCACGCGAGATGCCATCCCGGATCTCGTCTTGGCGGCTGTTGCCGCCGGCGCGGATGGTCTGTTCCTCGAAACGCATCCTGATCCGGATAAGGCGCCGAGCGATGGGCCGAACATGCTGCCGCTCGCCGAGCTTGATGCGCTGATTGATCGCGCGATCGATATCTGGGGACGATGCCGCCAGTAATTGATCCCGCGTTGGCGCGGCGCATCAAAATCGTCGGCCTCGACGTCGACGGGGTGCTGACTGACGGTGGCATCTACCTCGGCGACGTTGGCGGCTCCGCGCATGAGTTCAAGCGGTACGACATCCAGGACGGTTTCGGCATCTACTGCCTGCGCGAGGCTGGCCTGCGCGTCATGGTCGTCACCGGTCGCATCTCGGAGAGCGTCCGTTTGCGGGCGGCCGAGCTGCGGCTCGATGGCGTCGCGCAGGATGATCAGGCTCGCAAGCTTCCCGCTCTGAAACGGTTGCTCGCCCGCGAGGGCGTCACGTTGGCCGAGACGGCGTTTGTCGGGGACGACATTCCTGATCTCGGCATCTTGCGTGTCGTCGGGCTGCCGGTCGCTGTCGGGAACGCCGTCGCCGAGATTCGTGAGGTGGCGAAGGTTCACCTCACGCGGCCTGGTGGGTTCGGCGCGGTGCGCGAGTTCGCTGAATTACTGCTGACGGCTCGCGGCGAGTGGAGCTCGGTGCTCGAACGCTACGTCTCCGACAAGTCGCACGCGGACGCGAGTGAGGTCGTCTTAGGATGACCATCATCGATCGCGGTCTCAGAGTATTGCGCGCTGAACGTGAGGCGTTGGCGGGGGCTGAGGCGCGGCTCGGGGATGAATTCGCGAAAGCCGTCACGATGATCCTGGAAAGCCGCGGCCGTGTTCTAGTGACCGGCGTGGGCAAATCAGGGCACATCGGCGCGAAGATCGCGTCGACACTGACGTCCACGGGGACGGCGGCGGCGTTTCTTCACCCAGTGGACGGGTTGCATGGCGACTTGGGGCTCGTGAGTGAAGATGATGTCGCGATCCTGATATCCAAAAGCGGCGAGTCGGCCGAGCTGGTGGAGCTGCTCGACCACTTGAAGCGATTTGGAGTGAAGACGATCGCCATTACCGGTGTGGCTGACTCGACGATCGGACGTCATTCCGATGTGATCCTAGACGCAGCCGTAGACGAAGAGGCCTGCCCACACGACCTGGCCCCGACGGCGAGCACCACGGTCGCGCTGGCGCTCGGCGATGCGCTGGCGGTCGCGCTCCTCGAAGAGCGGGGATTCAGCGCCGAGGATTTTGCGCGGCTGCACCCGGGCGGAGCTCTCGGCCGCCGTCTCCTCACCCGGGTGAACGACGTGATGGAACGGGACGCGCTCCCGCTACTCGCCCCGGGCGCATTGATACGCGAAGCGATGGTACTTCTCGCCGAGCGCCGGGGTATCGTAGTCGTGACCGACGAAACCTGCCACGTCCTCGGCGTCGTCACCACCGGCGACTTCACGCGCCTCATGGAGCGCTCGGCCAACCCGCTGGCGACGCCGGTCCGTGACGTGATGACTCCGTCGCCGCGCCTGGCCCATGCGACCGAGCTCGGAAGCGCCGTCGTTCACCGCATGCAACAGCACAGCATCGTGGCGATGCCGGTGCTCGACGACACCGAACGCGTCGTCGGCGTCGTGCATCTGCATGATCTGATGCGAGCGGGGTGCGGGTGAGCGCCGTGAACGCTGTCCGTCGACTCACGCTCGTCCTCGCGCTCGTTGCCTGCGGCCGCGGACCGCATAGCCCGAGCGCCCCGCACAACCCGTTGGCCGACTCGGCCGACCAGGTTGTCTTTGGCGCCCGGTCGAAGATGACGGACGGCGGGGTGAGCAAGTCCGATCTCTACGCTGATACGGCGTACTTCTTCGACGATAACACGCGCATCGAGATGCGCGGGCACGTTCAGGTCACGTTCTTCACCGACGTCGGGGCGAAGAACGCGGTGTTGACCTCGAAAGAGGGCACGTACAACAACCGCACGGGCAACATGGAGGCGCGGGGCAACGTCGTCGTGAACACCGTCGACGGGCGCCATCTCACGACGCCCGTGCTGCGGTTCAATCAGACGCGCAACGAGATCTCGAGCGACTCCTCGTTCGTCACGACGGACTCGTCGCGGCGCCTCACTGGGATCGGGTTTACGTCTGATCCCAACATGAACAACATCCACTGCCTGAAGGCTTGCAGCGGTCTTGGCGGCCAGGTGGTGCTGCCGTCGAACCAGCCCACCAATCAGCCAGTCGATAAGCCCGCGGCCGGGACTCAGGTCGTCACGCCGTCACAGGGCCAATCGCTCCCGACGGCACCGCCACCGCCGCCGCCACCGCCGCCGGCGCCGGCCGATACGACGCGGCATGTGGACAGCGCCCAAAAGAAGCCGGCACCCCCAGCATGAGGTGGCTCCTGGCGTTTTGTATGTTTGCCGGTGCCGTCGGCGCACAGCCGTCCGGCCCGTGCCGTCTCGTATTCCAGAACACGGACTCGACGCGCGGCACGGCCGTCAAGCTGCCGAGCGGCAAGTACAACACGTTCCTCGGGAACGGCGTCATCGCGCACTGTCCGTCGCAGAACCTCACGCTCATCTCCGACAGCGCCGAGTCGTACGAGGAGCAGGGCGTGATGTACGCCATCGGCCATGTGCATTACACGGAGCCGCGCGCGAAGATGGACGCTGACCGGGCCTGGTATTATCAGGCCGACGCGCGTCTCATCGCGGACGGGAACGTGGTCGCGAGAACGCCGAGCGGATCCGTGATGCACGGTCCGCACGCGGATTATCTGCGCGCGATGCCCGGCGTACGGGCCCAGGCCCAGATGACCGCCACCGGCCGGCCGCACCTCGATCTCGTGCAGCGCGACTCGCTCGGTCGCGCCGAGCCACCGGTCGGCGTCGATGCCAACACGATCGTGTCGCAGAACGACAGCTTGATCTTCGCCTCGGGCCGCGTCGACATCGACCGTCACGACCTCGATGCCCATGGCGACTCGGCGTACCTGGATCAAGGGACCGAGTTCATGCGGCTCATGGGCTTCACGAAGCAGCCCGTGATCAACGGCAAGGAAGGGCGGAAGTTCGTCCTTCACGGGAACGTCATCGACCTCTACTCGCACCTGCGGCAGCTGCAGCGGGTCAAGGCGTACGCGAGGGGCGATGTCGTGAGCCAGGATCTGCATCTCTGGTCCGACACGATCGACCTGCGCGTGAACAACAAGCAGCTCGAACGCGCCTACGCGTGGGGTCCGTCGCGCGCGCGGGCGACGACCACGGAGCGTGACATCCTCGCCGATTCCATCGACGCGATGCTCCCAGGTCAAGTTCTGCGCCAAGTGCGCTCGGTCGGCAAAGCTTTTGCTCAAAGCATCCCCGACACGATCAAAATCAAGAGCAAGGACAAAGACTGGATGAAGGGCGACACCATCATCGCCTATTTCGACAGCACCACGAAACGCGATCCAGCCGACACGAATAAACAACCCGACGTGAAGACCGTGGTCTCGTTGGGTCACGCCCAGTCACTGTATCAGCTGCCACCCAAGGACAAGCGCGCCAAGGTGCCGGCGCTCAACTACGTGCGCGGCCGCGACATCACGATCCAGCTGGCGACCCGAGAGGTGAAGGACGTGACGGTGAGCGACAGCGTCTCCGGTGTCATGCTCGAACCGATCGTGGAGGACTCCGCGAAGGCGAAGCGCGACTCGACCAACGCCTCGCGCCGTGGACGGGGACGGCCAGGACTCGGGGGCGGACGCCCGTGACGCTTCCTGACCGTCTCTTCGCCCTCGCCAAGGCCGATCGCACGACGGCCGGTGTCCTGGCCTCGCTCATTGAGGCCGCGGACTCTCAGGGCCGTGTGCGGCTCAACGAGCTCGCGGTGCGGGTGCGTGACCAGTATCTGGCCCTGCTGCGGCAGGAAGGACGCGATGCCGAGCAGGAGGCCGGACGTTTGAGCCTCGATGAGGTGCGCGGGTTCTTGCTGAACTCCGTCCTGCCTCGCATGGCCGACGAAGGGCTCGTCACGCCTCCGCCCCCGGGTACGACCGATCCTGACGCGTTCGTGGCCGTCGCTCCGGCCATCTGGAGCGGCGTGGACGTGGTCGGCAGCGACCGCGAGAAGCGCAACAGTCTCGCGCAAGCGATCCGGGAGAGTGGCGGACACACGCATGTCCAAGTGGTGCCCGAGCCCGAGACGGGCGGCGGCGGCAGTTTGCTGGAGGCGGAAGGCCTGGTGAAGGTCTACCGCCGCCGCAAAGTCGTGAACGACGTCGCCGTCCGCCTGCGCCAGGGCGAGATCGTCGGGATGCTCGGCCCCAACGGCGCCGGCAAGACGACGACCTTCTACATGATCGTCGGGCTGATCCAGCCGGCCACCGGGCGGATCCTCCTGGACGGCGAAGATATCACCCAGATGCCCATGTACCGGCGTGCCCGGCAGGGGATCGGGTATCTCTCGCAGGAGCCCTCGATCTTTCGCAAGCTGACGGTCGAGGAGAATATTCTGGCGATCCTCGAGATGCTCCCCCTCTCCGGGCAGGAGCGCCGGCAGCGGCTCGAGCAGCTCCTGGACGAGTTGAGCATCAAGCACCTGCGGCACAACAAGGCGTATTCGCTGTCGGGCGGTGAGCGCCGGCGCCTCGAGATCACCCGGGCGCTCGTCACCAGCCCGAAGTTCATGATGCTCGACGAACCGTTCGCCGGCGTCGATCCGATCGCCGTGCACGATATCCAGACCATTGTCGCCGGGCTCCGTCATCGGGGGATCGGCGTGCTGATCAGCGACCACAACGTAGAACAAACGCTCGACATCGTGGACCGGGCCTATATCATGTTCGATGGGCAGGTCAAGGTCTCGGGAACCGTCCGTCAGCTGGTCTTCGACGAGACGGTGGCAGAGATTTACCTGGGGCCCACCCTCACCGCGCGCCTCCGGGCGCGCTACTCGGCCGCGTAGGCCGGGGCGGGGCGTTATGAAGACGGGACTGAACCAGAGCACGCAGCTCAAGCAAGAGCTCAAGATCAATCCACGCCTCTATCAGGCGATGGATCTCCTCTACATGCCGCTGCTGGATCTGCAGCAGCACCTAAAACAGGAGCTCTTGAACAATCCTTTCCTCGAGCTCGTGGAGCCCGAAGAGGACGAGGAAGAGGAGGCGGCCGAGACCGAGACGCAGGCTGAGGAGCAGCAGCCGGCCGAGGAGCAAAAGAACGACGAGATCGACTGGGAAGAGATCCTGCTCGAGGGCTTCGACGCCGGCGGCCGGCGTGAGGAGCACGAGGAGAAGGAGTACTACGAGCCGGTCACGGCCCAAACTCGTGATCTCTCGGACCACCTCCTCGAGCAGATCGCGCTACTCGATCTCTCGCCGCGTGAGCTGGTCCTGGCCGAGGAGTTCGTCGGCAACGTCAACGACGAGGGGTACCTGGCGTGCTCGGTCCAGGAGATCCTGGACGGGATCAACGCCGAGGTCGCCAAGGCGGTCGAGGCGGCAACCCCGGAGCCGAATGGCAACGCGCCGTTGCCGCTGTATACGGTCGCGGAAGGCGAGGCCATGCTGGCGCGCATCCAGGACCTAGAGCCGCCTGGCGTCGGCGCCAGAGACCTTCGCGAATGCCTCTTATTGCAGCTCAAGCAAGCGGGGCTCGAGCAGTCCGTCCCGTATCGCTTGGTGCGTGACTGTTATGACGAGCTCATCAATCACCGTTGGAGCGAGATCTCGAAGCGGTTCGGGATCAGTCAGAACGACGTCCAGCGTGCCGCGGATGAGATCGCTAAGCTGGATCCTAAGCCAGGGCTGGTCTACTCATCGGCTTCGGACAACTACATCACGCCGGACTTGGTCGTCGATAAGATCGACGGCCAGTATCACGTCTTCCTGAACGACGCCAATCTGCCGCGCCTCAAATTATCGCGTGCCTACCAAGAGATCGCGCGCGACAAAAAGAAATTCGATGGCGAGAACAAAGAGTTCATCTCGAACAAACTGAACTCGGCGAACTGGATGATACAGGCGATCGAGCAGCGTCGGCAGACGATGCTCAAAGTCATGAACTACATCATCGAGCGGCAGCGCGAATTCTTCGAGAAAGGTGTGCAGTATCTGAAGCCACTGACGCTTCGCGAAGTCGCTGAAGTCATCAACATGCACGAGTCGACCGTCAGCCGCGTGACGAACGAGAAGTACGTGCAGACGCCACGTGGCGTGCTGCCGCTCAAGTTCTTCTTCTCGTCCGGTTTGTCGACCTCAGGCGGGGAAGATGTCTCGGCTCGAGGCATCAAGGCGCAGATACAGAAATTGGTCGATGAGGAAGACCCGAAGCATCCACTGACCGACCAGGCGATCGTCAACATCTTGAAGGACAGCGGCGTGCAAATCGCGCGGCGCACGGTCGCGAAGTACCGTGATCAACTCGGGGTGCTGTCCGCGCGAATGCGGAAGCGGGTGTAATGCCGGTCGACGTCAGTATCCTAGTTCCAGCCAAAGACGAAGCCGCCAATCTCCCGCTGTTCATGGAACAGGCCATGACAGCGCTCTGCAACACCGAAGTCTCATACGAAATCATCGTCATTGACGACGGGTCCAGCGACGACACCTGGGAAGTCCTCGGCGCCCTGGTCGAGCGCTACCCATTCCTGCGCCGGGTGCACCACCGCCGCCAGCGCGGGATCGCTGATGCCCTGCGCACGGGCTTTCTGCATGCTGACGGCGATGTTCTCGTGTTCTATCCCGCGGACCTGCAGTACAAGCCCGAGGACATCCCGCGGCTGGTCGCGCCGATTCTCGCGGGCGAATCCGACATGGTGACGGGCTACAAGCAGGGCAAGTACGAGAAGGCGTTTGTCTCGCGCGTGTACAACGGCCTCAATCGCATGCTGTTCGATATCCCGGTCCGGGATCTCAACTCCGTGAAGGCGTACCGGCGCGAGATCATGGAGCAGCTGCCGGTGCGGCCTGATTGGCACCGGTACATGATCGTCATCGCGGCGGCCCAGGGGTTCAGCGTCAGCGAAGTCCCCGTGCCGCTCTACCCGCGAAACGCCGGCCGGTCCAAGTTCGGCAAAGGCCGCATCATCGTTGGCACGCTCGACCTCCTCTCCGTCTGGTTCGAGCTCCGGTTCGGCCGAAAACCGCTGATGCTCTTCGGCCTCCTCGGCGTGCTCTTGTTCTCACTCGGCGTCCTCACGGGTATCGTCGCCCTGATCATCCGGTTCGGATACGGAGTCGGCTTCCGGCCGCTCCTGAATCTGATCGAGGTGTGCCTTATCCTCGGCTTCCTCTCCTTTGCCACGGGCCTCCTCGGCGAGCAGATCGCGGGGCAGCGCGCCGAGCTGCGTGAGCTTCGGCGCGAGCTCGATCTGCGCGATCGGAACGAATGACGCGCGAGTGGTTGATCGCGATCATTCGCTGGTCGTGGATCATCTTCCTCGTCGTCTGGTTTCTCACCGCCCTGACCGCGAAGCGAACGCGGACGGCCGAGTCGTTCCTCGATCAGCTGACGTATCGCGGCATCACGGTGCTCGGGGCGCTGTTCGTCTTCGACCGTCACTGGTTAGAACGGTTCCTGGACGCGCCGATTCTCCCCTGGGACGAATGGTTGTTGCGCATTGGCGCGGTGCTTACGGTGACCGGGATCCTCTTCGCTTTCTGGGCGCGATTTCATCTCGGCCGGAATTGGAGCGGCAATGTCACGATCAAGACCGATCACGAGTTGATTCGCACGGGCCCCTACGCCCGCATCCGGCATCCGATCTACACCGGCATCTTGATCGCCATCCTCGGGGCGTGTATCGCCACCGATACCTGGCGTACGATGGTCGGCTTCGCGCTCATCATCCTCGGATTCTGGCTCAAGGCACGTCGCGAGGAGGCCGTCCTCGCCAAGGAGTTCGGGCCAAAATTCGATGAGCATCGGCAGCTCACCGGGATGTTCCTCCCGCGGCTCTCGTAGGTCTCGTTTCCCTGTGTGGTGTCCTACTTATAGAGACAGGGATGCCCTGCGAATTGATCAACGTGACCTATATCATCCGTCGCGAGGCAGGCGGATACCGTAGCGGCCGAGGAACAATGCCAGCTCCTCGGTGAGCGGCGAACCGGTCGGACTGCGAGTCCGGCCGGCCAGATCGAGCCAGTAGACGCCGCGACGCCGGAGCTCCTGCCGGGTCGCGCTATCCAAAGCGCTCTCAGTCAAAACCGTATCGCCCTCGGCGGTGAGCGAGGGAACACCAGGTGAGTCGTCGGCATGCACCCACAGCAGCCGCCACGTCTTCCCATTCCGCGCATATGTCCGGAACGGCGCGGCCTCGGCCACCGTTACCTCTTTGTACGTCGCGAACCGCTCAAACTCGCTCACGATCGTGCGGACGAGGGACGCTTTCTCCTCGGGCGTAACGGTCCGCGGAAACGCCGGCGCCTGACGGATCACCTTGGCCGGGGTGCCCACGGCCAGACTGCACGGCGGAATGTCTCCGGCGACCAGCGAGTTGGCACCGATTACCGACCCGTCGCCGATGGTCGAACCGGGCATGACGAACACACGCCAGGGCAGCCAAACGCTCTTACCCAATGTGACGGGCTCATAAGCGGCCTGATAGCCATCCAGCACGTTG
>DASRDS010000049.1:0-21437 GCA_035652495.1 Gemmatimonadaceae bacterium
GCTGCGCTATGTGAAGAGCCATAGCTACGGCGTGTTCGCGCTCTATCGCGTGCTCTTGGCGGCGGCCGTCGTCGCGATCTGGTTCGCGCGTGCTGGAACCTGAGGCGACGACTTACGACGGCATGACGGCGGCCGAGCTCAAGGCCAAGCTCGGGGTCCCGCGAATCGACATTTACGACAGCATTGGCTCCACGATGGATGCGGCCCATGCGGCCGCCGAGGCCGGGGCGCCCGCGGGCACCCTCATCATAGCCGATAGGCAGACAGCCGGGCGCGGGCGCGGTGGCCGGCGCTGGGCCTCGGCGTCTGGGGCGGGGCTGTGGCTGACTTTGATTGAGCGGCCGACTGATCCGAAAGCGTTGGATGTCCTGTCTCTCCGCCTCGGCATCCACCTCGCGCCCGTCCTCGACGTATTTACCGGTCGTCATGTAGAGATAAAGTGGCCTAATGATCTCTACGTGGGCGGCGGCAAACTGGCCGGGATCCTGTCTGAAGCGCGGTGGCAAGACGAGCGCCCATCATGGGTTGCCATTGGCTTAGGCATCAACGTTCAGGTGCCAGCCGAGATCCCTGATGCTGCGGGTCTCCAGCCGCATGCCAGTCGCGCCGATCTGCTCCTCGGCATCATGCCAGCGCTGCGAGCTGCTGTGCGCCAACGAGGAGCGCTAACAGAGGCCGAGCTTGAGGAGTACGCGCATCGCGACATGGCCAGAGGGCACACCTGCCGCGAGCCGGCTGTGGGCACCGTGGCCGGGATCTCGCCCTCCGGTGAATTGCTCGTGCGGAGCGGCGAGGCGGTCGGCGCGTATCGCTCCGGATCGCTCGTTATGGTCAGCCTATGATTTTGGTTTTCGACGTCGGAAATACCGAGACCACGGTCGGCCTGTGGGTCGGCGCCGAGCTGCGTGGGCATTGGCGACTGACCACGACTCCCGAGCGGACGTCCGACGAGCTGGCGATTCTCATTCACCAGCTGCTGCGCATCGGGATGGTGCAGCCCACGGAGATCACGGGGAGCGCGATCGGGTCGGTGGTGCCCGCGGTGACGCGGCCGTTGGCGGAAGCGTGTAAGGCATCGTTGGGCCGTCCGGCGATCATCGTGGACGCGTCGTCGCAGCTGCCTATCACGCTGGCGGTGGACGAGCCACTCACGGTCGGCGCGGACCGGTTGATCAACACGCTCGCCGCCAGCCGTCTCTATCACCGCGACACGATCGTCGTGGACCTGGGCACGGCGACGACATTCGACTGCATCACGGCCGATGGGACCTTTCTCGGGGGCGTCATCGCGCCCGGCATCCGGACCTCGTCCGACAACCTCGTGCGACGGACGGCCAAGCTCCCGGCCACGGAACTGGTCGCCCCCTCCCGCGTGATCGGCAAGCGCACGGAGGAGTGCATCCGCGCGGGCGTCGTCTTCGGCGCGGTCGACTCGATCGACGGGATCGTCAGGCGAATCAAGCGGGAGTGGCCCACCGGCCAGACCCCCTATGTGGTCGCCACCGGAGGTCTGGCCGAGGTACTGAAGCCGCATGTCTCGAGCTTCGATCACGTCGCGCCCTTTCTGACGCTCGAAGGCCTGCGAATCGCGTACGACTTGCTTACAGGCCGCTAGCGAGGTTCCAGATCACGACGTGGGTCACGCCGCTCGAGGTGATCGTTCCCAGGATGTGATGACTGGCGTTGATCCCGACCGCGGTACTGGTTTCTCCCGTCTTGCCGAGTCCCGGCAGATGCGCGAACCCGCTGGCCCGACTCGCCACGAATGCGAAGAAGCTCGACGCATCTTGGTTCGCATCGGACCCGGTGCCGGAGATGACCTGGTCTGGTGTAATCCCCGTGGACTCTCCGCACGTGCCCATGCGAATCTCCGGGAACGACTGGCCCGGGTGCGACAGCCACGCAACGGCCTCCTGGCAGCCGCCCTCCGTGCTGTACCCCGCCGCGTAGCCCTTCCGAGTCACCGCCAGCACGACCGAGAAGTCGTGCACTAAGCCGTCGTGCCCGCGCAACTGAATGATCTGACCGGTCGGTGACACGATGATAGGCGCCGTTGGAATGCCCTGGCTATTGATGTCTCCGCCGATCCAATTGTCGTCGGAGACCGACATAAACTGCGAATTGGCCTGCAGCACTCCTCCGGCGCTGGTGGCGGGGCCATGCCAATCGAAGTTGTCGATGCCGTTGTAGAAACCGTGTGGGATTTCGCACGTGCCGATGATATGGCCCCACACGTTGATCCCGGATGCCACGCAGATGTTCTGACCGTCGAGGCCGACCGAGTCCGAAGGGTCGGCGAGTACGCGGAACGAACCGGCGGAATCCCAGAGCGCGCCGTTCGACGCCACGACCGACTCGGTCGATCTGATCGCGGTACCCGCGATCACTCCACGATCGCTGACCGACGACGGAAGCGCCCCGACAAACTTCCCATGCGACAGCATCACGAGGCCGTGCGCGGGTGTCCATCGGAACGGCAAGGCGGCTTTCGTGTAGCCGACGACCTCGTCGGCGTCATTGATCGCGGTTGGAATCAGTCCGTCGAGTCCCGGCAGGACGCGCACGGTGGCCGAGGCCAGTGCTTTCGAGATCGGCGTCGGCTGGGTGGCTGACGGGGCGGAGGAATCGCTGCACGCTATGACGGCGACACCGATGAAGAGCATGGACGCGACACGGACATGTGCAGGCAACATGCGGGGTTTCCTGTGTCAGGTAGGGTGCGCGATAGCGGTCGCAAGTTGCGTACGCCCCGCTTGCGTCCTGGCCGCGAGGTAGGTAACTTCCCCTCGCTAGCACTCGCCATCCTTGAGTGCTAACAGTTCCGCAAAACAAGGGAGGGAGTTGTCAGTATGGCCACTAAGAGTGCCGTGGGCTCGAAGGTCAGCCCCCTGGCTGACCGGGTTGTCGTGAAGGCGCTGGAAGAGGCGGAGCAGATGCGGGGTGGACTCTATATCCCGGATACCGCCAAAGAGAAGCCGCAGCAGGGTGAGATTGTCGCGGTGGGTCCTGGCCGCTTCGACGAAGGCAAGCGGGTGCCGATGGAAGTGAAGGTCGGCGATAAGGTGCTGTACGGGAAGTACAGCGGCACGGAAGTGACCGTGGATGGCGAGCAGGTGCTCATTCTCCGCGAGTCTGATGTGCTCGCGGTCATCGGTTGAGGAATACATAACATGGCTGCGAAGGAACTCCATTTTAATACGGATGCGCGCGCGGCACTGAAGCGCGGCGTTGACCAGTTGGCCGAAGCGGTGAAGGTGACCCTCGGCCCCAAGGGCCGGAACGTCGTCATCGACAAGAAGTTCGGCGCCCCGACGGTCACGAAGGACGGTGTCACGGTCGCCAAGGAGATCGAGCTGGCGGATCCGCTCGAGAACATGGGCGCCCAGATGGTGAAGGAAGTCGCGACGAAGACGTCGGACAACGCGGGTGACGGCACGACCACGGCGACCGTGCTCGCGCAGGCGATCTTCCGCGAAGGCCTCAAGAACGTGACGGCCGGCGTGAACCCGATGGCGCTTAAGCGCGGCATCGACAAGGCCGTCGCCACCGTGGTCGAAGAGCTGAAGAAGATCAGCGTCCCGACCGCCGGCAAGAAGGAGATCGCGCAGGTTGGCACGATCTCGGCCAACAACGACTCCGAGATCGGCGATCTGATCGCCGAGGCGATGGAGAAGGTCGGCAAGGATGGCGTGATCACGGTCGAGGAGGCCCGCGGCCTTCAGACCGAGCTCGAGACGGTCGAGGGCATGCAGTTCGACCGCGGCTATCTCTCGCCCTACTTCGTCACGGATCCGGAGAAGATGGAGGCGGTCCTCGAGGACGGTCTCATCCTGATCCACGACAAGAAGATCTCGTCGATGAAGGACCTCCTCCCGATCCTCGAGAAGGTCGCGCAGGTCGGCAAGCCCCTGCTGATCATTGCCGAGGACATCGAGGGTGAGGCGCTGGCGACGCTCGTCGTCAACAAGCTGCGTGGCACGCTCCGTGTCGCCGCGGTCAAGGCCCCCGGGTTCGGCGATCGCCGCAAGGCGATGCTGCAGGACATCGCCGTCCTGACGAGCGGCCAGGTGATCTCCGAGGAAGTCGGGTTCAAGCTCGAGAACGCCGTGCTGAACGATCTGGGCAAGGCGAAGCGGATCGTCGTCGACAAGGACAACACGACCCTGATTGACGGCGCTGGCTCGACGGACTCGATCCAAGGCCGCATCAAGGAAATTCGGTCGGCCGTCGAGAAGTCGACCTCCGACTACGACAAGGAAAAGCTCCAGGAGCGTCTCGCGAAGCTCGCCGGTGGCGTCGCCGTGATCAACGTCGGTGCCGCGACCGAGTCCGAGATGAAGGAGAAGAAGGCTCGCGTCGAGGACGCGCTCCACGCGACCCGCGCGGCCGTCGAAGAGGGTATCGTCCCGGGTGGCGGCGTCGCGTTCATTCGCGTGCAGTCCGCGCTCAAGACCCTCAAGGCGGGTGATGCCGACGAGCAGATCGGCGTCGAGATCGTCCGTCGCGCGATCGAGGAGCCGATCCGCATGATCGTCCAGAACGCCGGTGGGGAAGGCTCCATCGTCGTCGAGAAGGTCCGCGAGTCGAAGGACAATGCGTTCGGGTACAACGCGCTGACCGACAAGTACGAGAACCTGGTCACGGCGGGTGTCATCGACCCGACCAAGGTGACGCGTACGGCGCTGCAGAACGCGGCGTCGATCGCCGGCCTGCTCCTCACGACCGAAGCGCTGGTCGTCGAGAAGAAGGAAGACAAGCCGGCTCCTGCGGGCGGTGCCCCAGGCGGCGGCATGGGTGGCATGTACTAGGCGAAGGCCTAAACATGGGACGGGGGTCGAGCAATCGGCCCCCGTTTTTTATGTCAGATCTCCTCGCAGATGCAGCGGAACGGGCCGCGAGTTATGTAGCGGCCGTAAATGAAAGACCCATAGCGCCGAACCAGGATGCGCTCCATGGTCTCAAATCGCTCGGCGGTCCATTGCCCATGGAGCCGTGTGATCCGTCGGAGGTTCTAGCGGCGCTCGACACCTATGGCTCGCCGGCAACCGTCGCGTCCACGGCGGGGCGGTACTTCGGGTTCGTGACCGGAGGCACACTGCCGGCCGCGCTCGCCGCGAATTGGTTGGCCGGAGCGTGGGACCAAAACGCTGGCCTAGTCGTTCAGTCCCCAGTAAGCGCGGCGATTGAAGAGATCGTCATGGGCTGGCTGCGAGAGTTACTGCGTCTCCCCGGGAACTGCGCTGTAGGCTTCGTGTCCGGCGACACGATGGCGAACCTGTGCGGGATAGCGGCGGCGCGACACGCGCTGCTCGAGCGCGCGGGCTGGGATGTCGAACGCCAGGGATTGTTCGGCGCACCGGAAATCGATGTCGTCGTCGGCGCCGAGGTCCATGCCTCAGTCCTGAAAGCGCTCCAGGTCCTCGGACTCGGCCAGGCGCGCGTGCACACGGTTCCGGCGGACGGGCAGGGACGGATGCGCGCTGATGCGCTGCCGAAGCTCGGCCCACTCTCGCTGGTGTGCCTGCAAGCGGGCAACGTTAACACGGGTGCATTCGACCCGGCGTCGGCGATCATCCCACGCGCGCACGAAGCAGGCGCATGGGTGCATGTCGACGGCGCATTCGGCCTCTGGGCCGCAGTCACCCCAGGGCGCGCGTACTTGATGGACGGATACGCCGAGGCGGACTCGTGGGCCACGGACTGCCATAAGTGGCTCAATGTGCCGTACGACTCGGGACTCGCGTTCGTCCGAAACCCCGAGGCGCTTCGAGCGACGATGTCGGTCGTCGGAGCGTACCTGGCGGTCGGTGACCGCCGCGAGCCCTTCCACTACGTGCCCGAGATGTCCCGCCGCGCGCGTGGCGTCGAAATCTGGGCCGCGCTCAAATCACTCGGCGCCCGCGGACTCGCGGCGATGGTCGAGCGCCACTGCACGCTCGCGCAGCGGTTTGCCGAGGGCCTCCGCGCAGCCGGACACGCGGTGCTCAACGACGTCGTGCTCAACCAGGTCATGGTCGCATTCGGCGATGCCGACAAGACTCGGCGCGTCATCGCCGAAGTCCAGCGCGATGGCACCTGCTGGTGCGGCGGCACCACGTGGCAGGGGAACGCGGCCATGCGCATCAGCGTCTCCTGCTGGGCCACGACCGAAACCGACGTCGATCGGAGCGTCGCCGCCATGGTGCGGATCGCGGGCCGATTGACGTAGTTCGCTGCAAAATCGTGGTGCTCGGTCACGCGTCCGCTGAGCATTCCAGTATGCTTGCCACGCTTGGCCTCCTCATGCAGCTGACCGCCATCGCGCCAGGTGTCATCTCGACGCCGGCGGAAGAGTTCAAGGCGACGGTATCGCCCGACGGTCTCACGCTGCTGTACGTACTGACGGACCACCAATTCCGCCACATGACGATCGTCGAGAGCCACCGATCGTCGCCATCCGCTGAGTGGCGGACACCGGACGTCGCCGCCTTCTCAGGTATCTGGCGCGATGGCGATCCCGCATTTGCGCCCGACGGCAAGAAGGTGTTGTTCATCTCCAATCGCGGCGGGCACGGGGTATTCGAGATCTGGTCCGTGTCTCGTCTCGCCAATGGAACGTGGGGCACGCCGGAGTTCGTCCGCGGCGATACGACCTATTTGTTCGCGCCGTCGCTGACGACGTCCGGCGTCATGTACTTCTCGAAGGGTGACAGCATCTATCGCATGGAGCCGCACGCAAAGCCCGAGGTGCTGCCGTTTCCTGGGGGCGATCCGGCGATCATGGCGGATGAAAGCGCCGTAGTGTTCGACGACAACGGCGATCTCTTCGTCAGTTGCCGGACGTCGAGCGGGTGGGCCACTCCGCAAAAATTCCCAGCACCGATCAATTCGCCCGATGACGAGGGTGATCCGTGGGTCTCGGCCGACGGCCGCACCATGTACTTCTACAGCAAGCGATCGACTCCAGCGCCAGATCGAGCTCCACGCGCGAAAAAACCGACGTACGCTGAAGTACTGAGTGAAGTGACCAGCGATATCTATAACGGCACACGCAACTTATACAGCGCACCCTTGCAAGAAAAGAACGATCGGTCGTATTATTGTGTCCATGTCGAAGGGCACGCAAACCCATGATCGGATAGTCGGCCACGCCCTCGCCATGGCGAGCGTCGAGGGTCTCGATGCCCTGAGCCTAGGCGATCTGGCGAACGATGTCGGCATGTCAAAGAGTGGGCTCTTCGCCCACTTCCGTTCCAAAGAGGCGCTGCAACTCGATGTCCTCACGGCCGCCGTCGAGAAATTCCGGCGAGTCGTGATTCTCCCCGCGCTGGCCGAGCCGCGTGGTGAGCCGAGGTTGCGCGCGCTGTTCACACGATGGATCGAGTGGGAGCACCACGACAGCATGCCCGGCGGCTGCGTGTTCGTGCACGCGGCGTTCGAGTGGGACGATCGCGCCGGACCGGTGCGCGATGCCCTCGTTGGGTTCCAACGCGAATGGATCACGTTCCTGGCGGGTGCGGCGCAACGGGCCAGTGTCAAGAATCCCGAGCAGTTCGCGTTCGAGATGTTGGGGATTGTCTTGAGCTACTACTGGTCGAAGCGCTTGCTGCGTGATCCGGAGGCGAAAGCCAAAGCGCTCTCGGCATTCGAACACTTGATCCAGGGCACGCAATGCTGAAACTCTATTTTCGAGCCGCGTCGGCCTTCGCGCCGCGCGCGGTCGAGCGACAGGCGGCCTCGCTGTTCTTCAAGCCACGCCGCCGCGCCAAGCGGTATGTGCCAGCGGAATGGCGGCGCATGACGGTCGAGGGCCTGGCCGTGTGGACCACGGGCTATGGGCCGACCGTGCTGCTCGTGCACGGATGGGAAGGGTCGGCCGCCGACTTCATCCCGCTCGCGATCGGACTCGCCAACAAGGGCTACCGCGCGGCATTGGTCGACCTGCCCGCGCACGGACAATCGCGCGGCCGCAGCACTACGCTCCCCGAGTGCATGCGCGCCCTGTCGATGGTCGCGGACGCGCTCGGCGGGCTCCACGCCATCGTCGGCCACTCGTTCGGCGCCATGGCCACCGCGCTCGCGGTCGCCGAATCGCACGTGACGGCGCAACGCGTCGTGTTGTTCGCGCCGGTGGCGACGCCCGAGCAATTCATCGAACCGTTCTCCCGCACGCTGGGCTTGCCAGTGGAGCGCACCGATGGCGTCGTGCGGCGGATTGAACAGCGCGTCGGCCGGTCAGTCGAGTCCTTCGACGTGCGACGGGCGGTGCGCTCCCTGGCCGTGCCGTCGCTCATCTTCCACGCGCCGCAGGATAAGGTGGCCGAGTACTCGTACGCGCGGGAGATCGCCGATGCGTGGCCCGGGTGTCGTCTCATCGAGTGCGAGGGGCGCGGCCACCGCAGGCTGTTGGCCGATCCCGACGCGATCGCCGAGACCGTCGACTTTCTTAAAACAGCGACAGCTGCTCCGATTCTCCGGTAACGCAGAGGGCGTCTTGAGGCGCGGTCTCCAGCGGACCGCGCCAGGCCTTTCGCATAGCGGCGACGGCGAACTCGGGCTCGTTGGCGGTCTCGCTCAGGTGCGCGAGCACGACTTGACGTAGCCCGCGCCAGGCAATCGATCGGACGAGCTCCGCGGCCGCCCGGTTGCTCAGATGGCCGCGCGGCCCGGCGATCCGCCAGCGGACCGACGGCGGATATGGGCACGCGCGCAGCATCATCTCGTCGTGGTTCGACTCGACGATGAGGACATCGACGCGCTCCAGCGCTGCCCTCACGCTGTCGGTGACGTGGCCGAAATCATAGGCCAGCCCAATGCGAGCGCCTGTGGTGCGTTCGGTCGCCACTACGGCGATGGGCGATGTGGCATCGTGTGGCACTGGAAACGCCTTGAGATCCAGCGCGCCAATAGAGATGGTTTCAGTCGCCGCAATCTCTCGTCTCTCGGCGAAATCGGCGCACTGCGCGAATGTGCCAGATGTGCTGTAGACCGGCCACTTCCATCGGCGAACGCTCGAAGCGGCGCCACGAGCATGATCGACGTGCTCGTGCGTCAACACGAGCGCCGAGATCGACTCCGGCGCGATGTCAGCGGCAATGAGACGCTTGGCGAGATCGCGCCGAGGAAACCCGGCGTCGATGAGCACGCGCGTGTCACCAGACTCGATGACCGTCGCGTTCCCTCGACTCCCACTCCCCAACAACCACGTTCTCATCTATTTCCCTTTGAGGGACGCCGCATGCGCCGCCGCCAACTGTCGCCGAGCCTTGACGCCGAGCGTCTGCGCCCGCCGCTGCATCTGCCGCTCGGCCGCCTCATAGAATTTAGCCAGCTCATACGTCCCGGGACGTCCGGAGTTGTCCCAAGCGAAGGCCGGGATGTACTTGGCCGCGACGCCGGCGTCGACGACGTTCGCGCCGGCCCCGACGACACTCCCAGTCGTGAGGCGACTGCCAATGCTGGTTTTGGCGAAGTCTCCGAAGAGCGTTCCCAGGAACTGCAGGCCCGTGTCTCGCAGTCCGCTCGGCGTCCACAGGCTCACGGACCCGTACGTGTTCTTCAAGTTGCTCGTGATCGTCCCGGCGCCGAGGTTGACCCAGCGGCCAAGGTACGAGTGGCCGACGAAGCCATCGTGGCTCTTGTTCGCGTAGCTCAGAATGATGGACGCCGAGAGCTCTCCGTGCACCTTGCAATGCTCGCCGATCGAGCTGCCCTCGATGCGATCCATCGAGACGGTCGACTCCTCGCCGACGTAGCACGGACCGATCAGTCGTGTGAACGCGCTGACGACCGCGCCCCGGCGGACGAAGACGGGTCCCTTGGAGCAATCCACGGATGCCATGGGATCAACCTTCGCGCCGTGCTCGACATACACGGCATGGGCGTCGCGCTTGGAACTGCGTGAGGCGGCCGCGGGTCCGAGAATGTCGATGTCGTCGCAGAGCTGCCCGTGCAGGTCGCGAATGAAGTGCCAGACTTCGTCGACCCAGCGTCCCCGGATGTCGACCGCGGGTTCGGCATCCCCCGCGATCGCCTCGAGCGTCGTGGTCCCATCGCTCAGCTCCGCCACGGGCACGGCGCGGGGCAGCCGTATGCCCGCATACCGGCCGCCACAACGCCAGACCGGCGCGTCATGCGATGGCCGCGCGTCGAGCGACGGAATGCAGCGGGAGTTCACGAGCCACGCGCCGGCCGGGAGCGAATCCGTGACGGCCCCTGGTACGTGGGGTTCGTCGTAGTCGAGGAGGTGGGCCGAGACGACGTGGCCCCCGGCCTCCTCGCCGGTGACACGCGCCCAGCGCTCGCGCGTGATGAGCGCTCCCGCGCGCAGCTCGCCGATGGGTCGCGTGAGCGCGAACGGCTCGAACGAGCGTGCGCGCGTGTCGTCGTAGAGAAAGAAGGTCACTGCGGTTCGCGCAGGTCCGGAGGCAGCGTCTCGAGCAGGCTCTTGAGGTCGGCCGAGCGTTCGACGGTCGTCACGAGGGTCACGCCATCGATGGCCACGACGACGATGTTCGATACGCCATCGAGGACGACGGCCATCTGTCCATCGGCGTGCACCACGTTGTCATGCGCATCGCGCGCGAATACCTGACCGTGCGAGTAGTTACCCGAGGCGTCTTTTGCTCTCACTCGGGCCAGCGCTCCCCATGTCCCGACGTCGTCCCAGCCGAATCGGCCGGGAATCACCAGCACCTTGTTCGACCGCTCGAGCACGCCTACGTCGACCGAGATGGACTTCACTTTGTCGAAAAACTCACCAATGCCCGTGATGCCTAGCGCCGGCGAAACTTCAGGGGTCAGCGCGCGGATCTCATCGAGAAAATCGCCGACTCGCCACGCGAATATCCCTGAATTCCAGAAATACCCGTCCGCCACCATCTTGGCCGCGCGCAACTTGTCAGGCTTCTCGATGAATCGCTCGACGCGCAGCACGCCCGGCTCGACCTCGCCGCTGGGGCAGATATAGCCGAACCCGGGATCGGGACGGGTGGGCACGATGCCGACGGTGACGAGGCTCGCCTGGCGCGCGGCCGCGGTGACGGCCGTCGAGAGCGCGGTCCGAAATGCCGGCTCGTCGGTGACGGCCCAGTCGGCGTGCACGCAGATCATGCCGGCCTCGCGCCCTTCGCGGCGCTCGATCTCGGTGGCGGCGTACGCGAGCGCCGCGGCGGTCCCGGCTGGCCGTGGCTCGGCGATCACGTTCTCACGCGGCACATGCGCGAACAAGGCGACCTCGTTCTTGATGCCGGCGTTCGTGAGGATCAGGGTCCGCTCCGGGGGCACGAGCGGGGTCAGTCGATTGATCGTGTCGACGAGCAGCGGATGCTCGGTCACGAGCGGCAGCAGTTGCTTCGGTCGCTCGGGCGTGCTCAGTGGCCAGAAGCGCGATCCGACGCCGCCCGCCAGAACCACCGCCCAGGTGGTCACCGCTTAGACGTCCTCGGAGTGTGCGACGCCCGCCAGCTCGGCGGTCCGCGCGTAGAGCTTCTTGGGGCTGAACGGCTTTGTCAGGAACTCGGTGGCGCCGAGGCGCATGGCGAGCCGGTGCTGCTGCTCCTGGCCGGCGGCGGTCAGAATGATGCAGGGCAGGTCACGCCGCTTTGGGTCGGCCCGAAGCTCGGCGAGGACATCGAGTCCCGAGAGATGGGGCATCATGAGGTCGAGGAGGACGATCCCGATGTCCGGTTCCTGCTTCAGGATCTCGAGCGCTTCGCGCCCGTCGTAGGCCAGGGTCACCCGAAAGGGACCCTGTTCCAATTTCATCTTGATGATCCGCCCGATGTGCGGCTCATCGTCAGCCACGAGGGCGTGGATCCGCTCCCCCGCCATTAGACCAGCGACGCGATCTGTTCGCGGTGGCGGCGAAGCTCGAAGAGCAGCTGTCCGACGTTGGCTTTGGGCTGGACCAGCACGAGCAGGATGGCGTCGGCGGAGAGGACCGACACGATCGCCAATCCGTTGGGATGCTCGAGCACGGCGGTGACGAGATCTCCCCTGGCGGCCGCGGCCCCGAACTCGTCGGCGGCATTGACGAGGCCAGGAACGTGGGCCGCCACGTTCTCGGCTTCGAGGCTGGGGACCGTCTGGCTGTCGATCAGCAAGCCGTCGCGACCCAGCACGACAGCCGCATCGACGCCATCACGTTGGCGGACGGCCGCGACGAGGTCTCTAATGGTTGGCATGGACGTGCGAAGCTAAAGAGCCTTAAAGGGGTATGTCAAGCGATGCGAACGGCTTGCAGTCATCGTCTCCCACCTCTAAAGTACGCGTACTCATGACACTTCGCCCACCTCATGCCCGTCTCGGCGTGGTTTGTTTTGTATTGTCCGCCGCGATCCTGGGGGCGATGGCATGTGGCGACCCCAACAAGCCGGCGGCGACGATCCCGATCACGTACGACACGCTGACGGCGTACTCGCTCACCATGGCCGATGCGACCCAGCCGACCGCGTTCGACTTGGCCACGAGCTCGTTGGTAATCCCGGACGGCAGCCTGAACTTCGACATCGCCTTCAATGTCGAGGGCTCGAATGTCGTCGTGTATCCGGCCAAGCTCGTCGTCACCGCCGCCGGCATCCCGCGCGTCGTCGGCCTGCAGCTCATTCAGCACCAGTTCTTCGAGGCCATCGACATCGCGAGTCACAACGGGTACGAGTTCAACGACTCGCTGCTCGTGAAGCCGGGGCAGATCTTCGAGGTCGTGACGCAGAATACCTCGGCGTGTACCGCAGTTAGCATCACGTCCCAAGAGTTGCTGTACGCCAAATTTCAGATCGATAGCATCGATCCCCCGGCCGGGTTGATTCATTTTCGGGCCGTCGTCGATCCGAATTGCGATTACGATACGCTGGTTCCTGGCGCGATTCCTAGCCACTAGCAGTCCACGAGATCGTCCGTGCACGATGCGAAGTTGATCCGCGAGCGGCCCGCCGCGCTGCGCGACGCACTGCGCCGTCGCGGGGCGACGAGTGCGCTCGAGCTGCTCTCCCAGGCGGAATCGCTCGATGCCGAGTGGCGCCGCGCGGTCGCTCATGTCGAGGAGCTGAAAGCGCGCCGCAACACGCTGACCCAAGAAGTCCAGCAAGCGAAACGCGCTGGTCACGATGCGACGGCGCTGGTCGATGCAAGCCGTCGCGTAGGTGATGAAATCTCTGCGCTCGACGCGCAAGCGAGCGAAGCGAAGCGAGCCAGAGATGATCTCTTGTTGCAGATCCCGAACGCGACGCTCGATGATGTTCCAGAAGGTGGTGAAGCATCCAATCGCGTAATTCGTGAGTGGGGCACGCCGCGTCCCAGTGAGGGTCTTAAACCGCATTGGGAGATTGGCACCAAGCTGGGCCTCATTGATTTTGAACGCGGCGCCAAAGTCACGGGATCGGGTTTCATTGTATTTCGCGGCCTGGGAGCACGCTTGGTGCGAGCGTTGATCAACTGGATGATCACGCTACAGTCGTCAGAACATGGGTACGACGAAACCTGGGTACCGTACGTCGTCAATCGCGCGACGATGACGGGAACAGGACAGTTGCCGAAATTCGAAGATGACCTCTATCGGGTCGAAAGCGACGATCTGTTCTTGATCCCGACGGCTGAAGTCCCGATCACGAACCTGTTCCGTGATGACATCCTCGACGGCGCCAAGCTGCCGATGGGTCTCGTCGGCTATACGCCCTGCTTTAGACGAGAGGCAGGAGCGGCTGGGAAGGACACACGAGGCCTACTCCGGGTGCATGAGTTTGACAAAGTAGAGCTCGTGAGAATCTGCGCACCGGAGGATTCGCCGGCGCAGCATGAGCTGCTCACCACTCACGCCGAGCGGGTATTGCAGCGCCTAGGCCTCCCGTATCGCGTGCTGCTCCTGGCAGCCGGTGACACGGGCTTCGCGAGCGCGAAGACGTACGACCTGGAAGTCTGGGCGCCGGGCGTGGGCAAGTGGCTCGAAGTCTCATCCTGCAGCACGTTCACCGACTTCCAGGCGAGACGCGCGAACATTCGCTACCGTCCGGCGGGCGGGAAAAAACCGGAGTTCGTTCACACGCTGAACGGCTCGGGCCTCGGCTTCCCGCGCACGATCGCCACCCTGCTGGAGCACTACCAGCAGCCGGACGGCTCCGTCATCGTCCCCGAAGTGCTGCGCCCGTATCTCGGCGCCGATCGTATCGGCTGAGGCCAAGACGATGCGGCGGCGGCTGTCGACGATCCTTCTCGGACTCGGATTCGCCGTCCTGCTGGGCTGGTACATCGTCTCGACGCAACGCGTTCTGGCCGAGCTTCGCCATGAAGCCTCGCGGTCGGGCCAGATGTATGCGCGGATCTTCAAGGCGTTGTCGGATAGCTCCCAGGGCGCCAATGCCGATGCGCTGTTCGACCTGGCGGCGCACATTCGCGATATGGGCGTACCGGTGGTCGTGACCGACCCAAAGGGCGTACCGCGCGACACGGCGAATATTCCGTTCCACGCGCCGCTCAACGGTCCGCGCATGCGTGCCTATATCGACGAGCTCGACGCCGAGAACCCGCCCGTGATCGAGCCGGGCACCGGCATCGTGCATATCGGTAATACGCCGTTGGTCGAGGGCCTCCGGGTCATCCCGATCCTGCAAGTGATCCTGCTCGCCTTCCTGTTCGGAGCCACGATCTTCTCGCTCCGCACGAAAGCACACGCCGACCGTGAGCGCGTCTGGGCCGGCATGGCGCGCGAGTCGGCGCACCAGCTCGGCACGCCGCTGTCGTCGCTCACCGGCTGGGTTGAGCTCCTTCGCGAGCGGGATGAGGCGGACGAGTCTTCGTCACTGTTGGATCACATGCAGAGCGATCTCGTACGGCTGGAGCGCGTCGCCCACCGGTTCGAGCGCATCGGCCGGCCGCCGAAGGCCGAGCCGGTCGACACGGCGGAGCTGATACAGCGCGTCGCGGGCTATTTCCGGGCGCGGGTCCCATCGCTGGCACACACCGTTACCGTCTGCGCGGAGGTCGAAGCCGGCGACTTGACGGTGCAGGGGGACTCGGTGCTGCTCGAGTGGGCCCTCGAGGCGATCGTGAAAAACGCGATCGACGCGCTGGCCGGCCGCGGCGGACGGGTCGACCTGACCGCGGCCGTGTACCCTGAGGGCGGCGTTCGCATTCGCATCAGCGACGACGGCCCGGGCGTGCCGCCCAAGATCCGCAAGCAGATCTTCCAGCCGGGCTTCTCCACCAAGCAGCGCGGCTGGGGAATCGGACTCTCGCTCGCCAAGCGCATCGTCGAGGAAAATCATGGCGGCCGCCTGGCGCTCGTGCCATCGGACCGCGGAGCGACGTTCGAGATTATTTTGCCTTGATGTTGGGCGAGCCCCTAGTAGGTCTGAACCCCGCGCAGCGCGAGGCCGTTCTGCACGCCGAGGGCCCGATGCTCGTGCTCGCGGGCGCCGGGTCCGGCAAGACACGCGTCCTCACCACGCGGATCGTCAACCTGATCCGCGAGCACGGCGTCAGCCCGTCGCACATTCTCGCGGTCACGTTCACGAACAAAGCGGCGGGCGAGATGCGCTCCCGCCTCACCCGCCTCCTCGGCGACGAGCCGACCGGCATGTGGGTCGGCACCTTCCACGCCATCGGTGCTCGCCTGCTGCGCGCCAACGCGCCACTCGTCGGCCGCACCTCCGCGTTCACGATCTACGACGAGGACGACATCCTCGGCACGGTGAAGCGCATCACGGAAGCCAAGCGGATCTCGACCCGCGACTTCACGCCAAAGGCCGTTCACTCGGTCATCTCCGACGCGAAAAACGCGCTCGTGATGCCCCCCGAGTACGCCAAGCTGGCGTCCGACCCACTGTCCCGCGCCGCCGCGCCAGTGTACGCCGATCTCGAGCGCGTCATGCGAGAGCAGAACGCCGTCGACTTCGATGACCTCCTGCTGCTCCCCGTCGAGATGTTCCGGGCTCATCCCGACCGACTCGACAAGTACGCGAATACGTTCCGCTACATCCTTGTCGACGAATACCAGGACACGAACCGCGCCCAGTACATGCTGATCAAACTCCTCGGCCGCCACGGCAACGTCGCGGTGGTCGGCGACGATGATCAGAGCATCTATGGGTGGCGAGGCGCTGATATTCGGAACATCCTCGACTTCGAGAAGGACTTTCCGACCGCCAAGGTCGTGCGCCTCGAGGAGAACTATCGGTCAACGCAGCCGATCCTCGATCTGGCGAATGTGGTCATCCAGGGGAACACGCAGCGGCTGGGGAAGACGCTGCGCACGAGCCGGACTGGTGGGGAGCGCGTGACGCTCACACGCTCGGCGGACGAGCGCGACGAGGCGGCGTTTGTGATCGACGAGATCATGGGTCGGCGGCGGATGGACCGGGATCTCAAGTTGCGTGATGTTGCTATCCTGTATCGGACCAACTCGCAGAGTCGGGCGTTCGAAGAGGCGTTGCGGCGCAACGGGCTGCCGTATTCGATCGTTGGTGCGGTTCGGTTTTATGATCGCCGAGAGATTCGCGACGTGATGAGCTATCTCAAGCTCATCGCGAATCCCGCTGACGAGGAAGCATTTCGACGCGCGATCGCGGTGCCGCGGCGCGGTGTGGGGGATCAGGCGCTCTCGTTGCTCGCCGAGGCAGCTCGTGGGGCAGGCGTTTCGATGTTGGAGGCCTGCGCTCGGCCGGAGCTGCTCACCACGCAGCGGCCTGGGCCCCGGACGGCGCTCGGCGAATTCGCGATATTGATCGCGTCGCTGAAAGAGAAGGCGGTGGACGCGGGGGTCGATGAGCTGCTCGAGGACATCATCGGCGCGATTCGGTATGGCGATTTCTTGAGGGCCGAAGGGCCGGATGCCGCTGAGCGACTCGATAACGTTCGCGAGCTGATCGCGAGCGCCGCGGAAACCGTCGTCGACGACGGCGGGGAAGTCGGGCTGCGGCCGCTCGATCACTTTCTGCAGCGGACGTCACTGGTGGCTGGCGTCGATAAGCTCGACGCGAATGCCGATGCCGTAGTGATGATGACACTGCATAACGCGAAGGGGCTCGAGTTTCCCATCGTGTTTGTCACTGGCCTCGAAGATGGGTTGTTTCCATTGGCGCGCGCCTATGACGATCCGAAGCAGATCGAAGAGGAGCGACGGCTCTTTTATGTCGGCATCACGCGGGCCGAGAAGAAGCTGTATCTGACATATGCCGATCATCGGCGACGCAATGGAGAGTTGCTGCCGGGAAGGGCGTCAGCGTTCTTGACCCCGATCCCGAAAAACATGTTGGAGACGAAAGAGACGATCCGCGCGCGGAGTGAAGGACGCTCGGCGTTCGCGACGTTCGGCCAGAACGATTTTGGCGATAGCCAGACGTATCGCCCGAGCATCAGAAGGCCGGGCAATCCGGTGTCCATCTCGCGCTACGGCCCGACGCGTTTCGCGGACGAGGCCGAGGTGTCGCAGGACACGCCAACGTACCGCGTCGGTGAGCGGGTGAAGCACAAGACGTTCGGTTCCGGAGTCATCGCCGAGATGACGGGAAGCGGACGCGAGCTCAAAGTGCGCATCGATTTCGACAACCCGGAGATTGGCCGCAAGACGCTCGTCGCGGCGCAAGCGGGACTTGAACGAGGGTGGGAATAATGGCGGTCTCGTTGGATGATGTCCGACATATCGCGTCCCTGGCTCGATTGGAGATCGACGACGCGAGGCTTCCGGCGTTGGCCGGCGAGCTCAATGCGATCCTCGGGCACATGGAGGCGTTGCAGCGCGTCGACGTGAGCGCCGTGCCCGCGGACCTGGCGGCCGGCCTGACCCCGATGCCGCTCCGCGTCGACGGCGGCCAGCAACTGTCGCTGGCTCGGCCACGCGAAGAGCTCGCGCCGGACATGCGCGACGGGTTCTTTCTCGTCCCGCGGCTCGCCACGCACGAGGACGTCGACGCATGAGCGGAGCCAACGCGAACTTCGATCGCGCGTCGGGGCTCAATGCCATCCTCGCCGAGGACCGCGACGCGCGGCCCTCGGTAGACTCGGGGCCATTGCACGGCGTGCCGGTCGCGATCAAGGACAACATCGCGACGTTGCGTATGCCCACGTCCTGCGGCTCGCGCATCCTCGAGGGGTACGTGAGTCCGTACGAGGCGACGGTTGTCACGCGGCTGCGCGCCGCGGGGGCGGTCATCGCCTGCAAGACGAACATGGACGAGTTCGCGATGGGGTCGTCGACCGAGCATAGCGCGTTCGGGCCAACGTTGAATCCCGTGGATTGTACGCGCGTGCCCGGCGGTTCGTCCGGCGGATCCGCCGCCGCCGTCGCCGCGGGCGTGGTGCCGATCGCGCTCGGATCCGAGACTGGCGGATCCGTGCGACAACCCGCCGCGTTCTGTGGGATCGTCGGTGTGAAGCCCACGTACGGACGCGTCAGCCGGTTTGGGCTCGTCGCGTTCGCGTCGTCGCTCGACCAGGTCGGCGTGTTCGGTCGCACCGTCGATGATGCGGCGCTCGCGACGCAAATCATCGCCGGACGCGATCCCATGGACGCCACCTCGGCCGACGTTCCCGTACCCGAATATCGTAAAGCGGCCTCGCGTCCGATATCCGAGCTCACCATTGGCCGGCCGCGCGAGTATTTCCCTGATGCGCTGGATCCCGCGATTCGGACGCGCTGCGACGAAGTGCTCGCCCGATTACGAGATAAGGGCGCCACCATACGCGATGTCTCATTGCCGCACAGCGGACTCGCGATCCCGGTCTACTACATCATTGCACCCGCCGAGGCGTCATCGAATCTGGCCCGCTTCGATGGCGTGCGATACGGATTGCGAGTGACCGGTGATGGCCTGACCGCCATGTATGAAGCGACAAGGTCCAAAGGGTTCGGCGCCGAAGTCACGAGACGCATCCTGCTCGGTACATACGTCCTATCGGCCGGATACTATGACGCGTACTACAAGAAAGCGCAGCAAGTCCGCGAGCTGATCACGCAGGATTTCCGCCACGTATTCGCGAGTGGCGTCGACGTGCTGTTCACGCCGACGACACCGACGCCGGCGTTCAAGCTCGGCGCGGTCTCTGACCCGTACGAGATGTACTTGAATGACATCTTTACGTGCACCGCGAACCTCGCTGGCAATCCCGCGATCTCGGTTCCGATCGGCACGGTGAACGGGCTGCCTGTCGGCGGACAAATTATCGCGCCGCACTTCGACGAACAAACCATGTTCACCGCGGCCTACGCAGTCGAGAACGTATGAGTCATTATGAGATGGTCGTTGGGCTGGAGGTTCACGTTCAGCTCAAGACCAAAACGAAAGCGTTCTGCGATTCGCCGACGACCTTCGGCGCGGAACCGAACGTCAACACGTGTCCGATCTGCCTCGCACTCCCGGGCGCGCTGCCGGTGCTCAACGCGCACGCGGTGGAGCTCGCGGTGCGGGCCGCGCTGGCGCTGGGTTGCGAAGTCCACGGCACGTCGATCTTCGCGCGCAAAAACTATTTCTATCCGGATCTGCCCAAAGGCTATCAAATCTCGCAATACGATCGACCGCTCGCGACCGGCGGGAAACTCGCCGGCATCGGCATTACCCGCGTGCACATGGAAGAAGACGCCGGCAAGTCGATCCACGATCGCTATACCGGCGTGACGGCGATCGACTTGAACCGCGCCGGCGTCCCGTTGATCGAAATCGTGAGCGAACCCGACATTCGCTCGGCGCAGGAAGCTCGCCGATACCTGCAGACGCTGAAGCAGGTCCTCGAGTATGCCGACGTGAGCGACGTCGACATGGAGAAGGGCAGCCTCCGCGTCGACGCGAACGTCTCGGCCCGGAAGCACGGCGAAACGCGACTCGGCACCAAGACCGAAGTCAAGAACATGAACACGTTCTCGGGCGTCGAGAAAGCGCTCGAGGCCGAGTTCGAGCGGCAAGTCGCGCTTCTGGACTCGGGTGGCCGCGTCATTCAGCAGACGATGCTTTGGGATGGTGGCAAAGGCGAAGTGCGCCCGGCGCGGTCGAAGGAAGAGAGCCACGATTATCGCTACTTCCCGGAACCAGACCTGCCGCCGCTCGTGCTGACCTCCGAGTACATCGAGGGCATCCGGCGCGCGTTGCCGGAGATGCCGGACGCTCGCCGGAAACGGTACGCCGAGCAGTACGCCCTCAGCGAGCTCGAGATCGACGAGCTGGTCGCCGATCAGCCCCTCGCGGCCTATTTCGAGGACACGGCCAAAGCGCTCGGCGATCCCAAGTCGGCGGCCAACTGGGTGCGAGGGATGAGCGAGCCCACGTTCGCGGTCCCGGCCTCACAGCTGGCCAGGCTCCTGGCCATGGTCAAAGAAGGCGTGATTTCTCACACGGCCGCCAAGACCGTGTTCGCCGACATGGAAAAGAGCGGCCAGGGCGCGGAGCAGGCCGTGGACCGCCTGGGGCTGCGCAAAGTCAGCGACGATGACGCCCTGAAACAGTTTATCGCCGAGGTCAAGGCGGAAAATCCCGCCGAGTGGGCCAGGTTCCAGGCCGGGGAGACGAAACTTCAGAAGGTGCTCGTTGGTCTTGTTATGAAGAAGTCGAAAGGGAAGGCCGACCCGCAACGTCTGAATCAGCTGCTCGCCGGAGGGGTGTGATCCGACTCGGAGTACTGGGCGCCCTGGCCGTCATCTCGACAGCCTCCGCCCAGGCGAATCGCTCGGCGCCGACGATATTCGCGCCCGGGCTTATTTCCGGCATCGCCAATGCCGGCTCTCCGACGTTTACACCACGCGGGGATACCATGTTCTTCACGCGTACGACCCCGGGCGGGTCGAGCGTGATCATGGAATCCGACCGCGCGAACGGCGCCTGGTCAGAGCCTCGGACCGCGTCGTTCTCCGGCAAATATTCCGAGTCGCAGCCGGCGATGGCGCCGGACGGTTCCTTCATGGTCTACGTGTCGGTGCGCGACAGCGTCGCGAATCTCTACCGCGTGATTCGGGACGGCCTGGGTTGGAGCGCGCCCGAGCGGCTGCCGGATGCCGTCAACATCGCCACCTCAGTCTGGCGCCCGAGCGTCGCGGCCGATGGCAGCATCTACTTCTGCGTCATCAAGAAGACCGACGACAGCCGCGTCATGCGCCTGTGGCGCTCGGCGTACGACACGGGAGTCTATCAGCCCGCGACGGCATTGCCGTTCAGCCTCGACAGCACGCGCGATGCCGATCCGGAGATCGCGCCCGACCAGTCCTACATCCTCTTCGCCAGCTCCGGCCGCGCGGCGATCGACGATCCGCACGAGCATCTCTACATGGCCGTGAGGAACGGTGACAGCTGGGGCCCGATCACGCCCGTCCAATTCGCCGGCAGCGAATCACTCGGCGTCGACGACAACGAGCCGCGCCTCTCACCCGGCCAGCGCATGCTCTACTTCACGAGCGACCGGTCCGTGCTCGTCATGTTCCCGCGCTCAGGCGAGTCGCTCGATGCGCCGACTACTGAGACCACCAACGTGTGGTTGATGCC
>DASRDS010000050.1:0-25398 GCA_035652495.1 Gemmatimonadaceae bacterium
GTCGTTATCCTGTCGGACCCCGATCTCCTGCGGAACGATGTCATTCGCCGCTGTCGATGGGGACTCGGCATCGAAGCCATGCGCATGATCGCCTATGCTGCCGGCGACCAGCGCAAGATGCTCGTGTTCGACGAATACCACTTCGGCAAGCGCGCGTCCGCGGACGTGATCGGCGCGGCTACCGATTTCCTGACCGACACCGCGCCGGGCCACACGATCCTGCAGATCGCAGTCGCCGGACTCATTTTGCTGATGGTGATGGCGTGGCGGCCGGTCGTGCCGGTTGGCGAAAGGCGTATCGAGCGGCGGTCGGCGCTCGAGCATGTCGAGGCACTGGCGCGTGCGTATAGTCGCGTCGGCGCCACGCGGACGGCCGTGCGGCGGTTGATCCGCGGGTTGAGGCGCCGGCACGCGCGCAAGGCGTTGGGCAACGATGAAGCGTATCTCAAGGGGCTCGCCGCGCAGCATCCGCGTCTCGCCGGCGATGTGCAGCGGGTCCTGAGCGGCGTGCATGAGGAGATCACACCGGCCGAGTTGTTGGCGGTTGGACGAGCGGTTGACCACATCGACCAGGTATTGGGCACGTGACGGGTCCTATGAACGCCACTTCAGTCGCCGACACGCTCCGACGCATTCGGGAGAGCGTTGGCCAACGCGTCATCGGCCAGGACCTCGTGATCGACGAGGTCCTCGTGGCGTTTCTCGCGCGCGGGCATGCGTTGCTCGAGGGCGTGCCGGGCACGGCGAAGACACTGCTCGTGCGATCGTTGGCCGAGGCGCTGGGCGCCGGGTTCGGGCGGATCCAGTTCACGCCGGATCTCATGCCATCCGATGTGACCGGCGTGTCGGTGTTCAGCGAGCCGACGCGCGCATTCGAGTTTCGGGCGGGGCCGGTGTTCACGGATCTCTTGCTGACGGACGAGATCAATCGTGCGCCCGCGAAGACGCAGGCGGCGTTGCTCGAGGCCATGCAGGAGCGGCAGGTCACGACCGATGGGAAAACGCGGCCGCTGTCGCCAATGTTCACGGTGTTCGCGACGCAGAATCCTGTGGAGTACGAGGGGACGTTTCCGTTGCCGGAAGCGCAGCTTGATCGCTTTCTCGTCAAAGTCCGGGTCGACTATCCGACCGCGGACGCCGAGGTGGCGATTCTCGATCGGTACGCCGAGGGGTTCGACGCGGATCGGCTGAGCGACAAGCCGATCGCGCCGGTGGTCGATGCCGCGAGTCTGGCGGCGTTGCGCAATGCCGTCGACTCCGTCACGGTCGCGCCGGACGTGCGCCGGTATATCGCCGCGATCGTCCGCGCCACACGTGACGACTCCGGCCTCACACTCGGCGGCAGCCCTCGCGCGACGGTCGCCCTCTTTCGAGCCGCGCGCGGCGCCGCGCTCCTGGCCGGGCGCGATTTCGTCACGCCGGACGACGTCAAAGATCTCGCGCCGGCCGTGCTTCGGCACCGCTTGATCGTCGCGCCGGAGTTGGACGTCGAAGGACGTACGGCCGACGAGGTGCTCGCCGCGATCCTGACGCGAGTGCCGGCGCCGCAGTGATGCCGGCGCCGCCGTGACGATCCCGTTCTCGCCGACGCGGCGCCTGGCCGCGGCGGTACTGCTCACGAGCCTTCTCTGGCTGTCGCCCCACAATTGGCTCGGCCTGTCGCCCGCGGTGTACGTGCTCACGCTGCTGGCGCTCGGCTGCCTCATCGACGTGACGCTGATGCCGGGGCGCCGCTCTCTCATCGTAGAACGCCTCGCGCCCGGCGCCGTCGGCGTGACGGATCCCGCGCCCGTCGTCTACCGGCTCCTTTCACGCTGGCCGGTGAAAGTACGTGGCACCCTGTACGATGCGCTCCCGCGCGCCCTCACGCGGCGCGAACCGGACCCGTTGCCATTCGTCCTGGCCCCGCGAACCGAAGCGACTCTGCCGGTCACTTTCGTCGGCCGCGAGCGCGGGGAATTCCCTTTGGGCCCGGTCGTCGTGCGCCTCCAGGGCCCCCTCGACCTCATCGCGCGCACCTCACGCTACAAGCTCACCGACCGGATAACCGTAATCCCGTCGGTCGCCGCCCTCCGACGCTTCGAGCTCCGCTCCCTCCCGATGCGTCTCCGCGAAGTCGGCCTCCGCGTCCTCCGCCGCCGCGGCGAAGGCACGGCCTTCGCGGGCCTCCGCGACTACGCGATCGGCGACGACCCGCGCCATATCGACTGGAAAGCCACGGCGCACCGCCGTCGCCTAGTCTCACGCGAATACTCGCTCGAGCAGGGCCAGACGGTGATGATCTTGATCGACGCGGGCCGCCTGATGACCCAACTCGCCGGCTCACTCCCGCGCTTCGAATACGCCCTCTCAGCCGCCCTCGTCCTCGCCAACGTCGTCACCCGCGCCGGCGACCACGCGGGCTTACTAGTCTTCGATGACGAAGTCCGCTCCTATATCCCACCCACCCGCGGCACGGCCGCGTTGCGCCTGATTCGCGACGCGCTGGTTCCGATCCAGCCGACGATGGTCGAGCCAGACTACGCCGCCGCCTTCCGCACACTGTCTGAACGTCTCAGCCGGCGCTCTTTGCTCGTGCTCTTCACCGACGTGATCGACGTCCGCTCCTCACGCTCGTTGCTCGCCCTCACGACGCGCGGCGCCCGCGTCCACCTGCCAGTCGTCGTTGCACTGCGCAACGAAGCCCTAGTTGCCGCCGCCGTCCCTGGCGGCGCGACGACGACGGACTCGCTCTACGAGAGCGCGGCGGCCGAGGAGCTGTTATCGGCGCGCGACGAGGCGCTCGAGCGTATGCGCCAGGCGGGCGTGTCCGTGCTCGATGTGAAGCCGCAGGCGATGACCGCGGCGGTGATCAACCGTTACCTCGAGATCAAGGGGCGGGGGCAGTTGTAGCGGGGTTAGTATCTACGCCCCCGGAAATTCCCCAGGAGCGTGACATCATCTCACATTTCTGATCGCGCGGCGCGCGTCGCGCGCCATGCTTTGCCGCGATTCGCGCTCGGCGACACTAGATCAGCGCTTTGACCGGATCTCATCAGCGTCGCGCGATCGTTCCTCCACCGCGACAAACGGACTAGTTGGATCAACGCCGATAGGGCGGCGTCGAACCACATCGGTCCGGCGCTCAGACCGTGTGCGGTCGCCGGCAATGAGTTCCAGTCAAGACCGAATGGGGTGAAGCGGCACAGCGATTCCGTGCGTGACATCGCCCTCACATTTCGTATAACCGCGGTCTGGTCGTGCGCGGCGGCGACCTGCGTCGCGTCAGATGCAAGAAGCCCGTCACACTTATCGGCAACGGGCTTCTCGGTGCCTATGCCCGATTAGAAAGCGTAAGTGACGCCTTCGTGGTTCTCTATGATCTTCGATGACCGCGTTTGCAGGAATGTGTACATGTATGATGCGTGGATTGCTAACACGGCATCCTGCAAAGATTTGTCATCCTCCAAGCTGGCAACATTCACTCCGATGTGCATGATTCGGGCTCGATGGAGATGTCGCGCATGGACCTTCATGAGATTGTGATCGCTCAATTCGTCAACGATATTCTTAGACTTCGAAAGGCTGTCGGTTGCATTGCGGAACATACCAGTGATCAACCAATCGTAGGCCGTCTGCTTGGTCCAGTCTCGTATGTTCCGACACTCATCAACTAAAGTGGGCTCATTACTTGTCTAGTATCGGCTTCCAAAGCAGCGCGGCGCTTTCGTCACTTTGAATCTCCTTGCGCGCATGCTCGAACTCATCAATGATCGCGTCGGCTGAATGACCGCGCACTTGAGCATCGATCGGTCCCAAACTGGAATGGGCAGCGAGCACAACCTGCTTGCACGCCAGGGCGATTACCGTTCCGGCAGACATCGCGATCTAGGGCACTATCGCCCGAATGTTCGTGTTGCTGGCTCCACTCCATCCGTCCGCAGACGTACAGGCAACCCTCATGTAGTCGACGATAGCTTCAGTTGCACTGCTGTCACCACCGGGCGTGTGCAATATCAGATCGAGCCCATTAGTCCTGTCGAGGCCTTGTAACGCGGCCATGAACCCGTGTTGATCCAAGTCGGTCACGATGCAACCGGCGATGCTTTCACCTCTAGCCGCTTTTTGAAGCCAGCCAGAGTAGTACGCGATTACGTTCCGGCCGGTGAGGGCATTCAACTCTCTGAGGTATTTCTGCCGGCCTACCTCGAAGCTAGTGGCCGTCTGCATTTCTTTGACGACCTCATTCCAGTTCGGCATTTGCTTTGACTCGCAGATTGTGGGAATTGACCTTCGCTACCTCTGCGACGACCCGTGCTCGTAGCATGAATACTTGAACCTATCACGCGGTATCGTTTGTTGAGCTAGATGCGTTGCTGCGTCGCTTCCGGTGTCGCCGACGCGACGGCTGCGCAAGATCGTCTCGCAGCGCAGCGCCCAACTCACTCAGCGTCTTGCCGAACATTACGAGCAGCGAGAGAAATTTGAGATAGCCGATGTTGCGCTCCCCACGTTCGACCGAACGTAGGTAAAAGCAGTCGGCGTGCGCGCGCGACCTACCGTTTCTGCACCGGCCCCACTATCGCGTGCAGCTCTACAGATTTCATTGAGCAGCCGTCTATCGAGACTTCGAAGCGATACTCACCGGGCTGAGGTATGAGAAGCTGCTCGTACGGTACCACGATCTGTAGCCTTGGTCGCTCCTGCGTCAAAATGAACGTCTTATCTAGCGCGTCCCCGATCTGCTGCCCAAGAGCGTCCCGAAAGTGCACATGGAGTCGGTGATTTCCGTAATCGTTGGGATCTCCCACAATTCGTAGTACCACGTAGACTTTGGGAATTCCGGCAGGAAAGTTGCCGAAACCGACCCTTTGAAAAACGCCGGGTATAGCATCCGGATTTCCGTGTGGCGCATCGAAGATTTCCGGGCGCGCCAATCCTGCAAAAACCAAGTCCATGCGCCCCTCATTGGAAGCGAACTAAAGTGGCTCAATGGTCAGAACGTGCTAGCCAGTTCTTAACGGCCAAGAGCACCGGTTCTTTTATAGTCCTTGCCGCACTTGACTGAAGAATAGTATGTGTGGCACTCGTGTACCCGTCGATACTATCCAAGTCTCCGGGCCGCGCGGGCGTTGAATAGTGTTGATTAATGCTCGCGGTCAGCGATTGGGAAATGTCGGTAAAGGCATCGATAGTGAGTTGCTTATTGGGCCTGTCGTTGAGGGGCGCGGTGATTTGGAAATGGAAATATGGCAGGCCGACAGGCTGCGTAACCGCAATTCCCCTTCCAAACCAAAGGTGGACGTTTTGCGCGCTATTGAATGAGTACTGAAGAGATTTTACTTCGGGGCGCCCGGACACAGAGCTGACCAGAGCGCTTTGCAATACACCGGGGAAGTTCTGCACATCCGCTATAATGTTTTTGTCTTCCCAGTGCGTCTCAAGGAAGTGCGAGCCGAGGATGATGGTAGCTGGGCTATTATCGTAGTACTCGATGTAAGTATTGTCCTCCGCCATCGATAGGAACGGACTTGCATCCGCCAAAAGCGTCTCACACCTGTCATCCGATATTCCAGGGAATGCCATCCGCACGTCGCTGGCGTCCAAGGTGATTATTCGCCCCCGATACTTGACCAGTCGGTTGTCGAGAGTCGCGAAATCGCAGGTAGCGGGAAGAATGCAAATTAATCGTCCTTGAAATGGTAGGGATTGAACCGTTCCATCGTTCAAGAGCGGCAACCAGAACCCTCCCCAACCGGCGGGATATGGGCTGGGGTTGCCGCCGCCGCCCATGTGCGTAGGGTATAGAAAGCCTACTCTGTAAGCATCATGAACTAGCGGAAACTTCGTTGTGGGCAACACGTAACCGGCTGTTCGGAAGTCGGGCATGTACCCAGCCATAATCGCGCCGACCGTTCCCCGCATTAAGGTTTCCACTTGTACCATCAACGGTACCATCGGGGTGTGGCTGACCGTCGAAAGCGAGAAGAACGCCGCACCTTCGACATACTCACCCGTCTTCACAGAATGAGCTGATACGAGTTCACTCAGCAACTCGGGCGAGTCGAGGCCGGACGTGTGCCGAATCACTTTGATTTTCTCGGTCGCCGTTGGATAGAGCTTCTGCGCCGCGTATACCAGCGCACTTGGCCCCAAAGTCTTGCCAATCCAAACGGCTATAGTTTCGAGCAACTTGGGATCTATGGTCATGGCTCCGGAGATTTGAGGAACAAAAACGACCACACGTCTTGCTCCGGAACAGAACACTTGCGCCCACAATAACAAGGGCAGAAATCTGACGCGTTGAGCACGTTTTCTGACATCGTTCGCACGCTGACGGTCGTCTCGTATCAGCCGGGAAAGATTCGCTAATGTGTTACCGCGTGCGGCGCGGCTCAAGTGTCCCACACTGGCGACATTGGCAGCCGATACGCGAAGCTATCGCGGCGTACAACGCACGGACCGGTGACATCGGTGACAATGGCTCCAAAAAGAAGGAGCCTACGCGCTGATCCAATCGAGCAAGCCGCAGAGTCTCGCTCAAGGCCTCAACGACTCACCAACCGGCCTGGCCGCATGGATGGTGGAAAAATTCCGCGCGTGGAGTGACTGCGGTGGCAACATCGAATCCCGGTTCAGCAAGGATGAGATCCTGACGCACCGGCCATCACGCCCTTTCGGTTAATCGCGCACGGTGTACTTCTACAACTAGTGCGCACGCTCAAGGTGCGGTAGATTCCGCATCACCAAAATGGGCGGGGGTATCCCGGCCGGCGCTGGGCTCTGGTGAAGACCAGGGCCCTTCTGCTTTGTCGGAATCATCAATTCGCTCGATGACTATCAATGCGTCCGGACTAATCGAATCGCTGTTGCCGACCCAAAGCTTGCCGGCCACTGCATCGAACGCTCTGTTCGGCTGAGTTGGATTGAGCACATGCCGACCGATAGGTCGGGCAACTAGGTCAGCGATCTGCAGCCCGCACGCATTGGCCGCCTTGGAACACAGAGCGATCTCGATCGGTAGCCGGTTCCACGGACCAATCGCGCGGCTCGTGATTCGAGAAAACTCGAGTTCCAATCGGCGATCCTCGGCGGGACCACGTCGCTCGAACACCACGTGAGTGAGTGATCCTGCCTGGCCCCGCTCTTCCAAGAACGCCGCGATGGGCGACAAGCCGTGTCGCAGGGCGAGATGATAGGGATTGACGAAGGAATCGAGCGCACGATTCGCGATCCGTTCCACAGGCCTCGGCTTTCGGATCGCAACAGCGATGATACTGAACGACGCGCCGATCATCAACTCTGTCAGATCTCGTATGAACGCCGAACGCTTGGCGGTGTTCGCCAGGAATGCGAATGGCCCGGTCTGGCGCACGACATCGCGTTCATGCAAGACGACGAGGTCGTGCCCGAAATACGCGAATTTCAATCGCTGCATCTCCGGACAGACGAGGGATGAGTACGTCTTCTTCTGAAAGATGCAGAAGGCGAGAATGAATACGGGATACGCCGGATTGACGGAGGTCAGCGTGTGATCCCCACTCTCGTCGACATAGACGATGTAGTCCCCAAAGGGAATGAGCGGATCTGGCGCAGCGCGAGTCATGAGCGCCGAGCAACCTAGTCATTGGCCGGCGCATCGCTAAGGGGCAATTTTTCTCCGGTATCATCGTTTCTCTGTTGGGTCGGCTGAACTGCTAGCCGCGCGCGACGAGGCGCTCGAGCGTATGCGCCAGGCGGGCGTGTCCGTGCTCGACGTGAAGCCGCAGGCGATGACCGCGGCGGTGATCAACCGTTACCTCGAGATCAAGGGGCGGGGGCAGTTGTAGCGGGATACCGGCAAGTGTCTTGCAAAACAGACGGGGCTACAAGGATTCCTCGTCCGCCGGAGGTGGCCTCGATGAAAAACGATGGAATTGCGCCGTTCAGGATCGATGTCCCTGCCGCGGTGCTCAGCGACTTGCGACAGCGCCTGGACAACACGAGGTGGTCATATCAAGTGGAAGGCTCCGGCTGGGAAGCCGGCACTGATCTCAACTATCTCAAAGAGCTCGTGGACTATTGGCGCCACGGGTACGACTGGCGACGCCTGGAAGCGGCGCTGAATCAATTCGCCCAGTTTAAGGCGCACATCGACGGCATCGGGATCCATTTCATTCACGAGCGCGGCAAGGGGCCGCATCCCTTTCCGATCATCCTCACGCACGGCTACCCGGATTCGTTCTACCGATTCGCGAAGATCATCCCGATGCTGACGGACCCTGAAGCATTCGGTGCACCGGCAGCGGACGCGTTTGATGTCATTGTGCCGGACCTACCCGGGTATGGATTCTCAGACAGACCTCCGGAGATCGGAACCACGTTTCGCGTCAATGATATCTGGGCGCGATTGATGACTGACCGGCTCGGGTACAAGCGATACGGAGCGCACGGCGGAGACTGGGGCAGCACCGTGACGGAACAACTCGCCCGCAGTCACGCCGACTCGATCGTGGCGATTCATCTCACGGACGTTCCGTTCGGCCATCTCTTGAAACGACCCGCGAATCCGTCGCCGGACGAAGAGAAGCTCTTTCGGCACAACGACGAATGGCTCCAAAAAGAAGGAGCCTACGCGCTGATCCAATCGAGCAAGCCGCAGAGTCTCGCTCAAGGCCTCAACGACTCACCAACCGGCCTGGCCGCATGGATGGTGGAAAAATTTCGCGCGTGGAGTGACTGCGGTGGCAACATCGAATCCCGGTTCAGCAAGGATGAGATCCTGACGCACATCATGATATACTGGGTCACCGAATCGATCGGTCCCTCATTCCTGACGTATCATGATTATGCGACGGCCAACGCCGTCACGTGGATCAAAGAAGGCGTGAAGGCGTGGGTCGGATCGTCCAGCGTCCCCGCGGCGTTCGCCCTCTTTCCGGCGGATATCAGTCGGCCGCCGCGTGAATGGGCGGAGCGCTTTTTCAATGTGCAGCGCTGGACGGAGATGCCGCGGGGAGGACACTTCGCGGCGATGGAAGAGCCCGAGCTGCTCGCCGAAGACATTCGCGCGTGGTTCCGTCCGTTTCGAAGCAGCCGGTGAAATGAGCTCTGTGCAGGTGCTGGTTTTGCGGGGAGGCGGCGCAAACGTTCATGATCAGCGGGATAACGCGCTTGCTCAGAGTCTCGAACGGGAGCTGACCATGACCTGACTGAGGTCGCCCGGGATATTCGCTCGGTATCGTCTACCTCACAGGAACTTCGGGGTCATGAGTAGCGTGCACGTGTTTGTTTCCTCCGGCCGTTTCCGATCGCTTCGCGAGATGAGCGAGTTCGCGAATCATACGTACACCAACGACGGCGACAGCGTACCGTCGCGGTTCGCGACTGAGGTGGATCTGAGCCATTACGAGCCCGCCACGATCGAGATCCCGCACTCGGAGTCCGGGGTGCCAGGCGGGAGTATCGTATGCGGACCAGTGGGCGCACCAATTACCAATTGGTCGCGCCGCTGACTCGGCTATCTGCGTGTATGAGCCGAATATCGTACGATCCCCTATGCGCTGTAGCCTCGAGATCAAGGGGCGCGGGCAGTTGTACAAGGGTGAGTACTTACCACGATGTTTTCGAGCGAGCACGATCTCCGATCTGCCCCTACTGCGGCGTTGGCTGCACGCTTACTCTCCGCGTGCAGGACAACGAGAAGTGATGGCTCGACTCTCCTCACGGATTCCGTCTCATGAAAAACGTGCTCGTCGCGCTCTACAGCTACCGGAGTTACAAGTACTATGGCACTCCGCCGATGGAGGTCGTCAAAGTCATGGGCGAAGCGGTGGAAATGGTCGCGACCGAGATCGCCTTGAGACAGGACATCGAGACGACGAACCCGTTTCACGGCATCTTCATGGCACCGGAGTACTGCTTCGTCGGCCGCCGCAGCACGCTGACGCGTGGCGCGATGAGCGCCAAGCGGAAGAACGAGGTCATCGCGGGGCTTACCGGCATCAGTAAAGCCCATCCCAAGATCCTGATTATCGCCGGCTCCATTTTGTGGCGGGACGAGATCGACACGGCTGACAAACAGCTTCAGTTCAAGGCCAACGTGCTCGCGGCCGCCATGAAGGCCACGAATTTCGGCAAGACCGACAACCAGGTTCGGCTGAAGGGGCACCAGGCCCAGGATGGCCGGGTGATACCGGGGCTGGATGACCTGGTGGCGGGGACGCCGACCTATCGCGCCTACAATGAGGTGTACGGCTTTCTGAATGGCGAGATGGCGTTCAAGCCGTACAAGAAAGAGTGTGACTACTTCGAGACGGATGGGGCGAAAGCCGCGGATCTCGCGTACGTGCCGGGCAGCGCTGGGGGAATGCGCGAGGTCGGCAAATTCGATCTCGGGATCGAGATCTGCGCCGACCACGCGTACAACACGCTCAAGGGCAAGAAGGCCGACCTGCACATCCTCGTTTCCGATTCGGTGAAGACGAAACCGAACCAGTGCATTGGCGGGTACCTCCTTCACGCCTCCAGCAACTCGAAGGAGACGGGCGTGTGGAAGTCGGGCGACACGAACAGACTCGCGGCGATCGGCGGAGCGGTCCCGTTTGCGGATGTCATCACGACCTGGATGGTGCCGATCGAGGCGCGACCTTAGCAGTTGTAAAAGGGTTCGTTCAGATGGTGAACTCCTTGATCATGCCGTGCGCGAGGTGCGGCTTTCCGTCTTTAGCATCAGGCCAGAAGCAGATCCAGGCGTAGCGGCCCGCAGTGAAGTCCTTTGTGAAGTACGCATGTTGCCCCACCGAGATCGGCGTGATGCCGCCGATCGGCTCACCCGGCGGCGGTCCCTGCTCATTGTCGAACCATGCCGCGAGATCCAGCGCGCTCTTGCCTGGGGCGAGCCGCACGAGAACGGCCTCGTGCGCTTGCGATCCGCTATTGTCCACGCGGAACGTGTGCGTGCCGGCGGTGATCGGCGCCGAAACGTCGAACGCGTAATCGGTCAATTTCAGCGTGAGGTCATTCGTCGGCTCGATCGCGGCCACCGTCGTCGCTGGCGTGACGGTCAGCGGTGCCACCATGCCCTTCGAGAAATGCGGCGCATGGTCCGCGCTCGGAATCACGCAAAGCATGACGTACGCTCCGGGCGTCAGCGCGATCGTCGCCTCCGTGCTCGCTCCAGGCGCCGGCGCGTTCGGTCCGCCCGCAACGACGGCCCACGTCGGCAATGGGCCGTCGTGCTGTTTCATGGCCGCGCCAAGATCGGCCGCTGTCTTGCCATCGGCCAGGCGGATAAGAAGCGCGTGATGTGCCTCATGACCCTGGTTGACGAGACGGAACGTCGTAAGCCCGGCCGGGATCTCGGCTGGGGCATCGAAGTGATAGTCCGTCGCGGTGATCGTTACCACGTTGCTGGCGCTAGCCCCGGTGTTGGTCGCGCCGGTGTTGCTGGCAGCTCTTTCGGATGCGGGACGACATGCGGCAAGTAGTGCGAGCGCGACGAGCGGTCGGCGCACATGGAGCTCCTGTGTGTGGGGTGCCAACCTGGGGAACCCCTTCCCACGTGTCAAGCATCTCACGTCAGAAGTCCGTCATGGGAGCAGACGTCCCGGACCTCGAGCGAGGTGAGCCTCCGGTCGTAAGGTTGGAGAGCGAAACTCCAGCCAAGGCACCAATGCACAAATACATGATTCTGATCGCCGCACTCATCACGGTTGCAGCCTGCAACATGGCTCCCGTGACGGTACCGCAGTCGCCGACGTATATGTCCATCATGGCGGGCGCCGACGAGGTCCCGACGGGCGTACTCACTCCGGGGAGCGGCACCGTTGAGTTCTACATCAAGGGGCAGATGCTGACCTACACGGTCGCGGTGAGCCAGCTGTCCAGCAACGCTACCGCCGCAAGCCTCTCTGTCGGCGGCGCACAGGTGAATGGTGGCGTGCTGTTCCCATTTTTGCCGTTGACGCAGGCGCGCGATGGCCAGATCGCGTCGGGAAGTATCGACCTGAGTCAGCCGGTGCATGTCATGAATGGGCAGACGATCAATGGCGACTCGCTGCTCGCGCTCTTCGCGAACGGCAACGCGTACGCGAACGTGCAAACGGCTCAGCATCCTGCCGGCGAGATTCGCGGGCAGGTAATGAAGGTCCAGTGATGAGGTCGTGGCCGAGCGCGCTCGAGTCCAGCTCGTGCGTCGGACCACGCATCAGCAGTACAACGGGTTCTATCAGACCGAAAAACCCAACGAAGTCACCGGCACGATCGCGCCAACCCGCGGATGCTCATTCTGGGGCGACCGTCGAGTATTGACTGTTATTTCCCCATCTCCTGCATCCACGCATGATGCGCACGCTCCGCCGCGTGCGTGGCTCGGTCGATGTGATCGAGGATGCGATGCTCGAGCCCACGCGCTTGCGGATTGTCTTCCTCATCGATGTTCTTGCCATCATCGAGCGCCGCGCGCTTCATCTCGCCGATCGGCGCGGCGCGCGCTTTGGGATGGCATGTCCCACATAAGGCGCGAGGCGTTGGTAGATTTTCACGCATGAAAATTCTATTTATCAGCGGATTCGCCACGTTGGTCCGCGATCGAGAGGCGAGCCGAAAGCTCTTCGCCGATTCCCTCGGCCTGTCGTTCAAAGCGGAGTCCGACGGGTACCTGCATACTGAAACACTGGATGGCGCGAAGAGCTTCGGCCTCTGGGCACTCTCTGAAGCCGCGAAGTCATGCTTCGGGACCGATGCGTGGCCGAGTACCGTGCCGGCGCCGCAGGCCAACCTGGAGCTCGAAGTCGACGACGTGGAGAGCGCGACTCAGGAGCTCGAGGCTCGCGGCACCACGATGCTGGTGAAAAATAGGAAGGAGCCGTGGGGCCAGACCGTGAGCCGCTTCTTGAGTCCCGAGGGATTGCTCGTATCACTCACGTTCACCCCGTGGCTCAGATAGTGAACTAGCTCCTAAAAAAACTTCCGCGCGAAAGCGCGCGCGAGCGTGACGGGGTGAGTCGCCAGGATCGAAATCTGGCCAACGGACTCTGCGGCTCGTGGAACACGCCAAGCTGCCGTAAGACCGTGCCGCGGTCGTAGTAAATGCGTTCCCCCGCCAAGCGGTCGGCCGCGTCGAACGTGTACACGCCGCAGAGTGGGAAGGCGACGCGGCGGCCGGTCGGCGGGAGGCCGCGCCATCCGCCGAGGTGGGTGCCGCGGATGATGACCTCGAGGAGAATGGCCTCGTCCGTGACGTGCCGCCGCTGCACGTCGATGGCTAAGTCGGGCAGCGCGTGCAGGAGTTGCTCGTAAAATTGTCGAACGCCGTCTCGGCCTTGGTAGTGTTGTTCCCACGGCTCATCATCGTATTGAGCCGTTTCGCCGAATGTCATGAGCACGCCTTCCAGGTCGTGCGCGTTCTCCATTCGGACGTGCTGCTCGACGATCGCGATGCGAGCCGCGCGGCGGTCGATCGTCATCGGGGCAGGCGAGCCTGCGCCCACGTGACCGCGGCTTGAGGCACGATGTGGGCATGGCACACGTCGACGTTCCTCCTGAAATCTGGGACCGGCAGACGAGAGTCACACACGCTCTTGAGGGTTAACGTCGGCGGCCGGCATTTCCTCTCGCCGACCGCGACGGAGAGAGATCAATACTCGACCGTCGCCCAGAACGAGCAAGCGTGTGATGGCACGATCGTGCCGATGACCTCACTCGGCTTCTCCACCTCGTAGAACCCGTTGTATTGCTGGTGCGTACCTCGCCGCACGAGTTGGATTCGCGCGTGCTCCGCCGTAACCAGATCCAGCGTGTCGCGCATCTCTTCGGTCGGCCGGGCCGAGTTGTGCCAGACGGCGGCGAATGCGCGGCCGTTGCCGAGCCGTTCCCATCGGCCGATCCACGACTCGCCGTGATACATGCCGTCGGCGTCGCGCACTTCCTCTCGCACGGTCCACGCGCGGCCCGGGTTGAAGGGACCGACGCGCGCCCAGTATGCGTCGTCGGCCTTCTGGTGGAACTCGCGATACAACGTGTCCATGATGGCCACGAGCAACCTGGCCCCCGCGGCGTCCGGCGGGACCGGGTAGGTACGACCGTGGATCGTCACGTCTAGCGTGATCGTCATCATGTCGGGAAACGAGGGCCGCTTGGGTAACGGCGTTGGCTCGCCTGTCAGATGTAAACTCGCTAGCGACGCCTCGACCCTGGCGATCCGAGCCGTGTCAACCGCGAAGGACACGGGCGTGCCCTGCTCCAGGTGGCCGCCGACGACCAGCCGGCCACTGTCGGTCAGCGTGGCGCGCTCGTTGATGCCGGCAATGCCACCGGTGCGACTGTACCGCACGGTCCAGGGGCGCGAGATCTGCGCCCCCATAGCGTTCGCGGTCAACAGGGTCACGATGACGAGGCGGCTGATCATGCTACCACGATACAGCTGCCCCTCACCTGGAGCCCCAGGGACCCGGCGTCAGTGGTGTGGTGTAGTTCGCATCATGGTCCTCATCGAGTGTCTCCTCGCTTTCGCGCTGGCGCACAGCGGCATTCCCGTAGGCGACTCAATGCCTACGAAGCTCGTCGACGATGCCAAACGCATCGTGACATTCTTGAACACCGGTCACGCCGACAGCGTACAGGCGCGCATGACCCCTGAAGCGCAGCAGCGCTACACCCCCACGCAGCGCGACTCGCTCTGGCGCGTTCTCGTGTCCCAGGTGGGTGCGTTCCGCCGATTCGGGCCGGCACGCGTGGAAGAAGGTACCGACGGTGGACGCACGGTCGTCTTGGAGCTCGAGTTCACCCAGGAGCCGATTCGGGCATCCGTGGCCTACGACCAGACCGGCCGCATCGCATCGATCGTCCTTCAATCTCAGTGATCTGAGATGCCGGACCGACGCTTGGGACTCGCGATGATCGTGTATGGCGCCGCGAGCCTGATGCATTTCGCGCACAATGCGATGTACCTGTCGGCGTACCCCAACATGCCGAGTTGGCTGACGCCCACCGGCGTTTGGGTGTCCTGGCTCGCCCAGACGGCGATAGGTGTGCTCGGCTACGGTGTCTACCGTTTCCGCTCCCGTCTCGCCGGCACGCTGCTCATCGCGGGTTATGCGCTCTTGGGATTTGCCGGGTTGGATCACTACGCCGTAGCGCCGGTCGCCGCGCACTCGATCGCCATGAACGCGACCATCGTCATCGAGGCCGCGACCGCGACGGCGTTGCTCGCCTACCTGGTGCTTGTTACTCGAGTCGGAGGAACGAGACGAGGTCGGTGAGCGTCGATCCGGACCCGTCCGCCTGCACTCCAAGCACCTCGGCCGGCAGCCGCTGTCGATTGACCCAGAACGTCGGATAGCCGAAGAGCTTCGCGCCAGACGCGTCCCAGCCAGCGCCGGCGACGAAGAGGATCGACGCGCGATCGAGGCGCAAGGCGTCGATGCCGAGTTGGTAGGCGCGCGGGTCGGGTTTGAATGTCTTGGCCCGGTCCGTGCTGAGCACGTGCTCGAACGTGTCACTGGCGTTCGCGCGTCTGACATTCGCGTCGAGCATTCGCGGCGTCCAGTTCGACAAGAACGCCAGCCGCAGCCCCGCGCGGCGGAGCGACCCGAGGGCGGCCGGCGCGTCCGGCCACATGCTCACCTCCAAGTACGCGTTCATTAACGCATCGCGCTGCTCGACGCTGGGTGAGACGCCGACTTTATGGCTCGCGAAGTCGAGCGCGTCACCGGTCACCTGCCAAAAATCCGCGTATCGTCCCGCCGCCGTTCGGAGCCACGTATACTCGAATTGCCGCGTGCGCCATTCGGCGCTCAGCTGAGCGCCGAGGTTACCGAAGAACCGGTCCGCGAGCGCGGTGACCGGACTCGCGTCGAAGATCGGGAAGGCATCGAACAGGAGCGCTTTGATCCGCGGTTGGCCGGTGGGAGCACTGAGCGCCCCGAGGCCGGCCGTCGCCGCTGCGCCACCAATCGCGGTGGCGACGAATGTGCGCCGTGTGACCGGCAGAGACATGACGACTAGACCTGCCCATCCTGGGCGCTATTCCGTGGTTATAGTGCACGTATGCCGACCAAATCACCTGTTCTAATTGTGGGGGCGGGGCCGACCGGCCTCAACTTGGCGCTCAGCTTGTCACGCCGCAGCGTGCCGTTTCGCCTGGTGTCCGATGCGGATGGGCCCGGCATGCATTCGCGAGCCATGGTCGTTCAAGTGCGCACGCTCGAATTGTACGACCAGTACGGGTTCGCCGACGAGGTCATCGAACGCGGCGTCGCGATCGAGACCGCGCATATTCCCGATGGCGAAACGATCAGCTTCAAAGACCTCGGCGGCTCGATCAGCCCGTTCCCGTTCGCGCTCTCGTATCCGCAGGACGATCACGAACGGTTTCTGCTTGGGAAGCTGAGCGAAGCGGGCGTTGAGGTCGAGTGGCGGTCGAAGCTCGCGGGGTTCGCGCAGACCGATTCCGAGGTTCGGGCGACGATCTCGCGCGATGGCCACGCCGAGGACATCGTCGCGGACTATATCTGTGGCTGCGATGGCGCGCACAGTGTCGTCCGCGAGACGCTGGGGATTGGATTTCCGGGCGGGACGTACGACCAGCTCTTTTACGTGGCGGACGTAGAAATCAGCCGGGCATTCGAGCCCGATCTGTGGTTCGCGCTCGGCGCGCACGTTCTGGTGTTGATGTTCCCCGTGCGATCGAGCGGGATGCAGCGTCTCATCGGCCTCGTTCCGCCCGAGCTCTCGAGCCGCACGGATCTGACATTCGAGGACGTCAGGCGACAAGCGCAGGAGCTCATGCACATTGAGGTCGCCAACGTCAACTGGTTTTCGACGTACCGAGTCCACCATCGGGTGGCCGAGCACTTTCGCGGCGGGCGTGCATTTTTGTTGGGCGATGCGGCGCACATCCATAGCCCGGTCGGCGGCCAGGGTATGAATACCGGCATCGGCGATGCGATCAATCTCGGATGGAAGCTCGCCCAGGTCGTCCAGGGTCGCGCGAATCCGTCGCTGCTCGACAGCTACGAGGCCGAGCGCATCGGATTTGCGCGCTCACTGGTCGCGACGACGGATCGCGCGTTCACCCCGCTCGTCGCCAAGGGCCTGGCCGGTGAATTGGCACGGCGCGTGCTCGTGCCGCTGGTCTTCTCGGTCGCGATTCGAGTGCCGATGACCCGCCACGAAATCTTTCGCATCGTGTCGCAGACGCGGATCCACTACCCAGACAGTCCGCTCAGCGCGGGCAAAGCGGGCCATGTGCATGGCGGCGATCGGCTGCCCTGGGTCGGTCCAGGCTTGGGCAACTTTACGCCGTTGCGATCGCTGGACTGGCAAGTGCACGTCTATGGCGAGATGTCGAGCGAGCTGACCTCCGCCTGCCGCGATCTTCATCTCGATGCGCACGGATTCGCGTGGAGCGAACGCGCCCACGACGCTGGACTCGCGCGGGATGCCATGTATCTCGTCCGCCCCGATGGCTATGTCGCCGTGGCTACACAGGAACAGAGCGCGGCGACGCTCAAGGACTACCTGTCGGCACTCGCTCCTGTTGGCGTGGGCGTTTGAAGCTTTTCACCATTTTCCTGGACACAAACTCTGATGCCACATCGCCCCCCGCTCCACTTCGTCTTCTACATCGCCGCGTCCCCGGAGAAAGTCTGGGAGGGATTCGTCTCGCCTGAGATGAACCGGACCCTCTTCATGGGCGCCGATCTCGATGGTGAATTTCGGCCGGGAGCCTCGGTCGCGTGGGTCGGTCCTGGACCAGACGGCAAGCGCATCGCGTACGTCCGGGCCGAGGTTCTCGAGAGCGATCCGCCGAAGCGGCTGGCCTACACCTTCGCGATGGGCACCGGCGACAAGAAATCGCGCGTCACGGTTCAGTTGGTGCCGGAGTCGGAGGCGACGCAAGTGACGGTGACGCACGATGATTGGGCGGACGACGATCCGGGGTACGCGAACAGCGCGGATGGGTGGCCGCGCATCCTGTCTCGGATGAAGACGCTGATCGAGACCGGGAAGACCTTTCGGCCGCACTGACGGCGCGTCGCGGGGTGGTGACAGGCCCGGGTTACCTTGGGCCATGCGCCTGTCAACGCCCCGCGTTTTCGCCATTCTGGCACTCGGTTCCTGCGCGCTGGCTGGTGACGCGCGCGGTCAAGGTATCAGTACCGCTCGCACGGACGCCGAGCGCGAATTCATGAACTGGAATTCCGCGCATCCGCCGGTGACGGTCGACGGCTACAACATGGCGTTGTACTGCTTCGTCGCGAACAACGTCGCGAAGGTTATCGCGGAGAAAGCCGGCGACGACGCCTCGAGCCATCGCTACGAGCTTGGCACCGAGAAGTCGTGGATCTTTGCCCGCCGGGTCGAGGAGCAACTCGGGCTGATCGAGTCGAACCACGGGGCGAGTGACTCAGCCGAGATCAGAACGTTGGCCCGCGACAAGGACGCCCTCGATGCCGCCATCGGCCGCTGCCGGGGAGCTGGGCTGGTGTTAGACGACGTCGACCCGTCGCCGCCCTCCGAAACAGCGGGGCCGAATCGAGACAATACAGAGTCGGCGATCGATCAGAAGTTCGCCCGGTGGTCCAACAACTGGGCCGTAGATCAATATCTGCCGGGAACGGCCCGAATCGACAACATGCAGTGTGGCACGCAAGGGTGTGAAGCGGTCGGGCACTTTTCGTTTTCTCGCGGCGGCGCCGTGCTCACGATCCGGTTCACCGCCCAGATACCGAGCGTCGGAAGCAACGAGTACGCGTTGGGTCGTTTGTGCTACAACGACAACACGACCGGCATGTCGGATTGCGTCGATTGACCTGATCGGCGATAGATTGCGCGCATGACGCGCTCAATTCTCATCGCCGCTTGTCTTCTCGCCCCGCCGCTCCTGGCGCAGAAACCCCGGACCCGCGACCTCGGTGTGCCATTCGATGGCACGCCCGGACCGCTGAATGCCATCACCGACGTGGCCGGAGTCGAGGTGGGCTACGTCACGCTGATCTCGGGCGAGGGCCAGCGCATCGTCGGACGTGGGCCCATACGCACCGGCGTCACCGCCGTGCTGCCGCGAGGAAAGGCGTCGGCGGACGCCGTGTTCGCGGCGTACTACTCCGGCAATGGCAATGGCGACATGACCGGCACGCATTGGGTCGACGAGAGCGGCGTGCTCGAGACGCCGATCATGATCACCAATACCTTGAGCGTTGGTACGGTGCGCGACGCCGTCGTCGAGTGGATGGTGTCGCACAATCGGACCGGGCCGTTCTGGTATCCGCTGGTCGCCGAGACGTCGGATCAGCGGCTCAATGATATGAAAGGGCAGCACGTCAAAAAGGAACATGCGCTCCAGGCCCTGGACGCGGCGCACGGCGGACGGATCGACGAAGGCAATGTCGGTGGTGGCACCGGCATGACGTGCAACGGGTTCAAGGGCGGCACCGGCACATCATCGCGACGGCTCCCCGCGGAGCAAGGCGGGTACACCGTCGGCGTACTCGTGCAGTGTAACTACGGCAATCGATCGGAGTTCCGCATGGCGGGGATTCCCGTCGGTCGTGAGATCGCCGGCTATCCGACGCTGTGCGTCGCGAAGCTCCTCAATCCGCCGGTGCTGCTGGGCAACGGTCAGCCCGTGCCGCTGTGCGACCAGACCAGCTCCATCGACACACCGGAGGAGGCGGAGCGCGGATCCATCATCGTGGTCGTCGGAACCGATGCACCGCTGACGCCGGATCAGCTCAAGCGTATCGCGAAGCGGGTGCCGCTCGGCCTTGGCCGCGCGGGATCGATCCACGGCAACGGATCCGGCGATTTGTTCATCGCCTTTTCGACCGCGAACGCGAAGGCGGACAATGGCAACAGCGCCACCAACGGTCAGCCGGCGGTGGCCTCGGTGCAGCGCATCACCGCCAATGCGATCGACCCGCTGTTCTTGGCGACGGTTCAGGCAACCGAAGAAGCCGTCGATAACGCGATGGTTGCCGCGGAGACGATGACCGGCGCGGACTATTGGCGCTCGCCGGCCATTCCGCACGCGGAGTTGCAGGCGGTGTTGAAGAAGCACAACGTGCTGCACGAGTAACTCGAGGTGTCGTCGATGCCTGACCGCCCTCACGCGATCGCGCCCGTGTGGCACACCCTGGCGATGTTGGCGTTGCTCGCGGCATTGTCGTGGATGGCCGTCTCTGTCGGCATGGCGTCGGGCAACGCCAAGTTGCACCATCTCCCGTTGTACTCGATCGTGATCGTTGGCGAGTGGGTGACGTTCGCGTTCGCGCTCTGGGGTTCCGATGCGACGTTCGCCACGTTCGTCGGACGCGTGATTCGTGAGCCGCGAACGTTAGGGTGGGACATCCTGACCGCCGTCCTGATTGGCGGCGTGTTGCTGCTCATCACGCCGGTCATTGTTCGGCTCATGGGGCCGAGCGGTTGGGTGTCGACGAAGGGCATGTTGCCGCGCAATAGTGTGGAAGTCGGCGTCTGGGTGGTGATGGCGACCAGCGCCGGCATCTGCGAAGAGACGGTCTTTCGCGGGTATTTGCAGCAGCAGGTTGCGGGATGGACCGGCCTCGCAAGCGCGGGTATCGTCGTGCAGGCTATCATCTTTGGCGCCGCCCATGCGTATCAGGGCTTCAAGAACGTGTCGCTGATTTGCATATGGGGGCTGGTGTTTGGCCTGGCCGCTTGGCTGCGGCGCGGTCTGCGCGGCAATATGATCGCGCACGCGGTCATCGATGTGCTTTCAATTCTGTCGTAGGCGGCCGACTATGTTTCGACATGACCGAGCGTCTGCATGTCGAGGAGCCGGCGTTTGCGCCGCTCGTCGCGATCAATGTGAAACGGGAAGCGGATTCTGTTTCCGAGAGCTACAAGAATTTCGTGCTCAACCAGGTCAATGATCATTGCATCCGCGTGGCGGTGATGCACGGGGAGTATCCGTGGCATCATCATCCCCGGTCGGATGAGACGTTCCTGGTTGTCGAAGGCGTCTTCGAGATCGACCTGGACGGTGGACGGACTGTGACGCTCCGCCCCGGCGAGCTCTTTACGATCCCCGCGGGCGTGCGGCATCGGACTCGGGCGAGGGAACGTACGGTCAATTTGTGTTTCGAAAATGTCGGGGCGTATACTGACGTCGTGTTCTCCTGAAAAACCACATGCCGGCCACCCGAATTCCCGAACTAAGCGAAGCGCTTCGCGCCGTCACGGCGCAGGCCGAGCGACTGCGCAAGAGTGTCAGCGCGGAGCAGCTCGAGCGGCGGCCGGCACCGGAGAAGTGGTCGGCGGCCGAGTGTCTGACGCACCTGGCTATTAGCGCTGGCCTGTATGAGCCCGTGTGGCGCGAGGCGTATGCCGCGGCGAAACAGCGCGGGGACAGTGGTCGCGAGCCCTATCGCATGGATATGATCGGGCGGCTCTTGAATTGGTCGTTGGAGCCTGGCCGATTCAAGTACGGAACGCCGCCCAAATTTGAGCCGGTCAATTGCGGATCGGTGGACGATGCGCTGGCGGCCTTTCTCGAGTCGCAGAACATGGTGCTGTCGTTCATGGCCGACGGCGCGGGGCTGCCGTTGGATCGGATGATGATCGTGTCGCCCGCGGTCGCCGCCATGCGATATAGTATCTGGTCCAGCTTCGTGATCCTCGCCACGCACGGGCGACGACACCTGCGACAGGCAGAAATCGCGAGCGGAATACGTTAGTACCGAAAAAGGGGATACTATGACGTCTCGATCCTTTGTCTCGTTCATTGCCGGTGTCGTACTTGTTGCTGGCGTGGCGCACGCACAGACGACCGAGGTCAAGGCCGTCGCGCCGGACCAGATCAAGTGGAGTCAGCATCCGGCGCTGCCCGCCGGCGCGATGAAGGCTGTCGTGTATGGCGATCCGACGAAGCCGGGGCTCTATGCGACGCGACTGCGGGCGCCGAACGGGTTGAAGATCCTGCCGCACACGCATCCGGAGGATCGCATCTATACGGTGCTGTCAGGAACGCTCTATCTCGGCATCGGCGAGAAATGGGACGAGTCGAAGCTCGTCGGATATCCTCAGGGATCGGTCGTGTTTCTGCCCGCGAACCTGAGTCACTTTCAGTACTCGAAGGGCGAGTACGTGATTCAGATCAGCGGCGTCGGCCCGACGGATCTCACGTTCATCAATCCGGCGGACGACCTGCGCCGCCACTAGGTCCTCGATGAAGTCTTTTCCAAATTCAAAGGCGCTTGGCGAGTGGCTCGCTGACAATCACGCCAGCGCAAAGGAGCTCTGGGTCAGAATTTACAAGTCGGCTTCAGGCAAGGCCTCAGTGACCTGGGCCGATTGTGTGGTCGAAGCCATCCGCTACGGGTGGATCGATAGCCAGAGAAAACCCCTGGACGACATCTCATTTTTGCAGAGATTATCGCCACGCAAGCCGGGATCCGGCTGGTCCAGCAAGAACCGCGAACATGCCAAGAAGCTGATTCAAGAGGGGCGCATGACTCCTGCGGGACTGGCGCACGTTGAAGCGGCCAAGAAAGATGGGCGCTGGGAGAAGGCGTACGCCGGCTCCGCGAATATGGAAATCCCGGCGGATTTCCTAGCGGCTTTGAACAAGCTGCCAAAGGCAAAGAAATTCTTTGCCACCCTGAACAGGCAAAATCTCTTCGCGATTTATTACCGGCTTCACTCCGCCAAAAAGCCCGAAACGCGGGCAAAGCGCATGGCCCAGATTCTATCCATGCTGGAGAACGAGACAAAGCTGCACTGAAGCGATATGACACCAGACCTACAGCCGACCCTGGAAGGCAAACTGCTCAGGCTGAGGCCGATGCAGCCTGAGGATTTTGATGCCCTGCACGCCGTGGCATCGGATCCGCTCATCTGGGCGCAGCATCCGGAGCCCGACCGGTGGAAGGTCGATGTGTTCCAGCGATACTTTCGCGGTGGCCTCGAGTCGGGCGGCGCGCTCATCGCGATCGATCGAAAGGACGATCGCGTCATCGGGTCGTCTCGATACTATGGGTACGACGCGGAGCACAGCGAGATCGAAGTCGGCTGGACGTTCCTAGCGCGATCGCACTGGGGCGGCCCGTATAATGCCGAGATGAAACAGCTCATGCTGCGGCACGCGTTCACGTTTGTCGACAACGTCGTCTTGCTGATCGGGCCAGAGAACATGCGCTCGCGGCGGGCGGCGGAGAAAATCGGCGGCGTGCTCGTGGAGCCGCGGGTCAATAGCGCTGGCCTTCCGTGCGTCGTGTATCGGGTTACCGCCTCGGCGTTGCGCGAGGTGCCGGAATGAGCAACATTGCCCGCTATGCCATTCAAATTTTATCGCGGCGATTCGCGGGAGCCGAAAGACCTGAAAAACGGATTTCAGGCCTGGGTCCCGCTCAGTCCGCAGCAGGCACGCGATCTCGTCCGGCGCTTTAGCGGAATGCAGGGGCTCAAGCTCACGCTGCCGGCCCTCAAGAAAGATTTGCAGGACACCCTGAATAAGGGCGACAAGTACAACATGTTGGACCTGGTGCGGATGATCAAACAGGAAAAGAATCGCACCACGGTTCACATCTCGACTGACCTCACCGAAGATTGCGGCGGGTACTCGAGTGGGTATATCTACGAGATCGTGTTCGACGATCTCGTGTACTTCGAGAACGGCGGGAAGTGTAACGACAAGCCTGATTCTCTGGAGTGTACGTCGCACTTCAAGACACTCGTCGTCGCGGACGACAAGGTGTTGAGCGAGTCGGGTATGATCGCGTTGTCGAGCAAGGGGGACGAGGTCTCGTTCTTGACGACGATTCCTTACAAGAACATCAAGCGATACAAGACACCGAAGAGTACGACCTGGACTGCCATGCCTGCGTGAGCATGCTCGCTACGCGCAACGGCAATCGACTCCTCGCGCTTGGCGCTCGTCGCCTTCGACGCGAGATCGTAGCGTCAGAGATCGTAGCGTCCAGAGATCGTAGCGATATACTGTGCGACCGTATTGCGCAACGAGCATGATCGCGTGCTATGATCCGTCAGTCATCTCTGACATGAGACCAGGCATCGTGAACGAGCTCCTTGACCTCATCCCAGCCAGCTTCAAGATGCTGCTCCGGCGTCCGCGGCGCAGATCGGCTTCGATCTCATCCCAGCTCTTCGCGGGATACCGAGCCGCCGCGTACGCACCAAAGTGGTGGGCGGCCTGATGGATGGAGCTCAGGGGCTGTGTCATGTGGTCAATATGGCCAAGTCGAGACGGAGCATACTTCACGGGTGTGTAACCATAGGGCTACACCTCGCCGTCCTCGGCGCGGCAGCGTCCGCCGGCGCGCAAACTGTCGCCGGCGTGTGGACGAACAAGTACATGATCGGGCCGAAAGACAGCGTCATCGCGACGGTGGTCATCACCGTGTCGGATGACGCGAAAACGTGGTCGATGAAGTTTCCGGATCGGCCGGCGATACCGGTACGGGTGGTCACGACTGGTGGCGATAGTGTCGTGACGGACGCCGGCCCGTATCCGAGTACGAAACGCCCGGGCCAGTCGGTGACACTGCTGCACGCGGTGTCGCATTTCAAAGGTGACCACATGACCGGCACCTTCGAGGCGCACTACTCCGGCGGGCTCGTCGTCGACGGCAAGACCGAGGCGACGCGCACGACCCATGATTGACTCGAAACGCATCGTCCTCATTACCGGCGCCAGCACGGGCTTCGGCCGCCTCATCGCCGAGGCCCTGGCCGGTGGAAATTTTCGCGTCTTCGCGACGATGCGGGGCGTGAACGGAAAGAACGCGGCCGCCGCACGAGAGCTCCGTGGCATCGCCGATGTCGTCGAGCTCGATGTTACCGATGACGCGTCGGTCGAGCGCGCTGTCGCCGAGGTGATCGCGGCCGCGGGACGCATCGACGTCGTCGTGAACAATGCCGGACGCGTGCTGTCGGGCGTGAGCGAAGCCGTCACGCTCGCGCAGGCGCAAGCCCTCATGGACACGAACTTCTTCAGCGTCGTGCGCGTCAACCGCGCGGTGTTGCCGCACATGCGCCGGCAACGCAGCGGATTGCTCCTGCACGTGTCCAGCGGCGCCGGGCGCATCGTGCTGCCGGCCATGGCGTACTACTGCGCCAGCAAATGGGCGATGGAAGCGTTAGCGGAGTCGTACCGCTACGAGCTCGCGGCACAGCACATCGAATCGGTGATCATCGAGCCGGGATCGTACAAGACCGCGATCGCCGGCAATGTGGAGTCGGCGGCCGATACGGAGCGCACCGCGACCTACGGTCCCGTGAACGGCGTGGCCGATACGATCATGCACACGCTCGAGCAAATCGCCGGCGATCCGACCGAGATCGTCGACGCCGTGGTCCAGATCATCGAGACGCCCTTCGGCCAGCGACAGCTGCGCTATCGGGTTGGCGGCGGCGCCGGCGGCGTCCAACAACTCAACGCGATGTCAGCCGAGT
>DASRDS010000051.1:0-3872 GCA_035652495.1 Gemmatimonadaceae bacterium
CAGCTCGCGACGACCCTGCACATCAACGACCTGCGTCAGCCGCTCCTCGACGCCGTCACCAGCGTCGGCAGCCAGATCCGCACCCTCGGCGACTCGGCCCGCACCCTTCGGGGCGGCGGCGAAGGCGTCGCCCGCACGATCGCCGAGATCTCTCGGGGGATCGTGTCCGAGAACGAGGAACTCGAGCGCTCGCTCGTCGTGACGCGCGCTCTGCACGAAGCCACCACGGGCGTCGCGCGCGACGGCAGCGCGGCCGCCGAGGCGAGCAAGCAAGCCACCGAGGTCGCGAGCCAGCACCGTGGCACGATCGCGGGCGCGATCGAGCGGTTAGTCGACGCGAAGGGGTTCGTCGGCGAAAGCAGCACGCGGATCGACGAGCTCGCGAAGACAACGCGCAGCGTCACTGACTGCATCGCCTTGATCCGCGATGTCGCCGAGCAAACCGACCTGCTGGCGCTCAACGCCGCGATCGAAGCCGCGCGCGCCGGCGAACGTGGCCGCGGCTTCGCCGTCGTCGCCGACGAAGTCCGCAAACTCGCCGAGCGCAGCGCCCGCGCCTCGGCCGAGGCGGGTGAAATTATCCTCGGCTTCGAAGAGCAAATGCGCCGCGTCGCCGAGCAGATGGAGCGCGGCCGCGCGATCGTGGGCGACGTCGAATCCCTCTCCGAGACGGCGCTCGGCGCCCTCGACGTGATCGTAGCGTCGACAGCTACGTCCGCCGAGCGCGCCCAACGCATCGCTCGCGTCTCCCGTGACCAGGAAGCCGAGTGCGCCCGCCTCCGCGAGCGCGTCTCTCGGATCGCCGAGATCGCCCAACGCAACCGTCTGGGCGCCGAAAACGTCGCCAACACCGCCCGCGACCAAGCCTCGGCCCTCGCCGAACTCGAAGGCGTCGCCCGCGAGCTCCGCACGGTCGCCGGCTACTTGGGCGACGTCTCGCGGCGGATCACCAGCGCAGCCTAGGCGGAGTGCCGACCACTCGACCAAGGACGGGCTAAGAAAAGGGCCGCGTATCCCAGCCGACGTCATCGGCGGGAACGGCCATGTACTTCGCCACATACAGGACGAGGCGCCGCCAAGTGGGATCTCCAGGCTCGGGCCTTACATCTGTGCCGGCAATGATGCCGTACATCTCACCGACCGAGATCGAGGGGCCGATTCGTTCCGCAGAGGATTCGGAGATATCGACGTTGAAGTCGCGCTCCAAATCCATGAAGAACTCGACCGCGTCCAAGCTGTCGCCGGGCATAGGCTCTGAATTTACATTTCCCGCGTGCACGACCGTCAGAGTGTCACGCTCAAAGGCATGCGGTTCCACACGCTCATCGGCATTCTGCCGCATGAGGCCGAGTTTCCGCAGCCAGTTGAGATTGATCTGACGGTGTGGCGCGATCGCACGGGTGAGATAGCGACCGTGGATTATCGGGCGCTGTATGAGATTGCCGCCAAGAGTCTGGCGGCCGGTCATGGGCCGTATCTCGAAGATGTGGCGGACCAAATCGCATCGGCTGCTCTGAGGATAGCGGGGGTCGAAGGCGTACGTGTCGCGGTTCGGAAGCCGCACGTGGCGCTGGCAGGTCCGCTGGAGTATGCCGAGGTTGTTGTGGAGCGGTCAGCCGAGTGAGTGAGATTGCTTACGTGGCGCTCGGGTCCAACCTCGGCGATCGAGCCGGCTATCTGGCTCGTGCTCGGGAAGCGATGGGCACGCTGCGGGGTAGTCGGATCGTCGGGCAGAGCGACGTCGAGGAGACGGCGCCGATTGGGCCGGAGGGGCAGGGGCCGTACTTGAATCAGATGGTGGCGCTGGAAACTGATCTTGCGCCACACGAGTTATTGTCGGAGTTGCAGGCGATCGAGCATGCCGCGGGGAGAGTGCGCACTCAGCGCTGGGGACCGCGGACGCTCGATCTCGACATCGTCCAGTTCGGCACCCGTACGATCCGGGATCCGGATCTCGTGGTTCCGCACCCAGAGTTGCCTCACCGCGACTTCTGGCAACGCGAGCTCTCCCAGCTTACGCACCGGAGCTAACCCATGAGCGTTCATACCGCGCCTGCCCTGAATGGGCGCGTGTCCCGTTCCACCGTCGCTGACTTTGTCGCCAAGCGCGCGAAGGGCGAGCGGATTGTCGTCGTCACGGCGTACGACGCCATGTTCGCGCGACTTGTCGACGAGGCTGAGGTCGACGCGATTCTGGTCGGCGATTCCGTCGGCAATGTCGTCGCCGGGTACGACAGCACGGTTCCGGTCACGCTCGACCAAATGATCTACCATGCGACTGCCGTCAAACGCGGGTCGTCGCGTGCGCTGCTCATTGTCGACATGCCGTTCCTGACGTACCAGGTTAGCACTGAGCGCGCCCTCCTTAACTGTGGCCGGCTGTTCCAGGAGGCGGGTGCGCAGGCCGTGAAGATCGAGGGCGGGTCGCCTGAGCTCGCGGCGACGGTGCAGGCGCTGACGCGGGCTGGGATGCCGGTGATGGCGCACCTGGGCTACACGCCGCAGTCAGTGAACGCCCTCTCAGGGCCGCGAGTTCAGGCCCGGCAGCCGGCGGCCGCCGATTTGCTCATCGATGCCGCCAAGCGGCTCGAGGATGCCGGCGCGTTCTCCATCCTGGTGGAGCTCATCCCGGCGGACGTCGCGGCGCGGGTGACCGAGGCTGTGTCGGTGCCGACGATCGGCATTGGTGCCGGGCCTCAGTGCACCGGGCAGGTGCTCGTGCTTCATGATCTCCTGGGGCTCAACGACACGTTTACGCCGCGGTTCTTGAAGCGCTACGCGAACATGGCCCAGGATGTCCGGGGCGCGATTCGCGCGTTCGGGGCTGATGTCAAGGCGGGGACGTATCCGGACGCCGCGCATAGTTTTTAGCGCGTGGAATTCATCGAGAGCATAAGCGGGCTCCGCGCGCGTCTATCGGACGAGCGATGCCGGGCCCTCGTGCCCACCATGGGGGCGCTGCACGCTGGGCATCTGTCACTCATCGACGCGGCGCGTACGGCGGCGGGTGGACGCGCCACGGTGATCATGAGTGTGTTCGTGAATCCGTTGCAGTTCGGGCCCGGCGAAGATTTTACTCGCTATCCACGCGACATCGCGGCGGACCGTGCCAAAGCGTCGGACGTCGATATTCTATTTGCGCCGGGTACGGAGGAGCTGTATCCACAGTCCGGTGCGCCGCCGATCCGGGTCATTCCGGAGCTCGAGCCACCGCGATGGGAGGCGGCGATTCGGCCGGGTCACTTCGCGGGCGTGCTGACCGTCGTCGCGAAGCTATTCAACATCGTGCAGCCTCAGATCGCCGTGTTCGGCCAGAAGGACATCCAGCAGGCGACGTACCTTCGCGCGATGGTGCAGGCGCTCGATTTCCCGATTCGGATCATTGTTGCGCCGATCATTCGCGAACCTGACGGGCTCGCGATGTCGAGTCGGAACGTGTACCTGTCGACGGATGAACGCGCCCGCGCTCTTGCGTTGTCCCGTGCACTCGCCGCGGCGAATGATCAGTGGAAGGCCGGCGAACGGACCACGGCCGCGCTCGAGGCAGCGGGAAAGGCCGTGCTCGAAGCTACGCCTGGTGTCGAGATCGATTATTTCGCGGTGGCCGAGCCGAAAAAACTCGAGCCAGTGGGTGAGGCAACCGCGGGGTCGGTCGTGATGGTCGCCGCGCGCGTTGGGCGGACGCGCCTCCTCGACAATTTGATCCTCGGGCAATGAGCGAGGACATCGAGCTGCCGGCGTGGGCGATCGTCAGTGACAAGCGTCGGCATCACATCGCGCGTGTGACCGCGCTGATCGATGAGTGGGCGAGGGCGCTTGCGCTCGGTGATGCCGAGCGTGAGGAGTGGCATGATGCGGCGCGGTTTCATGAC
>DASRDS010000052.1:0-5856 GCA_035652495.1 Gemmatimonadaceae bacterium
GTCGTTTCCGCTGCTGAAGCTATGCCCGAAGACAAGTATTCCTTCGCGCCTACCAATGGCGAGTTTAAAGGCGTACGCACTTTCGCTGAACAGGTGAAACACATCGGCTTCGCCAATCACCTTTATTTTGGCCCGCTCATGGGCGAGACGATCGACGCTAACTCTCTCGAAGAAAATCCCAACGGCCCCGCGGCGCTGAAAACCAAGGCCGAAATTGTCCAGTATCTCAAAGATTCCTTCGCGCTCGGCCATCGGGTCATTTCCGAGGTCACGTCCGAAAACCAGGTCACGCCGCTGCCCAATCCCGTATCCCCATTCCTCTCAACCCGTCTCGCAATCGCCGTTATCGGCTCCTTCCATCCGAAGGATCACTTAGGTCAGATGATCGAGTACCTGCGGATGAACGGTATCGTCCCGCCCGCAAGCCGCCCGCGGCAACAACAACAGTCTTCGCAACCCAACCCTCAATGAGATTCGGGCGGGGCGCTCATGCGGTACGGACGGTTCATGCCGCAGGCGAGCGATCGTGATCAGTGGGAGAAGGGTGCGGAGCAGCGCAATGTCGAATCGCTTGACGGCGCGAAAAAGTTGGGTGCTGCCTTCCAAGGCGCCTTCCACAACCCTCGGCGATGGTAGCCGGGGAAAAGAAGAAGTAGCAGGGGCGGGACTCGAACCCGCGACCCCGGCATTGTGAGAAGTGGGGCGATGACATAGCCCCCGAATCGGGGTGAGCTAACGCTTGATTCGAGCGACTAACGCGCCACGGTGCACCAACAACGAGCACCGAGCTACGCTGATCGGCCTTCCAAGCTGCTTTCCAAGGTCCGGTCGGCCTTGAGCAGATATAGCAGTGCGGGACCCGCCCCCTGCAACACCCTATTGGGTGGCGAAGAGGAGACCCAAGGACCGCACGTAGAATGACGCAGACCGGCCAGTCGTCGCGATGCGCGCCGAGTAGCCTGACCCGGCGTCACTGGAGAGCGCTGGCGAGTCGCCGCGTCAGCGCGAGAACACCACGCCGTGCGGCGCGCCGGAGCCCCTCCAGCCGTGCGGCCATGTGCGATTGGCGAAGTTGAACCCGGCTTTCCCGTCGGTATCGTGGAATGCGGCGTCGATCGAAAGCGCCCCTGTGGTCTGGTCGAGTTTCAAGAGATACAGGCGCGGATCGCCGCTGCGGCCGGGCGTCACGACCAACCGGTTGGTCACCGCGTCCCACGACGACCAATGCGGAAAGTAGTTGTCGCCGAGCGCCAGGCGCGAGACCTCGACGGGCTTGGCGCCGTTCGTGATATCGAGCACGACGACGGCGTGCAGATCCAGATCCGGTTCAATGAAGAAGTGGCCGATGATCGTCGGCACACCGCAGTCCGCCGCGGGGAACTCGTACACCAACTGCGATTTCGGATGATCGGTCGCGATGTCGGTCACGCGTTCCACGCCGCAGGCGAGCGTCTGGACGTACACCGCGCCATCCGGTCCCACACGCGGTTCTTCCGGACTGATCTCCGCGTAATGGTTCGCGCCTTGGTCGAAGTATTCGGTCTCGAGCAGCTTGAGATCCGAGAGACGCCACACCTGATACGTCAATCCCCGAAAGAGATCGTCGTCGTGCATGGCCGAGTTCGTGGAAACCACGCGATCAATGGCCGGGAGCACGATGAGGCTATAGGGCGTCAGCAACGCATTCGGAAATGCCGGGTCGACACTGCTCGCCGATCGGATCACGTGCCCCTGGTCGTCGATCTCGACGAGCCCACCGGACATATGATCGTCGTGCGCGTGCTGGAATGTCGCCAGGACATGCCCATTCGCGAGCCGCCGGAACGAATGCGGGTGCATGTAACCCGCCATCTCGGTGAACGACGTGACGATCCGTGGATGCAGTGGGTCGCGCACGTCGAAGATGAACGTACGGCCGGCGTTGTGATCGTTGGCGAACAGCATTCCGCTTGCCGGCATCTCGTACTCGGTGTGGTGCACATACCCGGTCTGCTGGTCCGTGACGAGCGTCGTCACGAGCTTCCCGTACGTCGCCGAGCTCGGGTCGGCGTCGATCACCGCCAAAAAATCGTTGCCTTTGCGCTCGGCATCGCCGGCCCAGGCGAATAGATAGTGTCCGCGACTCTGTGCGGCGGCGGGCCCCCCCACTCCGACGACTAGCAGCAGCGCGCACGCGAGAAGGGGTCGCATGCCCGACAATGTAACGCTATTCGATTCGAACCGCCTTGTAGGCTCCCGCGATTTCCATCGCAGTGACCTGTCCGCTCTTGTTCTTCGAAAACTTCACCGGCTCGCCTTCGTCGGCGGCGAAGAACGAGGTATCCGTATCGGCGTACAGTTCCATACGATGGACCTGCTCTCCGTTGAGTGTTGCAACCGCAACGAGCTTCTTCCCATCCACCGACACAGTGATCAACGCCGGCATATCGCCGGTCAAACGGTACGAGTCAGCGAGCGCCGCCAACTCTTTGGGATCGCGGTCGACCGTCGCGCGCACAGTCTGCGGAAGGTCGTCGAGAGGGCGTCCAGGACTGGCCGCAAGTCTGGCAGGCAAAATACGAGTACTCGGCCCGCGCGCTCAGACGCTATGGTAGGTTCATGCCCCAGGCCACAGATCGCGATCGCTGGGAGAAGCGCGAAGCCGAACGTGATGCGCAGCAAATCCCCGGAGCGAACGTCTCGGCAGTTGCCTTCCAAGTTGCCTTCCAAGTTGCCTTCCAAGCTGCCTTCCAACGCCCCATCGCCGCGCACCTTGTACAAAAGAACAGGCACGCAAACCCCTGGGTTCGCGTGCCTTATCGAATAGCAGGGGCGGGACTCGAACCCGCGACCCCGGCATTATGAGTGCCGTGCTCTAACCAGCTGAGCTACCCTGCCCTGGTCCAGACCCGGAAATGTAGTCTGGCAGCAGGAGCCTGGAAAAGGCATGCCGGGCACGCCAACGCCGGACGTTGGTCGGTCGTATTGTTCCGCATGAAAGCCATACTACTTGTGGTAGCCGCCGCTCTCGCGGCGAACGCCCCGGCGCCCGTGCGCTATACGGTTGCCACAGCCGGCAATGAAGCCCGGTACCGGGTGAGAGAGCAGCTGCTGCACCATGACATGCCGAACGATGCCGTCGGCAAGACGACGGCGATCAGCGGCGCGCTCGCACTCCAGAGTAATGGGACGTTCGATACCGCGGCGTCGAAGATCACCATCGACGTGACGACGCTCAAGAGCGATCAGGACCGGCGCGATGGGTATGTGCAGCAGCGGCTCCTGGAGACGGATCGCTATCCGACGGTAGTGTTCGTACCGACCGCCATCAGCGGCGCCAACCTCCCCTTCGCGTCGAGTGGCCGGCAGTCGCTCGACATTAACGGGCTGCTCACGGTCCACGGCGTCACCCGAGCCACCGTGTGGCACATGAAGGCGCAAGCCAATGGCGCCGATGTCACTGGCACCGGGTACACCAAGTTCACGTTCGATGACGTGTCGCTCCAGCAACCCCACATGCGGTTCCTGCTCAGCGTGGCCGATACGATCACCCTGGAGTACGACTTTCATTTCGTACGGCAATAATCTCACAGTAGCCGTTGCTCGCCCCTGACCTACTGCCGGTACGATCGTACATTTGATGAACTTTCCAGGAATGCGCGGCTCACCAACGGCCGCTTGGTGGAGAACCGAATGCCCGCGCTTCACTAGGCATCGGAAGAGATATCCTCCAAGAACGACGCCGGAGGGACGAAGTACTGGGAGCCGGTCACGGCGCGGCTGAAATCGAGGAGGCGGTCGTAGTTGCCCGGGGGGCGGCCGATGAACATGTTCTCGAGCATCTGCTCGATCGTGGCGAGAGAGCGGGCGTAGCCGATGAAGTAGGTGCCGTATTCGCCTTGTGAGGGGGAGCCGAATGGCATGTTGTCGCGAAGGATCTTGATCTCGCGGCCGTCGACCTCGATCGAGGTGAGCGCATTGTGCGCGTTCGATGGCTTGACGGCGTCGTCGAGCTCGACGTTCGAGAGCTTTTCGCGGCCGATGATCTTTTCCTGGTCGGCTATCGCGAGCTGGTTCCAACCCGCGAGATCGTGGAAATACTTCTGGACGACTACGTAGCTGCCGCCGCGAAACGCGGGGTCCTCGTCGCCGATCACGGTGGCATCCGTCGCCGCCTGATGACGCGGGTTTTCGGTGCCGTCGACGAAGCCGATGAGATCGCGATCGTCGAAGTAGCGGAACGCCTGCACCTCGTCCTGAGGCGTCACCGAGCCTGACAGACGGCTCATGAGCAACGTCGCGAGCTCGAAGCAGAGATCGTGACGCTCGGCGCGGATATGGAACAGGAGATCGCCCGGCGTGGACACGGCAACCCGTTTGCCCACGCCCAGCTCGCGGAACGGGTGCAGTTGGGACGGACGCGGTGGGCCGAACAAGAAGTCCCAGACGTCGGAACCGACGCCGAGTACGCAGGAAAGACGGCCGGAGAGGTCGCGAGAGCCGACCGTACGCAATAGAGCGGAGAGGTCGCCGCACAGGGAACGGACGGCCGCACGAGCGGCGGGCGTGCGGTTGACCATGACCACCGAGAAGAGCGCCGCTCGCGTCAGCGGGGCCGCGACCATCTGGGGCTGCGCGACTTGCATGGTCGGGGGAAATTAACGCATGTTGTCGCCGAACGCCCTACGCGGAGGCAAGCATGGGAAACCTTCATTCTGCTGACGGATGCATTGCGCCGGCCCGTCAACATGCCGATTGTCACGATGGGCTGTGGGAGGGACGAGCGGTCGAGGGGGTTGAACAGTAGCGGCATGCGCGCGCTCATCGTTTGCCTCGCGGCCAGCCTCATCGGCCTCCGACCCGCCGTCGCATCGGCCCAAGTCGCGGATTCGGTCCACGTCTTTCTCGAGCGCTACATCGCGGCCTACGAGTCGCGTGACATCCACGCAGTCATGGCACTGTACCCGAACCAGGGACCCGTGTCATCGGCCAACGATGGCAAAGTCACCACGTCACGCGATTCGCTCGCGGCCGGCATTGGCAAATTCTTGCGGCGACTGAAAAACGTGTCGTTCAGCACCGAGGCACCGATCGTGACCGTGCTCGATGCGCACACCGCCGTCATCACACTCGTGTTTCATGGGACCGGAACGTTCAACGATGGCAGCGCGTTCTCGACCACCGGGTCATGGACCGCCGTCCTCGGCGAGCGCGATGGACGATTGACGATCATTCAGGAACAAGAATCGCACCCGCGAGGCTAAGCGTGTCCCGAGACATCATTTTCACCAGCAACGCCGCGAAACCACCGGCGACGTACAGCCAAGCGGTTCGCGCCGGCGGCTTGATCTTTGTCTCAGGCACCGGGCCGTACGATCCGCAGACGGGCCAGATCGTGGGATCGACGATTCAGGACCAGACGCGCCAGTGCTTGAAGAACATCGCGGCGATCTTGCAGGCCGCGGGCAGCTCGCTCGATAAGCTCGCGAGCGTCACCGTCATCCTCGCCGACGAAGAGGATTTTCAGGGGATGAACGAGGAATGGCTCACGTGGTTCCCCGCCAACCCGCCCGCGCGACAGGGCGCAAAGCTGCCAGTGAAAATGCCCGGGCTGCGCGTTTCCATCGCGGCGATCGCGGAGATTTGAGCGCCGATTCCCACGACGTGATGGTGCTCGACATCCTGGGACCAACGGTCCCGATGAAAATGCTCTCATACGGTGACGACAGGCTTTGGACTACCGTCCTACCACCAGAACGGTGTGAGCCATCATAGCATATACGTCGCATCGGGTATCGCGGCGATTCTCTTTCCTCTAAGGTGAAGTCGTATGACACGGCAAAAGGGATTTACTCTGATCGAGCTGCTCATCGTCGT
>DASRDS010000053.1:0-7799 GCA_035652495.1 Gemmatimonadaceae bacterium
TCCTCGCGCGTAAAGATCTTGGAGCCCGTGAGACGGCCGACCCAGTAGTTCGTGTTGTCGCCGAGGATGGCGGCGCAGGTCAGCAATAGGCCCAGGTCGACGATGTTGAGCGGCAGCGTCTTTTGCGACGACAAGAGTCCGGCGGTGACGAGCAGCGAGTCTCCGGGCAGGAAGAAGCCGAAGAACAGGCCGGTTTCCGTGAAGACGATCAGAGCCATGCCTGCGTAGCCGGCCCAGGCCACAAGGGCCGGCAGGTCGCGCAAGCGATGGAAGAGGTCGCTGATTTGCATAGGGGGTCCCGCAACATACGTTGGGGCATGCTGCTCGACCATGTCGTCGTCGTCCTTTACGAACCGCAAGATCCGGTCAACATCGCCGCGACGATTCGCGCGATGAAGAACATGGGCGTGTCGGACTTACGTCTTGTCAATCCTGTTACGTACGATCCCGTACGGATCGAGGGGATTGCGCACGACACGGCGGATCTCGTCTCCCGCATTCAACACTTCACGTCGCTCGACCACGCGCTCGCGGACTGCGTGCACGTTGCCGCCTTTACGCGCCGTCGTCGAGCGGCCAAGCGCGCGGCGGCTGACGCGCGGCTGACGGCGCACACGTTGCTGCGGCATGCCACGGCCGGGCCCGTCGCGATTCTGTTCGGTCGTGAGGATCATGGGTTGCCGAATGAAGCGCTCGATCGGGCGCACATTGTTTCGATTATCCCGACGACGGATCACGCGTCGCTCAACCTGGCGCAAGCCGTGTTGATCGCGCTTTACGAGCTCCATCTCGCGGCGGGCGACGCGACGCGGACGATCGACCCACCGAAGCACGATGCGCCGCCGGCGACCGCCGAGCAGTTTGAGATGTTCTTCGCGGACGCCGAGCGGGCGTTGGTCGCTATCGATTTTTTCAAGACGCGATATCCCGAGCACATTATGCGGTCCATCCGTTCCTTGGCCCATCGCGCGGCCCCGGACTCCCGCGAGATCGTCTTGCTGCGCGCCGCCGCGATCGAAGTCGTCCGCTCGCTAGAGCGTGCTAAGGCCCGATAGCCAAGGGGCCTAACTACCTATTGGCTACGTCTCTATTTGAGGCGAAGCGAAGCGACCCTGACGCCTTGAAATCAGAGCCCGGTCCTCGCATCATTGCTGGCGTCAGTCACGCTTGTGAAAAACTTCACAAAGACGCGGACATAAATGCGGATGGGTTGGAGGAGTTTCGGGTTCGTTGGCCTCGCCGCGGTCGCGATAGTCCTGTCGGCCTTCTACCAGGGACAGGGCGCGGTCGCTCCAGACTCCGTCGTCACGCACGACCCGGGCTCGCAAGGTTGGGGCTATCACGGCGGATCGTCGTCCCAGGGCTATAGCCCGGTTCAGCCGATCAAATTCCCACACCCGAGGCACGTGAAGATGCTCGGGATGAACTGTGTCTATTGCCACTTCTCGGCGAACAAGGCCGTCGATGTCGGCATGCCCGCGGTGAGCACCTGCATGGGGTGTCACCTGGTCGTCGCGACGCAGAAACCCGAGATCAAAAAGCTCACGGAATACTGGAACAAGAAGGAGCCGATTCCGTGGGTGCGCATTCATAAGGTGCCGGAGTACGTGCACTTCCCACACGTGCGTCACATCAACGCCGGTGTGACCTGCCAGACCTGCCATGGGCAGATTCAGGAGATGTACCAGGTCTACCAGTTCGCGTCGCTCAACATGGGCTGGTGCATCAACTGCCACGTGAACGGCTACAGTCCCTCCGAGGGCGACAAGGCCGCGGGATCGGCGGTCGAGCTCGGACCCAAAGGCGCCTCCTCACAGGCGAACATGAAGGTCAACACCGCGGCCGGTACCGCGCTCTATCAGGCGGTCGCGTTGGTCGACTCGGCGTCGGCGCCGGTCGGACAGACCAACCGCAACATCGGCCCCAGTTTGAGCGAGCCACGGCATCGCGCCCGTTACGACTGCGGCGTGTGCCACTACTAGGTCTTCAATGTCGGTAAAACGGCGGGATTTCCTCAAAGTCCTCGGCGCGGGAGCCGCGGCCGGGACCGCGGTCGGATGCGGCTCGGATCACGTCCAACGCCTGATCCCGTATCTCGTCTCGCCGGATGAGACGGTCCCGGGCGTCTCGACGTTCTACGCCACCGCGTGCCGCGAGTGCGCCGCCGGATGCGGCGTGATCGCCGCGACGCGCGATGGTCGCGCGATCAAGCTCGAGGGAAATCCGACCCACCCGTCGAGCAAAGGCGCGCTCTGCGCGCGTGGTCAGGCGTCGCTGCAGGGTCTCTATAATCCGGATCGCTTCAAGAGCCCGATGATCCGGGAGAACGGCCGCCTGACGCCGACGACCTGGGACGCGGCGATCAAGCTGCTCTCGTCGAAGCTCGCCTCGGGACGCGGGAAAGCGGTCTTTCTCAACGAGCACGAGACGGGCTCGTTCCCGGCGTTTCTCGATGCATGGCTCGCCGCATTCGGTCTTCCGGCGCACATCGGGATCGACACCGATGCGCCGGCGGCGACCGTCGCCGCGAACCGCCAGACGTACGGGGTGGCCTGGCCGGGTCTCGACTTCAGCGCTTCGCAGCTGATCGTGTCGTTCGGCGCCGACTTCCTCGAGACGTGGGGCGCGAGCGTCCCGCAGCAACTCGATTGGGCCGACGCCCGCGCGAAGCTCGCGGATGCTCCGCGGTTTATCTATGTCGGTCCGCGTCGGTCGCTCACGGGTCTCAACGCCGACGAGTGGATTCCGGCGAAGGCGGGGAGCGAGCTCGCGATCGCCAACGCGATCCTCACGCATCTGGGTCACGGCACGGGTACGACGATCGCGCAGGCCGCGGAAGCCGCCGGCGTCCCCGCCGCGACGTTGCAAAAGCTGGCCGACCGGATCGGCGGCACGAAGCCGAGCTTGATCCTGTCGGGTACGTCGAGCGACAACGCGCTCGATGTCGCGCTCGCCGTCAACGCGATCAATCAAGCCGCCGGCAACGTCGGGGTGACGATCAAGACTGCGGCGCCGCTCACGATCTTCGATGGCGGCCACTCGTTCTCCGATCTTCGCGCGGTCGCGGATCGCATGCGCGCGGGCGACGTGCCGCTGCTGTTCGTGCGCGGCCTCAATCCCGTCTACGCGACGCCCAAGGCGATGGACTTCGCGGGCGCGATGGAGAAGGTTCCGTTCAAGGTTGGGTTCTCATCGTATCCTGACGAGACGATGGAGCTCTGCGATCTGATTCTGCCCGATCACCACGCGCTCGAGAGCTGGGGCGATGTGGAGTCGGTGGCGGGCACGATCACGCTGCAGCAGCCGACGATGGACCCGGTGTTCGACACGAAGCCGACCGCCGATGTCCTGCTCGCGCTCGCGAAGGCCGACGCGACCGTCGCGCCGAAGTTCGCGGCGGCCGACTATCGCGCGTGGCTCATGAGTCGGTTCCCCGGTGGCGCGGTCGCGTTCACCAACGCGCTCTCGGCCGGCACGGTCACGGCGCCGCCGCTCGCGCCGACGAAGAGCGCGCCCGCCGCGCAGACGCCGAAACTGGCGCATCCGATCAGCCAGTCCCAGGGCGATTACGATCTCGTGGTCTACTATTCGCCGACGATCGGCGATGGCTCGGGCGCGAACAAGCCCTGGCTGCAAGAGCTCCCTGACCCGGTCACAAAGATCGCCTGGCAGACCGTCGTCGAGATCCATCCCGAGACGACGCGCAAGCTGGGCGTCGCCAACGGTGATCTGGTCGAGATCAAGACCGACCAAGGCGCGATCCTCGCGCCGGTCTACATGTTCATGGGTGTGCGGCCTGATACGGTCGCGATCGCGCTGGGTCGGGGTCACACGGCCTACGGTCGCTACGCGAAAACCTGCGGGTCGAATGCGCTCGACCTGATTCCCGCCGGCGAGAGCAAGGCCGGTGCGCTGGTGTTGACGGCGACGAAGTGCCGCATCACGAAGCAGAACCGCGACCTGTTGCTCGTCTCGACTGAGGGTTCCGCGCGCCAGCACGGCCGGGGGATTGCCCGCACGATCGCCGTCGCCGATCTCGGCAAGGCGCCGGAGAAAGAGGGGACGCCCGAGGGGTATCCGAACGACGAGTTTCGTCCGGGACTGCGCTCGCCGGTCGCGGCCGACGCGCAGGGTAACTACGCGGACTCGACCTCGAAGGACAATGGGATCTACGACGAGGGTCACTGGAGCGGGATGGCCAAGCGCCGCTGGGCGATGACGGTCGATCTCGCGCGCTGCACCGGTTGCTCGGCCTGCGTCACCGCGTGCTACACCGAGAACAACATCCCGACGGTCGGTGCCTGGTGGCAGGGGCCGCAGCTCTGGTCCGACACCGTTGGATTTGGGGTCAATGTCACGCGTGGGCGCGAGATGGCGTGGCTTCGCATCGAGCGCTATTACGAGGGCGCCGAGCACGAGGATGGTCAGTTCGATCCGGAGTTCGAGGCGCGGTTCGTCCCGATGATGTGTCAGCATTGCGGCAACGCGCCGTGCGAGCCGGTGTGCCCGGTGTACGCGACGTATCACGCGCCGGACGGGTTGAACGTGCAGGTCTACAACCGCTGCGTCGGCACGCGTTACTGCTCGAACAACTGCCCGTACAAGGTGCGCTACTTCAACTGGTTCGGGTACGGCGAGACGAACCGCCCGCAGTACGCGTTCCCGGAGCCGCTCAACTGGCAGCTCAATCCCGACGTGACGGTCCGCGGCAAGGGCGTGATGGAGAAGTGCTCCTTCTGCATCCAGCGCATTCGGTCGGCGGAGAACCGCGCGCGCGTCGAGGGGCGGAATCTCAAGCCTGATGAGTTCACGACCGCGTGCGCTCAGGGGTGTCCGTCGCGCGCCATCACGTGGGGCGATGCGGCGGATCCGGCGTGGTCGGTCAGCAAGCACATCGATGATCCGCGGGCGTACCACGTGTTCGAGGAGTTGAACACGTTCACGGCCGTCGTCTACCTCAAGAAGGTCACTCGGTAATGGCCACGACAGTCGCGCCGCCTTCCGCTCACGCCGATGGCGCCTACGACAATATCCCGAGCGCCGACATTCGTCTGCCGGCGGTCAAGAGCTATGCGCAGACCGACCGCGATGTCATAGCCACGCTCCAGCCGACCTGGGGTTGGTTCGGTCTCGTCGGGCTGTCGATGACCTGTCTGGCGATCGGCATCACGGCCTGGATGTACCAGACGTACATGGGTCTTGGCGTGGCGGGATACCACCCGCCGGTCATGTGGTCCGTCTATATCGTCTGCTTCGTCTTCTGGGTTGGTATCGGACATGCCGGCACGCTGATCTCGGCGATTCTGTACTTGTTCCGCGCCGGCTTCCGCACCTCGATTTATCGCGCCGCCGAGGCGATGACGGTGTTCGCCGTCATGACCGCGGGCTTGTTTCCGATTTTGCACTTGGGGCGGTGGTGGAAGGCGTTCTGGCTCATCCCCTATCCGAACTGGCGTTGGATCTGGCCGAACTTCAAGAGTCCGCTGGTCTGGGACGTGTTCGCGGTCACCACGTATCTGACGGTCTCGGTCACGTTCTTCTATGTGGGTTTGCTGCCGGACATCGCGATCCTGCGCGACCGCGAGAAGAATCCGATCCGGAAGGCGATCCTGAGTCAGCTCTCGCTGGGGTGGCGGAACTCGGATCGCGAGTGGCGTCACTTCGCGCGGGCGTATCTCTTCCTCGCCGCGTTCGCGACCCCGCTCGTGCTGTCGGTGCACTCGGTCGTGTCCTTCGACTTCGCGATGGCGAATACGCCGGGCTGGCACGCGACGGTGTTCCCGCCGTACTTCGTCGCCGGCGCGATTTACTCCGGCATGGGCATGGTGTTCACGATCATCATCCCCATCCGGCATTACTTCAAGCTCGAGAAGTACATCACGATCAACGACCTGGACGCCGGCGCGAAGCTGTGCCTGTTCACGGCGATGGTCGTGTCCATGGCGTATCTGAGCGAGTTCTTCATGGGCTGGGTCGGGGGGAGCTCGATCGAGCAAGAGTTCTGGTGGAACCGCGTCTTCGGGCAGTGGTGGTGGGGCGCGTGGATCATGATCCTGTGCAACTGTGTCATGCCGCTGTCGCTCTGGTCGCAGAAGTTGCGGCGCAATACGAGCTGGCTCTTCTTCCTCTCGCTGTTCATCAATCTCGGCATGTGGTTCGAGCGGTTCATCATTATCGTGCCGAGTTTGTCGCATGAGTTCGAGCCGTGGCAGTGGAGCGGGTACGCGCCGACCTTCATCGATTATGGGATTCTGATCGGCAGCTTCGGCTGGTTCTTCATGTGGTTCCTGCTCTTCATCAAGAATTTCCCGGTGTTGGCCATCGCCGAGGTGAAGGAGATCTTGCCCGCGCCGCGGAAGAACGCTGGAGGACACCACTGATGCGTGGCGTCTTGGGGCGGTTCAGCGAGCTCGATAGCGCGGTCGATGCGATCGAGGCCGTGAAGCGGGAGCGGGTCGACGAGATCGAGGTGTTCACGCCGGTCTTGAGCCATGAGATCGAGGAAGCGGTCGGCGGTCCGGAGAGCTCGGTGCGCCGGTACACGCTGCTCGGCGGCTTCTGCGGCGCGACCTTCGGCTACTGGATCGCGGTGTGGACCTCCGACTGGTGGCCGCTCGTGGTCGGCGGCAAGGCGATCGCTACCTGGATTCCGTTCACGATCATCGCGTTCGAGCTCATGGTGTTGATCGGATCGCTCGCGACGGTCGCGGGCATGTTCATTAATTCACGGCTTCCGAATCTCGTCGCGACGGTCGGCTATGATCCCCGATTCAGCGAGGGCGAGTTCGGCGTGTTCGTCGAGGTCCCGGCCGAGCGAGCGCGCGCCGTCGAGGAGGTCTTTCGGCGCAATGGGGCGGTGGAGGTGAGAAGTGAACGGTAGATCTGTTGCTCTCCTCCTGGGCGCCGCGGTCGCGACCACGGGCTGTTCGTGGTTCACGGCATTCGTAGAACAGCCGAAGATAGACCCGTGGGAAATCCTGGGTAGCATTAAAACGCCGCAGCGTGGTAATCCGCAGAGCTCAGTCCCGATCACGGGGACGTTCGTCGCGGGCTACCAAGTCTCGTACGCGCAGCTGCCTGGCACGATCGACTCGATGTCGGCGCTCAAGAATCCGGTGCCACCGTCCGACGCGTCGCTCGTGAATGGCCGTAAGCTGTTCCAGATCAACTGTGCGGTTTGCCATGGTGAGGCAGGCAAGGGCGATTCGCCGAACGCGAAGTTCGGCATCGTGAGTATCAACCTCACGGCCGACATCACGAAGAATCGTACCGATGGCTACATCTTCGGTATGATCCGCAATGGTCGCGGTCTCATGCCGACGTACAACCGGATCGAAGAGATGGACCGTTGGGATATCGTGAACTATGTCCGTGGTCTACAGGGTAAACTCGACAAGCCGGTTCCGACCGGTCCGGTCGGCTACCCTGGGCAGACCGGCGATGCATTGCCGGGCTACACGCTGACGGCGCCGAACCGCTCGTTCCCGTACTACGGGCCGAGCGGTCCCGTGTTCCCCGATAGCTCGCGCCCGATCCAAGCTCAGGACCTGGGAACCAAACCATGAGCGCGCACGGCGCCCCGGCGCCTGATCGCGCCGAGTTGATCGCGATGGCGACGCGCCCCGCGCCGCGGACGGCGTGGACCGCGGCGTTCTGGGCGACGGCCATTGGTGTGGTGGCCTTCCTGATCGCGCTCTTCGTGAACGCCGACCGAGCCTGGCGTGCGTTCGAGTACAACTGGTACTTCTTCGCCTCGATCAGCTCCGCCGGCGTGGCGTGGGCCGCGGTGCAGCGCATCA
>DASRDS010000054.1:0-23497 GCA_035652495.1 Gemmatimonadaceae bacterium
CGCGATGACGATCGGTCGATCGTCGGCAAGGTGACCGCGTTGTATGCCGGTGGCGGGATCCATCACGCGCACTTCAGCGCGTTCCGGCCGATCCGCGACACGCCGATGGAGAGCACAAAGGCGACCCCGGCTCTCCGCGAGCAGCGCCTGTATCAGGTCGACTACCTGCTACGACAGTACGGGTTCGCGCCCGGCGAGATCGTCTACGACGACCTGGGCAACTTGCCGTTGACGACCGACCCCAAGTGCGCCTGGGCGCTCTCGCATCCGGCCGATTTCCCGGTCGAGGTTACGACGGCCGACTACGACACGCTCGTCCGCGTACCCGGCATCGGTCCGCTCTCGGCTCGCCGCATCGTATCCGAGCGGCATGCTACCGCGATTCGGAGCTTGGGCGATCTGCGCAAGCTCGGCGTCATCACGAAGCGCGCGGCCGGGTTCGTCATGTTGCGAGGCCGACGGCTCAATCCGGTGCGGTGGGAGCAGCAACTTGGGATCTGGAGACCCGAAGAGGAGATTGGTACGTATCAGCGGGTCTACGAGGTCAGTCCCGGAACGTTCCGATAGGAGTTGTTGGCATGATCGCGCGCACCTGGCGTGGGGCGACGAAGGCGAGCGATGGGGACGCCTACTTCGAGTATATCAAGAAGACCGGCATTCACGAGTACAAGGCTACGCCTGGTAACAAGGGCGTGATCGCGCTTCGCCGCGAGCGTGACGGCCTGACCGAGTTCTTCTTGGTCTCACTCTGGGACGGCTGGGACGCTATTCGCGCCTTTGCTGGGCCCACACCTGAGAAAGCCGTGTTTTATCCCGAGGACGATCGATTTCTCGTCGAGCGCGACAATCATGTCGACCACTACGAGGTGATCGAGTAGTAGGTCCAACGACTTCTTTTCATGCACGCTAGGCGCGGCAACTCAGCGGACATGTGACAAGCCGATCGACTCGCAAGCTACGAGCGGAGCGAAGCGACGTATCGTAGCTTGCTGCGGTGAGCAGCGAGCTCTTGGATCAACTGCAGGCTCGATTAGGTACGGCGTACACGGTTGAACGCGAGATTGGTCGTGGCGGTATGGCCACGGTCTTCCTGGCGCACGATCGCAAACACGATCGCCCCGTCGCGCTCAAGGTCCTGCACGCGTCGCTCGCCGCGAACCTGGGGTCCGTGCGCTTCCGCCGCGAGATCACGCTCGCGGCGCGGTTGCAGCACCCGCACATCCTCGCCGTGCATGATTCGGGCGAAGCCGATGGCCTGCTGTGGTTCACGATGCCGTTCGTCGACGGCGAGACCCTCAGATCGCGCCTCGTTCGCCAGAAGCAGCTGCCGGTCGAAGAAGCCCTTCGCATTGCCACTGAGGTCGCCGATGCGCTGGAGTATGCGCATCAGCATGGCGTCATTCATCGCGACATCAAGCCCGAGAACATTCTGCTGTCGAGCGGCCACGCGCTCGTCGCCGATTTCGGGATCGCGCGCGCGGTCAATGCGGCCGATGGCGATGGCGCACTGACGGAAGTCGGGATGGCGATCGGCACGCCGCGCTATATGAGCCCGGAGCAAGCGCACGCCGAGCGATCGATCGACGGGCGGACCGATGTGTACAGCCTGGCGGCAGTGCTGTACGAGATGCTCGCGGGCGTGCCGCCGACAGGACTCTGGACCGGCACCGTGTCGGTGCGCAAAGATCGCCCGACGGTCCCGGAAGCCGTCGACCTGGCGCTGCAAAAGGCGTTGCAGCCGATGCCTGCCGACCGCTTCCCATCGGCCGGCGAGTTCGGCACGGCGCTCGCCGCGGGCATGAGACCGCCGCGTCGCCGGCCGTATTTCACCTGGGCCGCCATCGGCATCGCGGTCATAGCTCTGATGCTGCTGGTCGTGCGCTGGCCCGCCTCGCACAGCAGCGCATCCAAAGTCCTCGCGGTACTGCCCTTCACGAACCTCGGCCCCGGCGCGCAGGAGTACTTCGCGGAGGGGTTGACCGACGAGCTGCGCGGCAAGCTGTCGTCGATCGCGGGACTCAGCGTCATCGCGACCAGCAGCTCGGAGCAGTACCGCGACTCGAACCGCTCCCTCGCAAAAACCGCCCACGACCTCGGCGTGCGGTATCTCCTCGTCGGGACCATCAGCTGGGATGGCAAGTCCCGCGTGCGCGTGAGCCCCGAGCTTGTGGATGTGAAACCATCGGCGCCGCCGATCACGGCGTGGAAGCAAGCGTTCGAGGCTTCGGATCCCTCCGATGTCTTCGCGGTGCAGGCTGACATCGCCACCCGGGTCGCCGCGGAGCTTGGCGTCCAACTCGGAAGCAGCGCCAAGCGCGCGGTGACGGCGCGACTGACGGAGAACGTCGCGGCCCACGACGCCTACCTGCAGGGTCTGGCGCTACTCCCTCGCACGATCACCGCCGGCACCGCCAACCCCTCCGCCGAGTTCGCGCGCCAGGCCGTCGCGGCGTTCCGCCAGGCGGTCGCGCTCGACTCATCGTTCGCCGCCGCCTGGGCGCGTCTCTCGCTCGTGGACTCGCGGCTCTATCTGGCGGATGCATCGCCCGCGACGCTCGCCGAGTCGCGTTCGGCGGCCGAGCGCGCGCTGCGGCTCGACCCCAAGCTGCCCGAGGGTCACCAGGCGCTCGGCGCCTACTACGCCAATGGTCCGGGCGACTACGCGAAGGCGCTGGCCGAGGACTCGGTCGGCCTCGCCGCCGCTCCGGAGAATGTCGAGCTGCTCACATCCGCCGGTGTGAACCTGCTCAACCTGGGTCGGCTCGATGCCGGGATCGATCGACTGCAGCGGGCGCTCACGCTCGACCCGCGCAATGTCGTGACCGCGACGCGACTCACGACCGCGCTCGATCGCAAAGGCGATTTTGCGCACGCGCGGGCGATCGCGGATCATGGGCTCACGGTCGATCCCACGAGCCTGGCGTTGCTCGTGGCCGAGGCGAACGCGAAGCGGGGTGAGGGCGATCTCGCCGGCGCGCGCGCCACCCTCGAGCGGGCACGCCGTGTCGATCCAAAGAACTTCGAGATCATCGTGGACGAGGCCATGACGTACCTCATGGCCGGCGATCTCGCGCACGCACGCGCCGTCTTGCACGACACGACCGGGCGCGTCGACTCGCTCGCGCTCTTCTCGTACGTCGCGACGACGTATGACCTGTACTGGCTGCTCGACGACAGCGAGCAGCGCACCCTGCTGACCCTGGCGCCCGGCTCGACGCCGCGGCGCGATTGGGCGCTGGCGTTGGCGAACATCTACTGGCAGCGCGGTCAGCGCGACTTGGCGCGCGCGTATGCCGACTCCGCGCTCGCCGTCGCTCAGGGTGATTTCGCGCAGGACATCGGCTTGCGTGGTGTGGCCGAGGCGTATGTGGGGCGCGTCGATGACGCGGTTCGCGATGGCCGCCGCGCGGTCGCGCTCGATCCGATCGCCAGCGATCGGGTGGACGGGCCTTATACGGAGACGTTACTCGCGCGCATCTACGCCATTACTGGCAAACCCGACAGTGCAGCGGCCGCGCTCGCGACCGTCGAGGGCGTCGCCGGGTCGTATCTCACATCCGCCTGGTTGACAATCGATCCAACGTGGGCGCACGTTTTCAAAAAATAGGAGAGCTTATGCGACACCAGCTGGTGATGGCTGTGGCACTCGGCGTGGGCGCGATCTTCTTTGCGCCCCGTGCGGCGCAGGCGCAGTCGACCGCGACGGCGGCGCAGGTCACATGTAAGGACGGGACGACGTCAAAGGGCGGGCAGGGTGCGTGCTCGCACCATGGCGGCATCGCGACGGCGACATCGTCGGCCGCGGCGATGAGCACGCCGGGCGGTGGCAAGATTCCAAATCAACAGCCGACGAAGACACCAGCGAAGACTGGAGCCAGTGCTGACTCTACGGGCGCCATCGCTCAGTGCACTGATGGAATGTTTTGGGATGGTACTGTGCGCTCCGGTGCATGTTCCGGACACAAGGGCGTGAAGCGTTGGCTTGCGGGCGCGCCCGCCAAGTAGACTGAATCGGCACTCGAAAGGCCGCGTGTCGCGCGATGCGCGGCCTTTTGCTTTGCGTCGCACATGGTGCCTGTGACGCGCATCACGTGAGCAAAATTGGTGATCGAGCGCGTGTAGTATTGCGAACACCTCGATCACCAATTCGGAGTTGGCCCGATGCGCCGCGCGATAGCAGTCCTGCTCAGTGTGATGTCGATCACGTCAGCCGCAGCACACGCTCAAGACACCACGTCCATCTCGGCGCGAGTCTCCGCCGCCAAAGCCTGGGCGACCACGTTCGTCTACGGTGTCGTACCGGCCGCCGTAGCGGAAGCCGCCGCGCAGTGTCGGGATGGCCTCGCGAAAGTCCGTCGTGGCGAGTCGCCGGCGGGCACGCTCGTCAGCGTGGTGACGCTCGGCATGTTCAGCCCGATCACGATCGCCGTCACCTGCGCGTCGGCGCACGAGAAACCGCTGATCGATATCCCAGCGGACGCCACGCTCGATGAACGCCGGAACGCACTAGCGGACGCCGTGGATGAGTCGCTCAAGACTCACCACTGGGTAGTCGTGCGCTATACCGCCGGCTGAGGCACGGCGGCAATCGCCATCGGCGTGCCGAGCAGCGCGTCGATGGCGTCCGCGGTCACGGGCCGCGCGAAGTAGTTGCCCTGGCCCAGGTGGCAGCCCAGCTGCCGCAACTCGGCCAGCTGATCTTCGGACTCGATCCCCTCAGCGCTCGTCTGCAGCTTGAGCGTCTGCCCCAGCACGATGATCGCCCGGCCAACATCGTCGAACGGCTTCGCGATCTTGAGGATGTCGATCGGGAACTGCCGCAGCGAACCCAGCGACGAGTACCCGGTCCCGAAATCGTCGATCGCGACACGCACCGACAAGCTCTTGAGCGCTCTCAAGTGCGTCAGCATGAGATCCGACTGCTGCACCAGCGCACTCTCCGTCACCTCGAGCACCAACGTCGATGGCGGCAGCTCGAACTCGGCGAGCGCCGCTCGCAACGCCTCCATGAGACTCGGATGCTGCAACTGCTGCGCGGACAGATTCACGCTCAGCATGAGCGGCGTCTCGCGCGGATGCATGGACTGCCACCGCTTCCCGCGCCGGCACGCCTCACGCAGCACCCAGCGCCCGATCGGCACGATGAGCCCCGTATCCTCCGCCACCGCCATGAACTCGGGCGGCGTCAGCGTGCCGCGCCGCGGATGTTCCCAGCGGAGCAGCGCCTCGACGCCGACAATGACGCCGTTCGAGAGATCGATGATCGGCTGATAGCGGAGCGACAGCTCGTTCCGATCGAGCGCTTGCCGTAGGTCCGCCGCCATCTCGAGCCGCGCCAGCGTCTCGGCGTACATGCTCGCCTCGAACAGCTCGTACCGCGCCTTGCCGCGCGACTTGGCCTGGTACATCGCGGTATCCGCGTTGCGCAGCAACTCGGACGGGCTCAAATCCGGGGTCGCGACCGCGATGCCGATACTGGCCGAGGCATAGACCTCTTTACCCTCGAGCATGAACGGCTCGCGCAACGCCGTCGTGACGCGCTCGGCCGCCGCGGTCGGCGCCATCGGGCCCGACGCATCCTCGAGGAGAATGGCGAACTCGTCGCCGCCCAGGCGCGCGACGGTGTCACTCGTCCGCACCGCATCGCAGAGGCGCCGCGCGATCGCCGAGAGCAGCGCGTCGGCCGGCAGATGGCCGAAGCTGTCGTTCAGCGTCTTGAAGTTGTCGATGTCGAGGAACAACACCGCGACCGGATGCCGCCCATGCCGCCCCGTAATCGCGAGCGCGTGCGTCACGCGATCGAGGAACAACGCCCGGTTCGCGAGACCCGTCAGCGGGTCATGGAACGCTTGATGGACGAGCTGCGCTTCCAGCGTTTTGCGCTCGGTGATATCGCGAGTGTTGACGACGATCCCGCGCACGGTCGGCTCGTGCGTCAGATTCGTCCCGATCGCCTCGACGTATAGCCACCGCCCGTCCCGATGCTGCACGCGCCACTCGCTCGGCGCCGTCACGCCAGGCCGCAACGCCGCCTCGATGAACACCGTCTCCCCGCGCGAGGCATCCTCGGCGTGGAGGAGCGACGTAATCGTGCGACCCTCGATTTCCTCGGGCGTGAAGCCGAACACGCGCGTGGCCGACGGGCTCACGTACGTGATGATCCCATTGGCGTCGACGACCGCGATGACGTCCGAGGAGTGCTGCACCAGCGACCGGAACCGCGCTTCGTTCTGCCGCCGTGCGCGCTCGGAAACGAGCCGCGCGTTCTCGCGCACCGCGGCGATCTGCCGCGTCACCACGAGCACGGTCACGATAACGACCGTGATCGGGAGCAGGGACCCGGTCGATACCAGAAGTCCCGAGCAGAGCGCGAGCGCCGCATAGGGTAATGGGCTGAACGACTGGACCTCGGTGTCGACATCGGGCTCGATGACTTCCGACGTCGTGTGCTCGGGGTCAGCCGCCGACCGGTAAAAGCCCCAGATGAGGAGCGCGTACGACAACATCATCGGGATGTCGGTCCAGGCCATGCCGAACGGGCCGACGCGCGAAAGGACGATGTCGTTCGCCAGGTCGCTGAGCGTGTACAGCGCGATGCCAAAGAAGAACAACGCCGACCCCGTCGATCCGCGCGCCGGCAGGCGGCGCAGGACGACGGTGGCGATGCCCGCGAGCACGAGGATGCTGCCCAGCGGGTAGAGGAACGTGATGAGCGTGGCGAGCGGACTCGTGGTCTCGCTCACCGTCGGGATGATGACGAGCTCCCAGATGACGATGCCGCCACCGAGCATCACCGTGAGCACGTCGAACAAGAACTTGCGGCGCTCGATGCGCTGCCGGCTCGCGAGCGGGAGCGAGACGAGGCCCGCGACGAACAGCGGGTACCAGAGGACATACGGGGCGTTGACCCACCACGATCCCGTGTAGTCGCCCAGCTCGAGGACGTTCGTATAGAGGAACGAGAAGGCGTTCCCGACGAGCACGAACAGCCAGGCCACGCCGAACCACCGGAAGGCCCGGCGGATCCGGTCGTCGACGACGCGGGACGCGGCGAACCAGGCCATGAAACAGGTGACCAGGTTCATGGGCGGGAACGCGAGAATCGTGAGAGGTCTCGTCCCAGCCTGCGTCTTCAGCGTCGCGAACAATATTGGATAACCGGCGGCCCAGACCGTCGCGACGATCGCCAACAACCGTGCGACGGTTAGAGGGCGCCAATTTTTGGCGACCAAGGTCATTACAAGAAAGGACGCGTTAGAGGCCCCCTTCGTTTCGTCCCCGAACTGGGGGATGTAACGTAGGTAAACTCTGTGATATAGGCCACTTATCACTAGACGTGACGAGAGGGCTCGTCTTCTCGTTTTGGGGGTATGCGGCTCGCGCTCGAAGCTCCCGAACGACTTGCGATTCACGATCACGCCACCGGCCTCCGGATCCTCGGTGGCTTCTTGGTCGTGCTCGGCGCCGTCTACTCGAACGTCGCCGGTGTGGCGTGTGCGGTCGCGGGGATCCTCTTCCTCGTGTGCGCCGAGGAGAGACGCATAGTCATCGACCGCGAGGCGGGGATCGTCACCATCGACCGCCGCGGCGGCGGAGGGTGGAGTCGCGGGCTGTACCCCCTCTCGGCTATCGCCGACATCATCCTCGAGGAGAGTGACGAGGAGGCTTCTACCGGCCGCTTCCGGGTTGCCTTCGTGCTGCGCGACGGGTCGCGTGTGCCTTGGACTTGGTCCTACTCTCGCGCCGCGGCCGGCGCTCGCGGGGCTGTCGAGGCTGTCCGACGCTTTCTCGGGACGGCGGCTCTGCCGCAATCAACAAGCTAGTACCTTTTCTGGCATGTCCGCGATCGTGCCAGCCGAGGTGATCGACCCAGTAAATTCTAGAATTCTTGCTGTATCAGAAGATCGCATAGCGGGGTTCTCGCGCGATCCGTTTGCCGAGATTGCGAAGCAATCCGGCATAGATGTAGAGACGGTACTCGAACGCCTCAAAGCGATGCTGGCGACGGGCACGATCCGCCGAATCCGCCAGACACTGATGGCGACAAATCTCGCCCCAGGCGCACTCGTAGCCTGGCGCATAGCACCCGAAAGACTCGATGCGGGCTTCGAGTACATGGTGCAAAAAGACCCATTCTCGGGCCACGTCGTAATCCGCTCGACGGATGCCGAGACGCCAGGATCGGCGTACCGCCTGTGGACGACGCTAAAAGTCCCGCAGGGCTACTCGATGCAAGCTCACTGCGAATATCTGCGCGACCAGATAGGCGCGGAGTCGTTCAAGATGATGCCGGCCGAGCGGCTCTTTGTACTCGGCGTCGGCCACGTCCGCCGCCGCGCCATCGAGCCGGGCGAAAAGAGCGATGAGCCGGGAGCGGTGATCGACACCGCCATAGTCGAGCTCTCACCACTCGAATGGCGCGTCCTCGAACCGCTCAAGCGCGAGCTCACTCCCGATGAAGTGCGGCCCGACCCATGGCTCGCCCGCGCGACCGAAGCCGGCGTGACAATCGACGAGTTCTGCGAGGTGGCCGAGCGACTGAATGCCCGCGGGGTGATCGGCCGATTCTCGACGTTTTTAGAGCACGTCAAACCGTCGAGCACCGGCGTCCGCGTCACGCGCTACAATGCGCTTTTCCATTGGCGCGTCCCCCCAGGCCGCGAAATCGAAGCCGGCCGCGAGATCGGCCGGCACTATATCCTCACGCACGCCTACTGGCGCGAAGGCGGCCCGGACTTCGCCAACGTGAACCTGATGGCCGTCGCGCATGGGACGGACAAATCGCTGGTGCTCGCGCACAAAGCCGCGATTGACCAGCATCTCGACGCTGTAGGGATACCGGTCAGCTATACGAACGTGTTCTGGGGCGGCCGTTCCGAGATTAAGCCATCGGAGGTCAGCCCAGCGGCATACGCCGACTGGCTGACATCGCGGGACTAGCCCCCGCCAACGAAAACGCCACGCCCCATGAATGACGTAGCGGCGTGAGAATTTGGGCATAAATTCCCGCTAGACCTGAGGGACCCGGTCAACGGTCTCAGGCGTCACATCACCTTTACCCCACCGCAGCGTGCGCCTATCTCTCACGGTTAGCGCGATCAGCGCTCTCGTCGTCGCCGTCGCCTGCTCGGACTCGTCGACCAGCCCCAGGACGTTCGCCCTCGCCGTCCGAAGTACCTCGGTCGCGCCTAATCCCAACAACACGCTGTCGGCCATCGTGTACTTCGAGGCCGAGCATGCCGATTCGGCCAGCGTCGCCTACTCGGCCAGCACCGATCCAGGCAGCGCGACCCCATGGTATCGCGTGGCGAATAATCTGGGCAAGATCACGGTCCTCGGCCTGCTGCCCAACACGACCTACAACTTGGTGCTCCGCGTTCGGGGGAAGACGACGCAGTCGGATACCCTGCAATACACGACGGATTCCGTTCCCGCGTACGTCTCCAATCAGCGCCTGACGCTGTCGCAGGGCACGTTCGGTCCCGGCTTCACGATGCTCGCGACCCTGAACTCATTCGATACCGCGACCGCGATCGCGTATGACTCGATCGGCCGCGTTCGCTGGTACCGGGTCTTCCCGGGGTTCTTCTCGACCGACATCAAGCTGCAGAAGAACGGCCACTACACGGCCGCGCTGTCGGTCGCGGGCGGCGCGCAGGTCGTGCCGGGCCAATACGTCGAGTTCACGCCGGACGGCAATATCGTCAAGACGTACAACGTGCCGGTGGGCGATCCGGACGGGCATGAGTTTTATCTGACCGGCGATTCCATCAGCGGCTATACGTCGCACATGTGGGGATACACGGGCGCCCGCGCGATGGACCTGTCGTCGCTCTCGGTATTCGGCGGAAAGACGAACGAGGAGGAGTACGGCCACACGCTGTTCCGCCTCGCGCCAAACGGGCAGCCCGAGTTCGCGTATACGACCTGGAACTACTACGACGTCACGGATTGGATCGAGCCGACCTGCTGTGCACCGCTCGGCGACTTCGACCATCCGAACGTGCTCGAGTTCACGCCCGACTCGAACTACCTGCTCTCGTTCCGCAACTTCGGCGCGATCGTGAAGATCGACCGCTTCACGGGCCAGAAGATGTGGCAGATCGGCGGCGCGCACGCGACGTTCACCATCCAGAACGACCCGCTCGGCTTCTTCAGCGGCGAGCACAACGTGCACTTCCTGCCGAACGGCGATCTGTTGGTGTATGACAACGGCCTGCGCCACGTGCCCCAGCACACGAGAGTCGTCGAGTACGCGCTCGACGAGACCCGTAAGACCGCGACCATGGTCTGGGAGTACGAGCCCCAGCCGATGGTCTTCACGAGCTTCATCGGATCCGCCGAGCGTCTCTTGAACGGCAACACGCTGGTGGGTTTTGGCGCCGCGGGTCAGGTCGATGAGATCGACACGGAGAACAATCTGCTGGCGCGCGCGTCCTTCACCACGGCGAGCAATGGGAAGGCCTCGCTCTTCTACCGCGCCTACCGCCTACCGACCCTCTACAAGTATCAGGTCCCGTAACTCGCGCAGGTGGCGCGGCCAGACGGCCGTCGCATAGCGGAAGAAATTCGCCCGAGCCTCGGGGCGCGAAGCAAGAAACCGGGCCAAGGACATGTGTCCTTTGGCCCGGTTGCACATCCGACACGCGGTGACGAGATTCCCGCCCGATCGGTCGCCGCCTTTTACCCGCGGCTGCACATGGTCCGTCGTCAGCTCGTCGACCGCGAAGATCTGCCCACAGTAGACACAGCGATATTCGTCGCGCCGGAAGATCTCCTCACGGTTCAGGGCAAGCTCCCGCTCGACGTCGACGTGGTCTGGAGACCGCGGACGTTGACCTTGGCGCCCTGCGTCAGTCGAGACTGACCGTCGGTCACGACTTTCTCGCCCTCGGCGAGCCCCCGGCCGATCACGACCAACGAATCCGCCACGCGGCTCACGACGATCGGCCGCTGCTGCGCCGTGTTCTTGTTGTCGATCACGAACACGTAGCTCCCCTGCTGGCCCGTCATGACCGCCTGCTGCGGGACGACGAGCGCGTCCTGCTGGACGTACAGCCGCAACGTGGTCGCGACATACTCACCCGGCCAGAGCTCGCCGTGCGCGTTGGCGAATGTGCCCTTGAGCAGCACCGTACCGGTCACCGTGTCGACCGCATTATTCACGAACGAGAGCGAGCCGGTCGTCTGCGGCACATTCACCGTCACCGGCCCCTGGGTGGGCGCACCACTCGCGCCAGCCCCATTCCGCCGCGGCTGACTCGTGACCGCGGGTTGACTCGGCGGCCCGTTCGCTTGCGGCTGCTGTCCTTGCGACGGCGATTGTCCCTGCGGCGTCGCCGGATCGCCTTGCGAGATCGACGTACCCGGCGGCGCGTCGGTCGACGACTGATCGTTGCTGCCCGCCGCGGGCGTGGCGCTCGTGGTCGGCGACACCGTCACGGGCAGGGTGGTACCCGTGTTGTACTTCATGATGTCCGGCAGATTCGTCGCCGGCACCGCGAACTGCACGTAGATCGGCTTGATCTGGTTGATCACGACCATCGGGGTCGCCGACGCGCCGTGCACCAGATTGCCCTCGCGCACGAGCAGCTGACCGGTGCGACCCGAGATCGGCGCGCGCACCGTCGAGTTATCGTAGTTGAACTTCGCCGTCGCGACCGCGGCCGAGTCGGAGGCCACCGTGGCCTGGGCGACGCCGGCGTTCGCCCGGATCTGGTCGGCCTGCTCCTTGGTCACGTAGTCGCGCTGCACGAGATCGTCGTATCGCCCGACTTCTTTTTGCGCGTTGACGAGCGTGGCTTTGTCACGCTCCAGATTCGCGAGCGCCTGATTGTACGCGGCGCGATAGGGGATCGGGTCGATCTCGAACAGCAACTGGCCTTGTTGGACCTCCTGCCCTTCCTTGAACGCGACTTTTCTGACGATGCCGTCGACCTGCGACGCGACGGCCGCGGTCTGAATCGGATAGACGGTGCCGTTCGCGCCGATGTTGTACGGCACGGCCGCTTTCCGCACGGACGCCACCGCGACCGGGACGGGGAGGTTCGGGCCGCCACCGCGACCGCCGCGTCCACCGCGACCGCCACCACCGCCTTGGGAGGTGCCGCCGCCGCCGGTCGCGCTCTTGCCGCCGCAGGCGACGAGCGCCGCTGTCAGTGTGAGAATCGCCAGAATCTTATTCATCGAGAGCCACGACTTGTTGAGTCCGACGTGAGGCCGATCGGCATTTCGCCGTGGATCCCAATCACGCCGGCATCATGCGAAAGTTGAGCGAGGTCCGCATACCACGTCCAGCGCGTCTGGGCTTCGGTCGCCCGTGCGCTGGCCAGCGCGGCCTCGGCCGTCAAGAGATCGAGAATCGAGCCGACCCCCTGCTTGTACTTGCCCAGCGCCACATCGTAGTTCGTCTGCGCGCTGGCCAGCAGGTCACGCGATGACTTCACCTGCGCCGTCGCCGTGCGCAGGTTGTAATACGACGTGAAAACCTGATATACGACCAGGTCACGCTGATACTCGGCATTGGCGTCGGCCGCGCGCGCCAATTCCTTGGCCTGCAGGATATCGTAGTAGTTCTGGAGGCCCGAGAAGATCGGGATCGAGACGCCGGCCTGCAGCGACCAGGTGTGGCCGTTGAGGTTCCTCTGATCCTGGCTGTAGAACGTTTGGCTCCCAGTCCCGCCCAGCGTGACCTGCGGCAGCCAAGCGCCGCGCGCGACCCCGATATTCGCATGCTGCTCTTTGGCCGTGGCGCGGAATGAGGCGAGATCCGGGCGGTGATTCACGGCTTCGTCGACCAGCGAGTCGACGGACTGCGCGATCGCCTGCACGGGAACGTTCGGCGGCTCGGGCGCAATGTCGTACGGGAGATTCGCGGGGAATCCGAGTGCGACCGCGAGCGATCCGCGCGTCGTCTGCACCGAGCCCTCGTCGGTCTCGAGCGAGAGCACGGCCTGCGAATACGTCACCTGTGCCTGCAAGACATCCGAGATCGTCGCGACGCCGGCATCGTGGCGATCCTTTGCCGAAGCTAGACCGACGCTGTCTTCCTGCACGGTCTTGGCCGCGCCGTCGCGCACCGCTTTCGCCGCGTTGTAATTGCAGTACGACTGAATGATCGCGAGCGTGACCGCCTGCACCGTCGCGTTGTGCGTGTACGATGCGGCGAACGCACCCTGCTTCGCGGCCTCGATCGCGCCGAATCGTCCGAAATCAAACAACAGCCAGTTCGCCGTCACGCTGGGCTGGAAGATCGCGCGATCGCGCTCCGCGGTCGCCGACGAGCCGCTAGTTCCGCCCACCGTCGTTCCGCCCGCGACGGTGCCGGTCCCACCCGTCGAACCGGTACGCTCGGCGAGCGCATTGGCCGTCACTTGTGGCAGGTATTTCCCACGCGTCGACCCGATCAACGCGCCCGCGGCGCGCGCCTGTGCATAGGAGGCGCGCGTTTGCGGATTGTTCAGCAACCCGAGGTCGACGACGTCCTGAAGCGTCAGCTGGTTGATCCGCTGCTGGATATCCGATGGGACGACGTTCTTGGGCACCGAATCGCGAACGATCGCGTGCTTCGGTGGCGTCCAATATTGATTCGGCGCCGTGGGCGCGCTCGGCTTGCCGCCCACGGAGGGTGGATTATGGATACAGGCGGCCGAGCCGCCGAGCAGGACCAAAACCGCGGTCTGAGCGGCTCGTGCCTTTCTCATACTGATCAGTACGGGTAACAGGGTCTATTTGTTGGAGCGAAGCTCCTCGGCGGCCGCGAGCGCGTAACCGATGTTGTCTGACAACACGCGGCCTTGTTCAGTTGCACTGGTCACCGAGTCAGCCCCTAGCGACCGCAAGCGGAGCAAGTCGAGGGCCAGGTTCTGGAGCACGAGCGAGGCCCGCTCCAGTTGCCCGATCAGCTCCACGCGACGCGCCGCGAACTGGGGGCGTAGCGCTTCGGGCGTCTCCACATCGAGTCGGTGGAGGGCGTTGGCGTAATCTGCGATCTGGTCGACCAGTTCGTTCGCGGCCGGTGTCGGGTCCTGGGTGACTGGCGCGCCGGACTTTTTTGCGGCGGCTTTGAGCTTGGCGTAGTGGTCCAGGATCGCCGCATGGTCTCCGGTCGCCCGGCGGACCATCTGGCCGTACGGACCGCTCAGCACCTCCGGCGAGACCATCTGCGACGCCACGCGTTCTCCTGAGCGCGGCACACCACGGTTGATAGGTCCGCCAAAGAGCGCGTTCACCGGGTTGATGCCATCGGCCCACAGGTGGCCGGCGCTGCGCGCGATCCCGAATCCCCACCAGATGGTCACCCAGGGGAACCAGATGTCCGACATGTGGTGGATGCCGCTCATCACATTGATGAACGCGAACATGCCGTTCAGGCCTATCCAGGACACCATCGCGTTCCGAAACCGTCTGACACGAAGCTGAAGGCCTTCGGCATCCGTCCGATCCCTCAGTTTCATCTTCTTGTCGACAATGACCGGCAACGGCGGTGGTGCATATACCGCCTTGGGCGCACTCTCAACTTTCGCGGGAGCGAGTGGAGGGCTTTTCGGCAGGCTGTCCGGGAAGTCGAGCGCCTTGACCAGCGAGGTCGCGTCCTGAAAGCGATCCGCTGGGTTTTTCTGTAGTAGCCGGTTGATGATGGCGACGAGATCGTCCGGGACGTCGGGTCGGACTTCACGAATCGATCGCGGAGTCTCGGTCAGATGCTTCACCAACAACGCCGCGGTATTGGACCCGGCGAATGGCGGAGTCCCGACCAACGCCGCATAAGTCACGACGCCGAGCGAGTACAGATCGCTGCGCCCATCGACCGCGCGCTCACCGGTGCACTGCTCCGGCGACATGTACGCGGGCGTACCGATCGCGACGCCCGTGGCGGTCAGCCGCGTGCCGGTCGTGTCGTCAGCCGCGCGCGCGATACCGAAGTCGGTCACCATGGCGCGACCGTCTTCACGCGCCAACATGATGTTGTCCGGCTTGATGTCGCGATGAATCACGCCACGCGCATGCGCGTAGGCGAGCGCGTCGGCCACCTGCCGCAGCAGCGCGCGCGCCTCGACGATGCCCAGACGCCCGTGCGTCGTGAGCCGCTGCGCCAGCGTCTCACCATCGACGTACGCCATGATGAAGTACACGCACCCATCTTTTTCATCGACCGAGTAAATCGGCACGATGTTCGGATGCGAGAGCTGCGCGGCCATCTCGGCCTCGCGCAAAAACCGCGACCGGATCTCGTCGCGGTAGGCCAGTTCGGGTGGCAACAGCTTGATGGCAACCGTGCGTTTGAGCCGCGTGTCCTTGGCCCGGTACACGATGCCCATGCCGCCGCGCCCGATCTCCGCCTCGACGGCGTAACCGGGTGCCAGCACTTGGGCTAGGCGTTCTTGGAGGGCGGGGTCTTGAGCCATAGCGTGACCAGGGCCGGAGGGCCGGCGTCTCGTTCTCTGAACATAACGGACTCCGGTGTCGGTGTCTCTCTCAGTAAAGCAGTTGGTCATTGGTGTCGCAGGCGGCAGCCTCGTTCTCGGGCTCGCCGGTTTCGCGGTCTATCACCAGGCCTCCGTCAATTCCTCCGAACGGGCGTTACGTGAAATCGAGCTGTCCTTTCGGAATCACGACGGGACGCGACTCGCGTATTACCTCAATACGGATGCGGTGACCCAACAAGTTTCTAACGAGGGCGTCGACTGGCTGACGGCTCAGCACAACCAGGGCGCGCTGGCGGCCCTCATCGCCGAAGCCCCGGGCGCGGAACAGGGCGCAACTGACAGCGCGGCGCGGGTTTTGGCGCTCAAGAGCGCCCTGGCGGAAAAGGCGGGAAGGGGCATCGCCTTGGCGCTGACCACCGGGACGGCGGATAGCGCCGACGTGGTTGTGCGCCTCCTGGCGGCTTTCGGCGGCATGCCACCGCTCGATGTGATACTTGCCGGCGACCATCTCGATTTCTCCCAGATCGGCGAACCGAAAGGCACCGGTACGGACCGCATCGTTCCCCTCGTCCTCCACGATCGGGAGCTGGATGTGCCGGTCGTCATCAACATCGCCGTGCATCACCAGAACGCACGCTGGCAGGTTAGCGGCATCAGCGAACTGGATCACACGCTCGAGAGGCTCGACAACGCGCAACAAGAGCGTGTGATCGTCGCGAATCGGCCGATCGAGAACCGCTTGCCGGAGCTCATCGGCATCGGCGCGCCCCAGGTCACCACGATGGCCCATGGCCGCACGCGCACCGAGCTTCGGCTTCGCGTGCGCCTCGACAACAAATCGCCCGAGACCGTGCAGAGCCTCGATCTCGCGCTCATGACGCGCTCAGGCGACGACGATCACTCGGAGCCCCTGCACGTCGACGGGCCGATCCCGCCCGGCGGCGCGGTGATGGCCGAGTGGTCATTCGACGAACAGCGCCGGGGCTCGAGCCGCACGGCCTCGATGCTGCGCCATCCAGAGGACCTGATGATGCACACCCGCCGAGTCGTACTGGACTCGGCGGGTGTGGTGGACACGGTGCAATTGTACAAAAGCTATCGGGCCTTACGCCGGCGGAATCGTTAGATCCACCTCATCGCCCGGATTGACCTGAATCATCTGGGAGCGCGGCGCGTAGTTGCCGCCGATCGGCACCATCAGGAAGCGCATCGTGATCGGCGTGCGGACGAGATAGTTCGGCAGGTCGAAGTGCTGCGTGGTGTTGCCGTTCGACGTGCCAAGACGGATACGCGCGCCGTCTTGCGGAAGCGCGTAGATATCCATATCCAAGAAGCCTTGGTTAATAACGGTCAGCGTGGTCTTCGGGGCGGGCTCGGCTTGATCGTCCGGCTGGCCGCTCTTGCCCGAATGGCAGGCGATCGCTAGCGAGAGCAGCAGCATGGGTACAACGCGCGTGCGAACTGACATGGGATTCCTCGGGTGGCGGGCGATTGGTTTAGGTGCCGCCTTCCTCCTCGTTGTAATACTCGCGCAACGAATTTTGGTGCCGACGCCGCCCGCCGCTCGGTCTCAACCGCGCATCTCGGATCAGCTCGTGCTCGAGCGCGTCCAAGCCGTCTCGAAGCTCGTCTCGAGCGAGACGTACATCCGCGATGTCGTCACCTATCAGAACACGTTTCTGGGGTCCACGAAGAAGTCGCTCATCGTCGTGACGGGCACAGTGCTCGCTGGGGTCGTCATGGATTCGACGGTGCACGTGCATGTGAACGACACGGCCAAAACCATCTCGCTCGACATCCCGCACGCGCGCATCCTCGATGTCGTCGTCACGCACATGCAGACCTATGATGAGCGGAGCGGTCTCTGGAACCCGTTCCGGCCGAGCGATCGCGATTCGATCTTCAATCACGTGCGCGGCCAGCTGGCGCACACGGCCGGTGACATGGGCGTGGTGGGGCATGCCGATTCGAGCGCCCTTGCACTGTTTCAGACTCTATTGGCCGTTCCGGGCTATACGGTAAACGTCCGCTTCCTCCTGCCGGCCCCGGTAGCTCAGCCCGCCGAATAATCGTCCGTGTAAAGGATGGATCGGGTCGACCGCATCGTGCGGCTCGCCGCCCGCGCCCTGCGCGCGTCGCGAGCCGCTTTTACGACCACGCGCGAAGCCACGCGCGATGGCGCGGCCCGGCTGTGCGAGACGGTTCGGGGCGCCGACGGCGAGGTGCTTGGCACCCTTTGGGTGATCGACGACCGCCCCCGGTCCTGGACCGAGGAGGACGTCGCCCTCCTTGCCGATATCGCCCGGAGCCTGGCGACCGAAGTCGAGCTGGATCGCGCGCAGGCGCAAATCGACGACTACCTCGAATCGACCGCCGTGCTCATTTCGCTCGCCTCGCCGGACGGTCGGTTCCTCTTCGTCAATCGCGCCTGGCGCAGGACTCTGGGCCACGACCACACGGCCATCTGCGCCAGCGACATCGTCGCGGCGGACTACCGCGGCATGTACCTCGCCGCCGTGCAGCGGGCGCTGGCGGGGCAAGAAGTCCCGCCGTTCGACACCGTCTTCGAGACGAAACGCGGCGACCGGCTCGTGGTGCGCGGCGTCATCCGCGCGCGGTTCGAGGACGGCCTACCCGTATCGGTGCGCGCCACCTTCGAGGATGTCACGGCCAAGCTCCAGACCGACGAAGCGCAGACGCGTCTCGTCGAGGTCCTGGAAGCGACCAGTGACTTCGTCGGCATCGCCGACATGTCGGGCCGCGCCGTCTACATCAATGGCGCCGGCCGCGCGTTGATCGGGCTCGACCCGGATGCGAGCCTGACGTCCGTGAACATGCACTCGGTCTATACGCGCGAGGCGCGACGCCAGCTGATGCGGACGGCGATCCCGGCGGCGCTGCGGCACCGCACCTGGCAGGGCGAGTCGACGATCCGCACGCGCGTTGGTCGCGTCATCCACGTGTCCCAGGTCATCGTGGCCCATGAGTCGTCGAGCGGTGGGTGGTATTTCTCGACCATCATGCGCGATATCACCGCGCAGACGCTCCTCCAGTCCATCACGGACGGGATGGGCGACGCGGAAGATCTCGACGCGGCGTACGCGGTCGCGCTCGATCGTTTGCGCCGCGCGACCGGCTGGCCCTTGGAGCGGGGGCAGGGCGCGCAGTTCGTCATACCGGCGGAGGCGAACCACGATCCTGAGCAGCATTCCAAGCGGCAGCTCGTGTCGTTCGTGGAGGCGCAGCTCGGCGGGGTCGTGCGACGGAAGCAGGCGGAGGATGCGCTCAAAGCGAGTGAAGAGCGCTTCCGGCGGCTCGCCATGGCATCGAACGACGGGGTGGTCATCACTCGCAACGGGCGCTTTGTCGAGGTGAACGCGGCATTCTTGCGCATGTCCGGCTTCCCTGGAAGCGACGTGCCGGTCGCCGCGATCGCCGATCACATCGTGCCGGAGAATCGCGAGGAGGTGATGCGGCGCATGCGCGAGAACATCGAGGGCACGTATTACGCGACGTTCGTCCGCCCCGATGGATCGACGTTCGAGGCGGAGGTGAGCGCCAAGCCCTGCATCTGGGAGGGCATGCCCGCGCGCATCGCGGTCGTGCGCGACGTCACCGAGTGGCGGCGGCTCAATCGCATGAAGAACGAGTTTGTCTCGACGGTCTCGCACGAGCTGCGCACGCCGCTCACGTCGATCCGTGGCGCGATCGGGCTGCTCGAGGGCGGCATCGCCGGCGCGATGGCGCCGAAAGCACACGATCTCTTGCGCATGGCGCGCGAGAACTCGGACCGGCTCATCCGATTGGTCAACGAGCTGCTCGATCTCGATAAGATCGAGGCGGGGAAGTTCGAGCTCAAATACGAGGTGTTGACGCCGAGTGCCGTCGTGCGCACGACGCTGGACGGGGTGGCGGCGATGGCGGACGAGCATCGCATCAAGCTGATCGAGCGCGTCGGCGCGCACCGGTCGTTCAGCGCCGATCGCGATCGCATCGTGCAGGTGCTCACGAACCTGGTGTCGAACGCGATCAAGTTCTCGCCGGCGGAGTCAGAGGTCGAGGTCGAGGTGACGCCGATCGGCGACGTGATCATGTTCGCGGTGCACAATGTCGGGCCCGGAATCTCAGCCGCCGACCGGCCGCGATTATTCGCCCGCTTTCAGCAGCTCGACGGTGGCGATAACCGGCGTCGGGGCGGGACCGGGCTTGGGCTCGCGATCTCGAAGGCCATCGTCGAGCAGCACGGTGGGCGGATCGGCGTGCGATCCGAGCCCAACGTGCGGACGACGTTTTGGTTCGAGATTCCTATGAGCCGTGTGCGGGCGTGATCGTCGCTGGCGTGATCGCGACTTGCACCCGCTGGGCGAGCTTGAACGGGGTCGGCTCGTTGAGCACGATCTTTACCATGAGTACGCGGGTGTCGGTCGGCTTCCCCGGATCCTCGGGCTTGAGCCGTCGCGCGACCACGCCATCCGGGATCTCCTCGACCGTCCCCTTCCACGTCCGGTCGCCGTAGCCCTCAGCCGTCACCGTGACTGGTGCGCCGAGTACGATCTTGCCGGCGTCGTACTCATCGACCTCGGCTTCGATGCGCGTCCGGTGTAAGTCCGCGACCGTGACAAGCCTGGTATTTGCCTCGACGATCTCACCCGGCTGCACCAGTCTCGCGGTGACCACGCCGGAGATCGGCGCGACGATATGTGTCTTTGCGAGCCGTGCTTCCAGCTGCGCCACCGTCGCTCGAGCAGCATCTCGGCGTGCGATCGCGGCGTCATTGTCACGTCGCGCATGATCCAGCTCCTGACGGGAGATCGCGTGCGATTCCGCCAGGTGTTCCATGCGCGCCACGTCAGCCTGCGCGGCGGTCACTTCGGCATCGGCCTCTTGGATATGCGCACGCGCTTCATCAAGTGACGCCTGGGTCTCTTTCGCATCCAACGCAACGAGGAGTTGACCCTTTTTGACGATGCTTTTTTCGTCGACTGGAAGCGAAACGATTTTTCCAGTGATCTCGCTTCCTACGGTCACCTCCGCTCCGGGATACGCGACGAATTGTCCTTCCGCGCGAATGGCCGGCGCCACCGTCGATACAGGAGCGGCAACGGGGCGAGGCGATGCGTTGGCGTGTTGGGCCGCGCGCGTCACGAAGAACCCGAGCGACGCGAGCGCCAAAACCGGGAGTGCGATGCGAGTGGTGGTGTTCATGAGAGTCGTCCGTCGCGAATGCGCACGACGCGATCCGCGAATCGGCGCACGTTGGGGTCGTGGGTAACGATGACCAGTCCTTGCTCCGCCTGCTTAGCCGTATTCCGAAACAATTCCATGATTTGCAGCCCAACCTGCGAATCCAGATTCGCGGTCGGCTCGTCCGCGAGCAAAATCGGCGGCCGGCTCGCGACCGCGCGCGCGATGGCCACGCGCTGCTTCTGCCCGCCCGACAGATCGCGTGGCAGAAAATCGAGCCGATCGCCGAGCTCCACGATCTCGAGCGCCTCGATCGCGGCCTTTCTCGCGGCGGTCCCGCGCATGCCTTTGATGTTGAGCGCGTACTCGACGTTCTCGCGCGCGGTCAGCGAGGGAAAGAGATTGTACTGCTGAAACACGAAGCCGATCGACCGCTTTCTGACTTCGGCGAGACGTCCGGCCGAGAGTTGGTCGACGCGCTGGCCGTCGATGATGACACTGCCGGACGTCGGCGTGAGGATGCAGCCGAGGATCGACAGGAAGGTCGTCTTGCCTGATCCCGAGGGACCCTCTAAGGCCACGATCTCACCGCGCTCGACACTGAGCGATACGCCGTGCAGCACCGCGATCTCTTGCCGGCCTTCGGAGAACGACTTGGTCACATCGGTGGCATCGAGCGTCATCATGTGCGGAACACCAATGCCGGGTCGATCGTCGCGACTTTTCTGAATGCCACCAGTGCCGCGGTCAGGCACAGCACAACGGTCCCGGCGAAGACCCACGCCAGCATGATGTTCGGGATGATGAGCTTGAGCCCAATGTTCGCCATGACGGGTCGCAACGGCAGCGACTGCGCGAGGCCGAGCACGAAGCCGACGACCGCGGCAATCGCGGCTTGCTTGCCGAGGATCATGTAGATGTCGCCGTTGTTGCCGCCGATCGCCTTCACGGTGCCGAACTCGCGAATGTGCTCCATGGCCGACGTGTAGAGCGTCTGCGCGACGACCACGACGCCGACGAGGCAGCCGAGGAAGACCGTGATGTACATGTTGAGCCCAATGCCAGTCGACGCGACCCAGTAGTGTCGCGACCGCTCGGCCCACTGCGCTTTCGTGTACACGTCGTTGTACGGCAGCCGCCGCGAGATCTCGGCGCGCACCGCGCTCGTGTCGGCGCCGGGCGCGAGCTTCACCAGGATGTAGGTTGTCGAGCCGCGCAGCAGATCAGGCGAGATCTGCTGCAACAGCCGATAGTCGATGAAGGCGATCGGCGTGGTCGTAAACGAGAGTGCTTCCTTGGAGCGCCCGATGATCTGCAACCGGCGGCCGAGGACTTCGCGATAATCGCCGACGTTGTACGGCCCCCAGCGCTTCACGGCCGACTGATCGACGATCATGTAATCGCCCCGCCGCAGATCATCGATGCTGCCATCGGTGAGATGCCACGGAACGTTCCACGCCGAGAAGTCTTCCATGCCGTACGCCTCGACCCCTTCCTGAGCGCCGGACGGCAAATTCACCTGCATGAACCAGATGATGAGATTGTCGGCCCGCGCGACGCCGGGAATCGATCGCACCCGATCGACGCGCGTCTCGGTGAACGTGTGCGAGAAGTCGATGTTCGGCGTGTTCCGCGACGTCACCCAGAGGTCCGCGTTCGCGTGCTCGATGGTGACCGAGGCGTTGTCGAGCAGGCCGAGAAAGAGCCCGACCTGCACGAAGACCAGCGTGACGGCGAACGCGACGCCGGCGACGGTGATGAAAAAGCGGAGCCGATCGTGCACGAGGCTCTTGAGCGCGAGATCAACCATTGAGAATGCCGTGCAGCACCAAGTCGAGCATGGCCTCGACTCGTTGTTCGTAGGGCCGCCAGTCCACCCACGGATCGCCACCCTTGGCGATCTGCAGCGTGATGAGTCCGTGCATGGCCGCCCAGATGGTCTGGGACGCCAACTCGACGTCCTGGTACTCGGGCCGTACCTGGCCCGCCGCGACGGCCTGACCGACGGTCCACGTCAGGAAGGCGTACGCGTCCTGGTCCGGCTTGCCGCGCTTCTCGAGCGGCGACATGTCCGGCGGATGCGGCGTCATGAACATCAGCCGGTAATGGTGCGGAAACTCGATCGCGAATCGCGCATACGCCCGACCCATGCCTTTCATGCGATCGATCGGATTCGCGACTGTCGCGATCTTCTGGAACTCGATGGCGAGCGCGCCATAATCCACGTCGCACAACTCGCGGATCAGCGCGTCCTTGTCCTTGAAGTGGTAGTAGATCGCCGTCGGCGTGTACTCGATCCGCTCGGCGATTTGCCGCATCGTCACCGCCTCATATCCCTGCTCGGCGAACAACTCGCGCGCGGCGTCCAGGATCTTAGTCCTGATCGCGAGCTTCTCGCGTTCGCGGCGGTCGGTGGCGGCGGATGGCATCATAACGTTGTCCTTAATTCTAACATTGTTAAAATACAGACCGCCGTCAAGGGGGATAACACTGTTCGTGGATCAGGGATAACGGCGTTCGTTATCTATGATGCTTGGTTCCCGCCTGGACGCAGCCGTAGGGCACGACCTTACCGCCTATGTGCCAATGACTTATGGCTGACGATGACGGCGCCGATGGCGCACCCTCTTGGAACGCCGCCCGCACGGTCGAATCACGCGCGTGCTTCGACTCGGCGCTCAACGTGTCGGGCTCGGCCTCGCCCGACGCCCGGTCGGCCTCGACGTCGCGCTGGATCGCCGCAACGTCATAGTGCGCGAGATCGCTGTCGGCGGGCGCCAGGCGCTTGAGCTCCGCCAGCAAGGAGTCGCTGAACAACGCGCCACGGTGATGCGCCTCGAGGATCTGCGCGGCCGTGAGCCCGTACGCCCCACGGAAATCGGCGC
>DASRDS010000055.1:0-10735 GCA_035652495.1 Gemmatimonadaceae bacterium
GCTCACCTGCTGCCGCGCATATTCGACCCATTCTTCACCACAAAGACCGCCGTACATGGCGTGGGCCTAGGGCTATTCGTAGCGGAAGGCCTGGTGCGCTCGGTGGGCGGGAGCCTGACCGCACGAAATCGATCACCGGAATCAGGTGCGTTGTTTCGGATCGAGATCCCGACCGCGACCGCATGACGCCTCGCATTCTCGTCGTCGACGACGACAAAGTATTCCGGCTCTCGACGGCCGCGCTGCTCGAAGCCGATGGCTACGAAGTCGAAGCCGTAGCCGATGCCCAGTCGGCCGCCACCGCGCTCAAAGCCGGCGGTTTCGACCTCATGCTGCTCGACCTCCGCATGCCAGGCACCGATGGCATTACGCTGGTCGAAGCCCTCCGGGTGTGGGGCGAGGGCGTGGCCGTGCTCATGATCTCGGGCTACGGAACGGTCGATGCCGCCGTACGCGCACTGCACGCGGGCGCAGATGATTTTCTCACGAAGCCAGTCGAACCGGACGTACTGAGCACGCGTGTGCGCGATCTCCTGGAACGCCGTCCATCGGCAGCAGCCGCCACACCGTCGGCGCACGGTCTCGTGGGCCGCTCGCCCGCGATGCGCGAGGTCTTCACGGCGCTGCATCAGGTGGCGCCCACCGAAGCCACGGTCCTGATCACCGGCGAGACGGGCACCGGAAAGGAGCTGATCGCCGCGGCGGTGCACGAGTTCTCGCCCAGGCGCAGCAAACCATTCCTCGCCGTCAACTGCGGCGCGCTCGCGTCGGGTCTCTTGGAGAGCGAACTCTTCGGCCACGTCCGTGGCGCATTTACCGGAGCATTGCGAGACAAGCCGGGATTGTTCGAGGCGGCCGAGGGCGGAACGATCTTCTTGGATGAGATCGGCGAAGTCCCTCCACCGCTGCAATTGCGATTGCTCCGGGTGCTGCAGGAGCGTGAAGTCACGCGCGTCGGCGACGTCCGCTCGCGCAAGATCAACGTCCGCGTCGTCGCGGCCACCAATCGCGATCTACGCGCGTTGGTGAAAGAGGGATCCTTTCGGGAAGATCTCTTCTATCGCCTGCACGTTTTTCCGATCCGCGTCCCCGCGCTGAGGGAACGCGCGAGCGACATCCCGCTGCTGGTGACGACGCGACTCACCGCGCCAAACGCGATCTCGCCGTTGGCGATGCGACTCTTGCGCGAATACGCCTGGCCGGGGAACGTGCGCGAGCTCTTCGCCGCCGTCGAGAGCGCGTCGATCCGCGCGGGCGGTGCTCGCATCGACGCGCAGCATCTCCCCGAGGAAGTCCGCGCCACCGTCGCCGAGGAAGCGGACACCAAGACGCGCTATCGAGCCGTCGACGACGCTGCCGAGGAGCGGGAGGCGATCCGAGCGGCGCTCGAACTGACGGATGGTGCCGTCACTCGGGCCGCCGAGCTCCTCGGCATGGGTCGCACGACGTTGTGGCGCAAGATGCGCGCGCTGGGACTCTCGTCCTAGCACGCCTGTCTTTTAGAACGCCGCGAGTCCCTCGAATCCGCCGACACCCGTCGCGCCGGACAACGCCGTCAGGTGCCCGTCGCCGCCGATCGCGAACGCACCGATCCCCTGCGTGCCCGCCTCCACGGCGTACACGAACCGGTTGTCCGCCGTCACGTCGAGATCGAGCGGCGCGGCACCGGCGGCCAATGTGCCGATCGACTCCTGGGCGATCGTCCCGTTCCCGTCGACCGCGAACGCCGTGATCGATGCGCTCCCAGCGTTCGCCGTGAACGCGAATCGCTCATCGGGACTGAGCCGCAGCCAGCACGTCGCTTTCCCACCGGTCGGCACCGACCCATCGTCCAGACGCACATGCTCATCATGGACCCGGTAGGTCGACACCGCATTCGGGCCGGCTTCGCTCACGAGCACCAGTCCCCGGCGCCCGACATCGAACCCGAACGGCGTGGCTCCATTCGATGTCACGGTGTCCGGCCGACCGATACGACCGTCTTCGTCGAGCCGGAAGAGATCGAGGCGATTCGTGGTCCGCTCGGTCACGATGAGCACCCGGTGGTCGACGCGCACGGTCGAAGCGCCGGCGGCGCCCGCGGGCAGATTCTGTCGGCTGCCTTCGCTCAGCGATCCGTCCTCGTGGACGCGGAAGCTCGCGACGCTGTTGCTGCCTTGATTCAAAACAAAAAGCCGCCCATCCCGCGCCGCGAGGCTCACCGGGGTCGTGCCGTTGGAGCCGATGCGTTGACGCCAAGAGAGACTGCCGCCACGATCAACGTCAAAGACCGTGATGTCGTTCGAGCCGCCATTCACGACGTACAGGCGGGTGTGATCTTCGTTCAGGATGACGGAGAACTGCGAGCCCAGTGGGTCGGTTCCCGTGCCGAAGCCCAGGCCGCGGGTGTCGAACGATCCGATGCGGGTCAGCTGGCCCTGGTTGTTCCGCGAGTAGGCGATGACCGCATTGCCAGCCGTGCCGTTGGTCGACGTATAGACGGCGCCGGCGACGCCGCCGCCATTCTGCCGATTCGCCTCGACTTGCGACTGCACAGGGGCGGTCGCGGATCGTGAGTCGGCGCAGGCGGCGAGTCCGATGGCCGCCGCGGTGAGAACGAGCTTTCGTTGCACGAGAACCTCTCCATGGAGTGAAGTCGGAGCGGTCCTTGGCAATCTGGCGGCCTAACCATAAGCACCGTGGTAGCAGGGACTTGGCGCATGAGCCCGTGCGTTCGCGAAACACCGGATGCGGCCACGAAACGATCTAACGAAACGCGGTGTCCAAGTCGTCATGAGAATCCACCTGACGCTCCCGGCCGCGCTCGTGGTCGCGACTTGCCCGCTCGTGGCGCAACCCCAGAGCGGGGACGATGCCCACTGGCTCCAAGAGTGCCGCGATCACAACGGTTGGCGCGAGCACGCGCGGTACTGCGAGATCCGCGTCGATCACGTCACCAATACGCGAGGCCCGATCAATGTCGACGCCCGTGAGAACGGCGGCGTCGAGTTCATCGGCGGGTCCGCGAGCGACATCGTCGTCCACGAACTGATCGAAACGGAGGGCTCGTCCGAGGCGGATGCAAAGGACCTCGCCGCCCAAGTTCACGTCGTCATCGACGGTGGACGCATCCACGCTAATGGGCCGCCCGAGCAGCGTCACTGGCACTCGTGGACCGTGAACTATCGCGTCGAGGTTCCGCACCAGATCGACGCGACGGCCGAGTCGATCAATGGGCCGCTCGAGGCGAGCGAGATCGTCGGCAATCTCGATCTTCGGACCGAGAATGGGCCGATCGACCTGTCCGCTGTTGGCGGCACGGTCCACGCGCGGACGCAGAACGGTCCGCTCGAAGTGCGACTGACCGGCGCGCGCTGGAATGGTCAGGGGCTCGACGCCGAGACCGAGAATGGGCCCGTCGAGCTATCGATCCCGTCGAACTATGCCGCGCATCTGGAGACCGGCACCGTGAACGGGCCGATGTCGATCGACTTCCCGATCACGGTCCAAGGCCGGATCAACGTCAAGCGGCTCTCGATGGACATCGGCGGCGGCGGCCCGACGGTCCGTGTGGTCACGACCAATGGCCCCGTGACCGTCGACCACTGAGCCGCCCTCACGCGGCGCTGATGTGAATATCGGCCGCGTGCGGTACCAGGGCCGGTCGGAGACAGGCGCGCGCGCGGTGTAAGCGCGAGCGTATAGTCCCGATCGGCACGTGCAGCGCATCGGCCGCCTCGGTGTACGACGCGCCCTGCACGTCGACCAGAACGAACACCGAGCGCAGGATCGGCGACAGCCGGCTCGTGGCGTCTTGAATAGCCGGAGCCAAGTCCGGCGTCGCTACCGGCGTCTCGATGGAGTCGGTATCGTCGACCAGCCGTACGATCCGCTGGCCCCGCTGCCACTGCCGCCGAAACAAATTCAGGCAGATCGCGAACAGCCAGCGGACGCAGGGGGAGTCCGGCCGGTACGTGTGCCATGACCGAAGCGCCCGCCAGTACGTCTCCTGAACCAGATCAGCCGCCTCATCCGTGTCGCGCGTCAAACGCAGCGCGAATCGCGTTACATCCGCCAGGTGCGGGAGGGCGGTGTCCTCGAACGATGGTGCCGTGGCCATGCCGACGAGTTTATTGGCGTCGGATGCAACCGAACATCACCGACCCGAATACTCTTATAATCCCCCGTTCGAGTTATTGATGAGCAGAGAACGCATCCGTTTTCTTGCAAGATGCCGATTCGCGTTCTGACTGCCGACGACCATCCGGTCGTGCGGACCGGCATCGCCGCGCTGATCGCCAACGAGTCGGACATGACCGTCGTGGCCGAGGCGACGGATGGCGCGAACGCGATCGAGCTATTCGAAACGCATCGCCCGGACGTCGTCCTCATGGACCTCCGGATGCCACACGTCGACGGCGTCTCGGCGATCCGCGCGATCGTCGCCTCCAACCCCGACGCGCGCGTGGTCGCGCTCACGAGCTATGAGGGCGACGCCGACATCTATCGGGCACTCGACGCCGGCGCCTGCGCCTATCTCATCAAGGACATGCTCGGCGAGGAAATGATCGGCGCGATTCGTCAGGCGGCCGAGGGCAAGCGCGTCATCCCGCCGGCGGTCGCGAGCAAGCTGGCCGAGTTCACGCCACGCATCGATCTCACGGCGCGCGAGGTCGAGGTCCTACGCCTCGCGGCCCGCGGTCTCCGCAATCGCGACATCGCGCGCGTGATCGGCCGCACGGAGGAGACCGTGAAGGTTCACCTCAAGCATGTGATGGCGAAGCTCGCTGTAGCTGACCGCACGGAGGCCGTTACAGTCGCGCTGCAGCGCGGGATCATTCACCTCGACGACTGATCAGCTCGGCGACTGATCGGGAGCTCGAGGACGATCTCCGTTCCCTTGCCCTCCGTACTCCGAATCTGCAGGTTCGCGTTGATCTCGGCCGCCCGCTCCGCCATGCCGATCATGCCCCAATGGCCGTCACGCGCGCGACTGACATCGAATCCCTGCCCATCATCGGCCAACGTGATGCGGACCAACCGACGCTCGTAGGCGACCGTCAACCAGACGGATTTGGCGCCGGCATGCCGGACGATGTTCGTCAGCCCTTCCTCGATGATGCGTAGCGCGACCGGCCTGACCGACGACGGCAGAACCCGAGAGCGGCCCGTCACCGTCATGTGAAACGCGATGGAGTTGCCGGCGAGTGTGCGTCGCGCGGCGGCGTCGAGTGCGCCGGTGATATCGTCGGCGATCGACGACGATCGCAGGTCCCAGATCGCGCGCCGCGCCTCCCGGCTTGTGTGATCAGCCAACTCCACGATGCGTTGCAGCGTGTCGGACGGCGTCACGTGCGGCAGCAACGCGCGGAGTTGGAGGGCGATGCCGGTGACGCCCTGCAGTAGGCTATCGTGAATCTCGCGCGCCACCCGCGCGCGCTCATCGAGCGTCGCTGCGAATCGCGCCGTCAACGCCCCAGTCAGGTCGCGACCGATCACCGCGAACGCGACGGGGCGCTCGAGTGCGGTCAGGGTGAAGATGTGTTGAAGCACCGGGATAACATCGCCGGTCTGGACGTGACGCAAGTTCGCCTGCCCGGACCAGTAGCCCTCTTGCAGGATCGCGGGCGTGACGTCCTCGACGAACAATCTCCGCATGGGATTCATGCGGACATCCTCGTCGCCCGCGAGGCCGACGAGTTTCTGCCCGGCAGGGTTGATGAACATCCAGTCGCCTTCAAGCGACGCGATCCCGATAAAATCCGAGCTGTTCTGCACGAGGGACGCGAGGGACTCCCGATCTTGCTCCACGCGCCGGCGAACGGTGAATTGCCCGAGTTGTTCGCCGATCGCGCTCAGCGTCTCTCGCTGCCGGAGGTCGAACGGCGGAGGGTTCGATCGCGACGTCAATACCAGCACGCCAAGCGTGTCGCGGCTGGCGCGGAGCGGAACGCCTGCGATCGTCGTGGTTCCGTCATAGCTCGACGCGATCGCGCTCTCATTCCACACACGGCCAATCAATCCCTCATCGCGATGAACCACCGCCGGCAGCCCCTCGGCACGCCACACGTCGCGGCATTTGAGCTTCGTGCCGTCGCGATCGGCGATGAAGAGCGCCACGCCCTCCCAACCCGTGAGCCGGCCGATCTCGGCGAGTAGCCGGGGCGCGGTCTCGGTCCATGACTCCGCGTGAGCAATGATGCGGGCGATCGCGTACTGGCCGGCGAGCTGCTGCTCGCTCTGCCGGCGCTCGTTCAGCTCATCGCGGGCCCAGGCGACAATGAACACCGAAACGACGAACAGCACCGCGTGCGGGGCGGCGTCGCGGAGTGCGTACGTGCCAATCGCGTAATCGACCGCGCCGATCCCGAGGACGGCGGCGACGAGGCCGGGGCCGCGGCCACCGAGCCAGGTCGTGAGAACAATGGCGGCCAGGCACAAAGCGAGCGCGTCGTCGTGGCGCCCACCGAGCAGCGACACAGCGAGAGCGGCCGCGAGTGACGCGACCGCGAGCGCGTAACGCGCGAACGCGGACCGCATCGGAGGCCACGAATGTACCGACTAGCGCAACTTCATGCCAACGTCGTCGGCCACCCGGTTCGCCATGCCCACGACTTCCTGGATCTTCGCCACGTCGCCCGGGAGGTTCCGCTGCTGGAGCGCCTCGGCCAGCGCATACCCGCGATACACGTAAAGCGCGGGCATGTTGAGCGACGACGGATCCGTCCAGCCATGGTGCCGGAGGATGTTCGCCGGTCCGCGCTGCTCGTGCCAAAGCGCATCAGATCGGCTTGTATCCATCCAGCCGTCGCCCGGGACCATCACGGTATCGCGCGTCGCGATGAGCGGCTCGTCGACGACTTTTCTCGCGAGCCCCTGGGTCAGCAAATGCTGGTCGAGCCCGAGCTCATGACCGTACAGTCCATCGGTCGTGCTCAGATAGACGGGTCGCCCGCTGCCGTCCGCGATCATGTGTAGCACGAAGATGTCGGAACGTAAGAGTACACCGTACTGGAGATGCTTAGGATCAATGATGGCCTCGAGCGGCGTGCCGGGTTTCTTGAATGTCATCGGGCCGGGGAGCTGCACGTACTCCGGGACATTCCACGTATCCGCGACGGACATCGCGAACAACGGCCGCGTGGGTTTTGGCCACACTTTTTCGCGATAGACCGCCGGTCCTTTCGCGGCGTCATACGTGTACACGGGCCGGGTCATGAGCTCGCTCGCGTACCAGTCGAGACCGAGGAGCGACGTCGTCACGACCAGTACATCCTTGCGGAGGCCCTCGACTTCCTGAGCGAACCACAGCGGGAAGAGGTCGTTGTCGCCGACCGTGATGATGATCCCGTACGGCTCGACGGAATTGAGCAGATCGGCCGCGATATCCTTCGTCGCCGCCTGCTCGCTTCGGGGCGCCACGCTGTGGTTCGCGATGAACGGAATCGCCGCAAGGCTGAGCGCGGGGGCCGCGATGATCCAGGAGCTTCTCTTCGCGAGGAACTCCCAGACCGCGACGAGTCCGAGCGCGATCCAGACGCTCCAGCTACTGAAGCTCCACAGATAGAAGTAGTCGCGGTCCCGCACCTCGCGGAAGACGTTGGCGCCGGGGTCCTGTGACGCGCCGTACGCGAAATTCAAGTACAGAATGAGCGCCGGCGTCACCATGATCATCACCGTCGCGTAATACCAGAACGTCGCGCGGTCGTGCTTCCAGTGATTGGCGGCGCCGATGAGGCCCAGCACCAAGAACACCACGCCGAGCACGGTCTGCAGTCCACCCAAACGCCCGGGCACATCGCGAAGCCACTGCCACTTGAAGTAGACCCAGTACATCTCGAGCTGAGCCGGGATCGGAGCTTTTCGCTCGAGAAACGGCAAATCGCCGTACTGCTTCCGCGTGATATGCTCATACGTCCGCCGCAGCGCCGCGGCGTCGAACGTGCAGCTCCACGCAAAGTGCGTCGTACAGTCGGTCGTATAGCCTTCGTTCAGCGGCGGGAACTGCCCGGCGCGAATCGGCATGAACAAAAACGGCGTGAGTCCGAGCGCGACCATGCCGACGCATTTCGCCAAGAACTTGGGATCGATAAGAAGGCGGGGCTTCCGCATGAAGATCGCCACGGCGACGGCCGGTGCGACGAGAAAACCGGCCGGGTGATTCGTGTACCCGAGCCCGATCAAGAAGGCCGTCAGGATCAGCAGCCGCTCGGCTCTCGGCGCATCCGGGTCGTCGGACCACATCACGACGAGCCACGAGACGACCGCGAGGAACAACAGCGCGACCGTGTACACTTTCTCGTTCACGATCGACTGGCTCCAGACCGTGAACGCGGTGCTGCCCACGACAACCGCGACGGATGCTCCAGTTATTCGCTGCCACCGCTCCGCGAGCCAGTGCGCCAGGACGCGCTCGGTCACGAGGAACCAGATGCCCGCCGACAGCGCGCTCGTGAGCGCGGCCATCAAGTTCACTCGTTGCCCGATCGTTGGCGCGATCGGCAATAGTGAGAAGACGTGGCCGAGGAGGACGAAGAACGGATTCCCCGGCGGATGCGGGATCCCCAGCGTCTTGGCGGCCGTGAGGTACTCGCTCGTATCCCACATCGCCGTACTGGGCAACAGGGTTACCACATACAATGCGAATACGGCGCTGGCCGCTATCGCGGCAGCGCCGTAAGAAGGCTGGATCGTAGTGCGCCGGATCGTACTGCCGTTGAGTTCGCGACTCGGAGCCTGCCGCGAACGCTCGGATGGCGAGTGCATTCCCGTTGGACACGCGGAGCGTGTCGACGGGTTGCCTAAAAGAGTTGCCTAAAGCTTTTCCTTAGCCAGTTCCACCGCCGCCTGCGCGGTAGTCTCGTTGCGCTTGGACGCCCGCTGAAAAACCTGCCGCACGGTCTCGAAGATGCCGTCGACCTTGGCCTTAGTCTGATCGGCCGTCCAGCCGAGCACTTCCTGGCCGAGGTAAATCACGCCGCCGGCGTTGGTGATGAAATCCGGCGCATACGCGATGCTACGATCGGCGAGCCGCTGCGCGTCGCCCGGCGTGGCGAGCTGGTTGTTCGCGCCGCCCGCGACGATGCCGCACCGAAGCTGCGGAATCGTCGTCTCGTTGAGCCCCGCACCGAACGCGCAGGGCGAAAAAACGTCGACCTTCTCCGTGTGGATCTGGTCGACTGGGACAACACGCGCGCCGAATTCGTCGGCGACCCGCTTGGCGCGGCTCGCATCGACATCGCTGACGACGAGCTTAGCGCCCACATCATGCAGCCCGCGAGCGAGGCCGTAACCGACATTGCCGACACCCTGGATCGCGATCGTGCGACCGGCCGGATCGGCCGTCCCGCACACCTCGAGCAGCGCGGCTTCGATCGCGCGCTGTACGCCACGCGCGGTCGACGGCGACGGACTGCCGAACGGCGCGGGCAGCCCGGCGACGTGCTTGGTGGTCTCACGGACGAACACCATGTCATCCGGCCCGGTGCCGATATCCACCGACGTGATGTACATCCCCTTCAGCTTCTCGACCGCGCGCCCGTGCGCTTGGAAGATCTTCTTGCGGTCGATCTTCTTGGGATCGGCGATGATGACGGACTTGCCGCCGCCCCACGGCATACCGGCCGCGGCGGACTTGTAGGTCATGCCCTCCGACAAGCGCAGGGCGTCGTTGAGCGCCTGCTCGCTGTTGTCGTAGTTCCACATGCGCGTCCCACCCAGCGCCGGTCCCCGGCTGGTCGAGTGGATCGCGAGAATCCCACGGTACCCGCTCGCGGGCTCGGAGACGAAAAAGACGGATTCGTGGCCATCTCGGCCAATGCGTTCAAACAGGTCCATGGATGGATGTTGCCTGGTACTTCATTAGACGGCCAATATATTGTTCGACTGTTATCCATATACGGGGCATCTCGATGGAAGATGTTGATCTTCGCCACCTTAGGTACTTCGTGGCCGTGGCCGAGGAGCTGCACTTCTCCCGCGCCGCCAGGCGTTTGAACGTCTCCCAGCCGCCGCTGAGCCAGCAGATCCGGCAGCTGGAGCGCGCCATCGGCGCACCGCTGTTTGTCCGCACGAGCCGGCGCGTCGAGCTCACGCCCGCCGGTACGGCGCTCCTGGAGGGCGCACGGCGCACGTTGGCCGAGGCGTCGCGCAGCCTGGAGGCCGCCGAGCGTGCGGGCCGGGGCGAGGTGGACCGGCTGCGGGTCGGTTACACCGGTTCGGGCGCGCTGGGGGGCTTGGTCGAGATCGTGCGTGCGTTTCGGGTATCGCACCCGAACATTCACCTGGAGCTGATCGAGGGCACGACCGAATCGCAGCTGGAGGCGGTCGAGCGGGACCTGGTCGACGTCGCGCTCGTGCGCGGCCCGGTCGCGGCGAGTCGCGCGCGGGCCGAGGTCGTGCGACGCGAGCCGTTCCTATTGGCGCTGCCGGTGGACCACCCGCTCGCCGCGCGCAACATCGTCCCCATCGTGCTGCTCAAGGACGAGCCCTGGGTCCTCTTCCCCCGTCACATCGCGCCACCCCATCACGACGTTCTCACGGGCATCTGCAAGAGCGCCGGCTTCGAGCCCGCCGTCGCCCACGAGAGCGCCGAGTACGACACCATCCTGAGCCTCGTCGCCGCGGGGCTCGGCGTCACACTCGTCCCGGCCTCCGTGAAGCGCCTCCGCTTCGAGGGCGTCGAGTTCCGCCGACTCGGCGGCGTGGTGGCGACGGCCGAGCTGGCCGCCGTCTACCAGCCGCATCGCTTGTCGCG
>DASRDS010000056.1:0-12621 GCA_035652495.1 Gemmatimonadaceae bacterium
CTCGGCCGTCGGCCGCGTCGTCTCCGGGATCGCGCACGAGTTGAACAACCCGCTCGCGGCGATCCTGCACTTCGCCGAGAATCTGTTGGCCGAGGAGACGCAATCGGCGGCGGATCGCGAGATGCTGCTGTCCGTGGCGACGCAGGCGCGGCGCGCGCGCGCCATCGTGCGCGATCTGCTGTCGTTCGTTCGCGCGCGGGAGCAAACGCAGCAGGCCGCGGATATCCGCGACGTCGTTCGCCATGCGACGGAAGCCGTCGCGCCGACGGTCGGTGAGACGGGAGCGACGCTCTCCGCGTCATTCGGGTCTCCATCACTGCCACTCGTCTGGATCGACGAAGTCGGCATCGAACAAGTGCTGACGAATTTGATCGTCAATGCCGCACAAGCCGCGGGTGCTGATGGGATGGTCGACGTCCGGGTGGCGAGCGATGGTGACCGTGTGCGGGTATCGGTGAGCGATACCGGGCCGGGTATCCCGGACCATGTGCTGCCCAGAATCTTCGAGCCGTTCTTCACGACAAAGGGTCAGGGCAAGGGCACCGGCTTAGGGCTTCCCGTGTCGCTCGGGATTGTCCAACAACACGGCGGGCAGATCACGGTCGAGAATCGCCCGCAAGGCGGCGCGCGATTCACGCTGGACGTGGCGGTCCATCCCGATCAGGAGGCGGCCGCCGCCGAGCTGCGCATGCGCGCGACCGAGCGCGCGGCGCATACGAACGGCGTCCCCACGGTGCCTCGCCGGCCGCACGAAACGGTCATGGTCATCGACGACGAGGAATCGATCCGCCTCGCGCTCCGGTTCTTTCTGGAGCGGAGTGGCTGGCGCGTCGAGGAGGCCGACTCCGGGCGCGCGGCACTCGACATCCTCCTGGAGGCGCCAGCGAACCGCTATCGCGCGGTCATCACCGATCTCACGATGCCCGACGTGACGGGGATCGAACTGCATGACACGCTGGCGACCGCGCGTCCCGACATCTGCGAGCGGCTGATCATCGCCACCGGCGAGACCATCTCCGACACGGTGGTCTCATTTCGCGCGCGGTCCGGCAAGCCGTTCTTGGAAAAGCCGTTCGAGTTCGACGCGCTGACCGCACTCTTGGAGCAGATGCCTTAGCTTTATCGTATGGCGCCTGACGAGCCCTTACAATTCGACACCGCATCGCCCGCCGGAACGCCGTCGACCACCTGCGCGGTCTGCAAGAAACCGGTGGGGGACGCGTACTACACCGCGGGCAAGGCGATCGTCTGCGGCCACTGTAAGACGCAGATCGAAATAGCACCCCGTCCGCGCGCGACGACACCGCACATCCTGCGGTCGATCGTCTTTGGCACCGGCGGCGCGCTCCTCGGCGCCGTGGTCTACTACGCCGTCGGCGCGATACTCCATCTCGAGATCGGCATCGTCGCGATCGCCGTGGGATGGTTCGTCGGGCGCGGCGTGCAGCTGGGCGCGAACGGTCAGCGGGGGCGCCCATTTCAGATCATCGCCCTCGTGTTGACATACATTGGCATCGCCCTGGGCTACGCGCCCGGTGTGACCACCAGCCCCACACAGGTGCTCGCGCTCCCATTCCTCGAGGTGTTCGCCGGTGGAGCGGGCGGGATACTGACCGCGATCATTATCGGCGTCGGTCTGCGCCAAGCGTGGTGGATGAACCGCGATCCGGGTAAGCCGGTATTCCACGGACCGTTCCGGGTCGGCGCACCAGCGTAGCGCAGTGACCGCCTGTCTCCGTTGCGGCACCGAGCTCGCGCCGGCGCTGCTCAGCTGTCCGTCGTGCCACGCGCTGATCCACAGCGAGCGGCTGAAGGAGCTCGCGGGCGAAGCTGACGCAGCCGAGCGCGCGGGCGACCTCACCGGCGCCATCGAGAAGTGGCGCATCGCGCTCGAGCTGCTGCCGCGGGACAGCACGCAGGTGGCGACGATCAACGCGCGCGTTCGGGATTTATCGCGTCGGCTCAACCCGAACAAGGCCGAGGTGCTGATCCGTGGTCTCGGACAGAAGACCACGTTCACCTCGGCGCTCGTTTCCCTCGCCCTCTATTACTACGCGTTTGGCAGAGATTTGCCGCTCTCGATCGGGATCATCGTCTGCATCTACATCCACGAGATGGGGCACGTCTTCGCGCTCCAGCAACTGGGCCTCCCCGCCAGCCCGCCGCTCTTCATCCCCGGGCTCGGCGCCGTCGTCGCGCTCCGGGAGTCGCCGGCGACCCCTCACGACGACGCCCGCGTCGGCCTCGCCGGCCCCATATGGGGACTTGGCGCCGCGATCGTGGCGTATGGTGGCTACCTCGCCACGCACAACACCGAATTTGGCCAGATCGCGCAGTTCACGGGATTCATGAACCTGTTCAATCTCGCCCCGGTGTGGCAGCTGGATGGCAGCCGCGGCCTGCACGCGTTGTCGCGGATCGAGCGCTGGATTCTCGCGGTCGTCACGGGCGCGGCGTTCTGGCTCACGCACGAACGCATGCTGCTCGTGGTCGGCCTCCTCACGATCTACCGCGCGTTCGACAAAAACGCGCCCACCGAGCGCGACTCGTCCACGCTCGGCACATTCATCATCCTGATCGCCGCCCTCAGCTGGCTGTCAGCGCTGGGCTTTGTCCCCTGGATCCCCTAACGACTGCAGGGCCGCCACGAACGCGGCGCGCACTTCCGGCACTTTTGGATTGAACGCGGCCATATCCTCGAACAGCTCCATCGTGTCGTGCCCAACGACATCGACAATGTCCATGAGCGCTTCGTGGGTCCGCGTCGATAGCGCGAGCCGCTCGATGCCGGCGCGCAGCGCACCGCGGCCGATGAAGTGGGTCAGGAATTGGGACCGGGCGACCTGGGCATCGTGCTCCTCGGGCGTGCAGCGCACGATGTTGAGGCCGAGGCGCCGGTAGATCTCTTCGACGCACGCCACCGCGCGTTCGCCACCCGGCAGGGCGCAGATCGCGACGCGCTGGCCGGCGCAGCTGACAGGCGCCGAGTCGGGGCCGAATAACGGATGGGTACCGACGATCGGTCGTCCGGGGAGGGCGCGCGCGAGCCAGTCACACGGAATCATCTTGACGGAGCAGACATCAGCCACGATTGTATCGGCGCCGAGTGCGTCGCGATAGTCGAGGAGGGCGCGCTCGAGGTTCCGAATCGGGACGGCGAAGATCACGAGGGGCGCCGTGGTGTCGCCGAGCTCGACCCGATAGCCGACACGCTGCAGCTGGCCGGCGAAGTATGTGCCGAATCGACCGGCTCCAATGATCCCGATGTCTCTTTCACTGGGGGACGCCATGGTACCACTCGCTTCGCTGTGGTTGCCGATCATCGTATCAGCGGTTCTTGTGTTCGTCGCCAGCTCGATTCTGCATATGGCGCTCAAGTATCATAATGCCGACTACCGCAACTTTTCGAATGAGGACGAGGTGCGCTCGGCGATGAACAAGGGGAACGCGGCGCCGGGCATGTACATCATGCCGTTCGCGATGGGGGCGAACATGAAAGATCCCGCCACGGTCGAAAAGTTCACCCAGGGACCGGTGGCTGTCACGTACGTGCGGCCGAACGGCATGATGCAGATGGGCGCGTTGCTCGGACAGTGGTTCGTCTATCTCCTCATCGTGTCATTCGTGATCGCGTACGTGGCCGCGCATACCATCGCGGCGGGGGCGCCGTATCTCGCGGTCTTCCGTGTGGTCGGCGCGGTCGGATTCCTGGCCTACGCGGGCGCGCGGCCGCAGACCGCGATCTGGTGGGGCGAGCCGTGGTCGGTGAGCGTCAAGGACATCATCGATGGGCTCATTTACGGGTGCGTGACGGCCGGCACCTTTGGTTGGCTCTGGCCCAAAGTCTGACGCGACTGGCTCGGCGGGGACGCATTGTACTTGTTCCAGACGCGACGCAGCTGACGGCTCGACCCGAATCCCGAGCGTTGGGCTACGCGCTCGAGATCGAGCGTGGAGTTCGTCAGCAGCTCGCGGGCCAGCGCGACTCGCAGGCGATGCACGTAATCGATGGGGCTCATCGCGGCATGCAGCTGGAAGAGCCGCGTGAGATGGCGGGCGCTCGTGCTCGCGACCGTGGCGAGCTCGGTCGACGTCCACGCGTGCGCCGGGTTGGCCGCGATCGCATCCTGCGCCCGGTGTAGGCCGGGATGGATATGATTGCGGCCTTCGAGCCATGGCGAGAGCTGCGGATCGGCCCCCGTCCGTCTCGCATAGACCACCATGTGGCGCGCTATGGCGACCGCGCACTTTGGGCCCGCGATCTCGGCGATCAGGGCCAGCATGAGATCCACGCCCGCGGTCACGCCAGCGCTGGTGTAGACCTGGCCATCCATCACGTACAACCTGTTATCAAGTACTTTCGCCTTCGGCGCTACGCGCCTCAATTCATCGCAGTCTTCGTGATGCGTTGTGCACGCGCGACCATCTAAGAATCCCGCTTCGGCCGCGACCAATGCGCCGGCACAGATAAATACCAGTCGATGCGTCGGCTTCGCGACGCGTCGGAGCCACGTGGCGACACTTTGACGCGTCTTCGGCGCACTCATCTCTGTGACCGTCCCGCACACGACGATCATCGCATCGTCCGGAATCACATCTGGCAGTGGTTCCAGGTTCGCCAGAGTAATGCCCACGGATGTCGATACGGACGGCGCTGGACCGATGAACTTCGACACGAATCGGACGCTTCGCTGATACCGATTCGCCAGCCGGACCGCATCAGCCGGTCCGGCTAAGTCGATCAGCAGCGTGCCAGGAAGCAGAACGAAGTAGACGGTCACAGAAGTCGCACGCAGCTACAGATCGTTTAATGCCTGCTCCGCCGTAACGATCCGAGCAAACCGGTCGGCCAACACGAGCTCCGTGCGATCGCGGATCTCCTCGGGCGTGACCGTACGTCCGGTCTTCGGATGCACCATGGCGAACGTCAACGTGGCCTCGGTGACGTAGTCGACCGCCCACCCGGAGTCGGATGCGTGGCGCGTCGTGGTCTCGCAGCACTGCTCGGTGCGAATACCGGTGACGATGACGCGACGGACCCCGCGCTCCGTCAGCCAGCCCGCGAGCGGCGTACCGGCGAGCGCGCTGTGCATCCGCTTCTGAATGGTGAAGTCGGGCGTGATGGCGATGCCATCGAGCGTTTTGACATGACCCGAAGCGAGCGAGAAGACGCCCTCGTCCTCGACATGAAAGATCTGAACGATCGGGACCTTGCGATCGGCACAGCCGTTAATAAGGCTCTGGAGCCGATCCCGAAATGGGACAAATTCGGCATCGGTCCAATACGGACGTTGCCGGAACGACTGCTGCGCGTCAACGACCAGCAGCGCGGTCGACGAATGAGAGTTATTCATGCCGGGGAAAATGCCCCCCGGCCGGCGCTTCCGCTATACGGTGATCGGACACGTACCGGACGGAAACGGACTTCGGCTCCCGGTCGTACGGAAAGTACTCTTTGAGCCGCAAAATCGGCTGCTCAAAGAGATGCCAACTCGCGAACGCCACGGCGTACGAGATCGCGAAGCAGAGCGCCGTAAACCCGATCTGCGCGGGAATGTGAGACCCGAGCCATGTCGGCATATCGTCGGGCGAGAGATGCCGCGCATGCAGCAACCCGACGATCGGAAAGTGGAAGATGTACATCGCGTAGCTGTATCGGCCGACGGCTCGCAACGCCGGGTGCGCGAGGAACCGGTCCGCGAGCGTGCCCTGAGGCGTCGTCGTCGCGAACACCACCAGCGCGCCGGCGACGATCGCGATCAACGAGAGGCCGATCGTCGCGATCTCCGGCGACTCGTTCGCGATCCGGGGCCGGAACGCGAGCGTGGATGCCAGCAGCAGGATGCACACGGACGCGACCCAGCCGAGGGGACGACGCCAACGGATGAGGCCACCCTGGGACCGCGCGGCGATCGCGAGGAGGGCGCCGAACGCCAGGGTATCGAGACGCGTCGGCGTGAGCACGACCAGGTCCCGCACGGGGGCGCCGGAGAGAAAGAGGGCGATCCGAAGGATCGGGCACGCGATCAAGAGGCCGATGCAGATCCGCGTCAACACGCGCCGGTCGACCAGAAGAACGAGCGCGGGCCAGATGAGATAAAACTGCTCCTCGACGGCCAGCGACCAGAGATGGGTCGAGCGCATCGGCGCGGCGGCCCAGCCGTGCGCGACGATGAGAAAGTTCGTGGTATACGTCCAATACCACGGCTGCACCCGACGGATCTCGGTCGCGGCATCCGGAAAGTGATGCTCGACGATCGGCACGAACGACAACAAGAGAACGAGCGCGATCGTCAGGTAGTAGACCGGGAAGATCCGGAGGACACGCCGGGCGTAGAAGTTCTTGAAGTAATGCTGACCGCCTTTCGCATCGAGCAGGATGCCGGTGATCAGGAATCCCGAGAGGACGAAAAAGAGGTCGACGCCCTGCCATCCACTGCCGGTGAAGGCTTGGACGACACGGTCGAGTGTGCTGGTGGGCGTGATCCAAATCGCGGAGTGATCAATCAACACCGCGAGGATCGCGAGCCCCCGCACTCCATCGAGCGTAGAAATCCGCTCGCCGCTATATACTAGAGGTCGGTTTGCGCTAGACACGAGGCGACAGCCTCGAGTAGCAAAACCCCTGCCGTTTACCCGAACACTGCTTCATCAGCCGTCGGTCCATACACAGACGGCACCGGCACATCATTGAGGCGTAAGTACACCGTCAGCTGACCGCGGTGATGGGCGAGATGGTTCAAAACGCCCGATCGCAAATTCTCATAACGAGACGCCTCGGCGACCACGTGTCCCCGCGCGAGCATTCGCCAGTTGGTCTCCAGATGGGCGTCGTTCGTCTTCTTGAGCGCCTCGCGCGAGCGCGCGACGGCGGCATCGAACGCCGATAACAGTTCGGCCTTCGTTGTAGTCGGCGTCGAGGACATTCCACCCGAGGTGACATCGAATTCATCCTGGGTGAGCATCATCGCGATCCAGCCCGGCATCGTCGCCACGAGTCCCGCCAGGCGACCCATTGGCATCGACTTCTCATGCGGCTTCCAGTCGCCTTTGCCCTCGGGGACCCGCTCCAACACGCGCCGCGTGATCGTGGCTTCGCTCTCAAGCTCCCCCAGCAACCGATCCGTGAGCGACTTCGCCATCACCACAGTCCCCGCTCGTTGAGTGACGCGATGACAGTACTCAGGCGCTCGGCGGCGTTCCACCAGTTACGGGCGACGGCGGCATCCGCCGCGGCGCCCTTCCCGGCCTCGATCGCGCGCAGGATCGCGTCGTGCTCGATGACCGAACGGTCCGAGGCGGCGGTCAGGGCCGTGGTATACAGATGATTGTAGCGTTCCGATTGCGGTTTGATCGCGTCGTGCAGGGCTCGCAGCCGGGGACCCGCGCCGAATTCGACGTACGTCCGGTGAAAGGCCATATCGAGCTCGAAGTACCGTGAGGGATCGGGCCGCGCGGACCGCCCGGTGGCGGCGATCTCTTCATTGATGCGGCGGAGCCGGCTCGTGAGCGCCGTCCGCTGTTTGGCCGGGCGCTTCGCCGCGAGGCGAGCGGCCAGTCCCTCGATCTCCGCGATGATCTGAAAGAGCTCGCGAACGTCGTCCTCGGTCATCGGGGCGACGAGGAGCCGGCGCTCGTTATCCCAACCGGCACTGACGATATACCCCTCTTGCTCCAGCCGGTGGAGCGCGCTCCGGACCGGCGTCCGGCTCACGCCCAGGCGTTCGGCGATATCGTTTTCGATCACGCGAACGCCCGGGGCGAGCCGCCCGTGGACGATCATCTCGCGCAGCTGCTTATATGCCTGCGCCGTCCGATCCCCACGCCCCCCCGCGGTTTTGGCCGCAGCCTTTCCACGTACCTGTGGGCTCACCGCTCCAGTTTACGTCCCATTCTCAACCACGGGCAATGGGAAGCAGAGTTGAGTGCCATAACTACCGCCCTTGGAGAAGGGAGCCCCCACCGCCGGGTAGAACGGAATGAGATTTTGCCCGTACCGGATCATGTCCCCGAGCCGGTGTCCTTCCATGAAGAGCTCGGCCGCCCGCTCATGAACGATGGCGGCCTGCACGCTGGCCTGGTCGTTCGCTCCCGAATAGGCCGGCAGGCCGGCCGCCGCATGCAGGTTGTTGATGATCGTAATCGCGGCCCCGCTGTTGCCGGCGTCGTTGTCAGCCTCGGCGATGATCAGCTGGGCTTCCGACGACTTCGCGATCGCGATCGGGCTCCCGATCGTCGGGTCTTTTTCCGGCACCCAGATATTCGTGGAGGCATCGGCACTGACGAGACGCGTCGAGTCGCCGACGGACACCCGGGGATCGGCCTGGCCTTCGGTTATGAACCCGCGGAACGGCACATCGATCGAATAGAGGTGGTCACGAAACGTCGTGGTAAAGAGGCGATTTTCCCGCCGGAAACTGCTCGCGTCATACGTCGCGTCCCACTCGAACCCAGCCGGAACATTCGCCGCATCGGCCTTGGCATCGGCAGTATGGCCGCGATCCAGGCGCTCACGCGCGCGCCCTAAGTACGCCATCCCGAGCGTCGCGGCGTCGCCCGCCGCCGTCGCGTTCGTGATCGCGACCCCGAAATGCACGTCCGCGAGCCCCAGGAGCGAGTCGGGCGTGAGCCTGGGACCACCATCGACCGCGCCCGCGCACATCGTCTCGCCCATGAGCGTGAGCGCATACGCGGTATACGCGGCGGTCTGACCGATCAACTGCACACGGCCCGGCACCTGCCCGTTGGTCCAGGTATTCATGACCATGAGCAGGGTGTCACCGTCGAAGCGAGCCGTGGAAAGCGGCGCCCATACTCCCGGGACGGTCTCGCTCCCCGGATTTTGCCCGATCGCCGCGCAGGCGTAGTCCTCGATCGGACTCTGAGACGACACCGTGCGCCGGTCGTAGTCCCAGCCGATCTGGGCGAGGCCTACATCGGTGAGCTCATCGCTCACGAGCCCCGTGGCCGTGGCAAAGTCGGCGTAGGCGCACTCGAAGTCGCCGACGACGCCATTGGCGAGCGTCGCGGCATTGGTTGGAACGAACAGACTGCTCGCGAGGACCTGGCTGGCTGAGGTCTCCGTCAGGCTACCACATCCGGCGGCAACCACGGCGAGCGCGATAACTATAGGTATTTTCATAGTTAGAACGTCAGGTTGACCGTGGAGAAGAACATTGAGGGAAGCGGGGTCACCGCCTGGTTGAACGGCACGAAGTTGTTCGTGAGGTCCGTGCGGGTTTCCGGATCGAGACCCTTGTAGCTGGTCCACGTATGGAGGTTGCGTCCGCCGACCGTCACGGTCATGTGGCTCGCTCGCACCGTGCGGGCCCAGGCATCGGGCAGCGTCAACGTGCCCGAGATCTCACGCAGCTTGGCGAAGTCGCCATTCTCGAGCCAGGGCGCGATGTACTGGAGCCCCGCGTTGTTCTGCACATTGGCGATGTAGACCGGCGAAAAATTCTGTGGCTTCCAGACCGCGAGACACTCGGGGAGGAACCCGCCGCAGCGCAGCCAGTTGTCCCCGTCGAAGATCTGATAGCCCGTGCGCCAATCGACCAACCCGTGCACGCGCAGGCGCCGGAAGAACGTGATATCGAGTCCCGCGGAACCCACGAACTTGGGGATCGGTTGTCCCGCGTACACCAGCGGCGCGGTCGCGCACGGCACCGCCTTGTGTCCGGCGCTCGGACCGCCGTCGCACATCAGGTTCGTCGCGACGCCTTGCGGGGTCAACGTCGCGCTGACGATTTTCTTGTCTTGGAACGAGTTGAGCGCCCACCCCTGTTGGTCGAGCGTGATCGGGAGGCTCGGCGCGGGGATCTGTGGCGCCAGGCCGCCGAAGTTCGTGATCTCGTTCGCGGACGTCGACGCATTGACGATGAAGTCCACCGCCACGGGGTTGCTGCGGACGATGCCAGCCGTCATCTGCGCTTCGATGCCGTGGCTATAGACCGACCCGGCGTTGAAGTACTCGAGGCCCGGGAAGCCCAGCGACGGCGAGAGTTGCCGCGAGAGGATCTCGTTGTGCGTGTTGCGCGAGTAGTACGTGAAATCGAGGCCAATGCGATTGAAGATGCTCGCGGTGAAGCCGCCCTCGAACTCCTCCGCGCGCTCGGCCTGGAGATTCGGGTTGCCCGGTGAGAATGGCGTGGCGATCGGATTGCCACCCTGTCCGCCCGCCGAGATATACGTCCGGAGCGCGGCGAAGTCCTGCGGCTGGGTCCCGGACTCGCCGAACGCCCCCCGCAGCTGGAACTTGTCGATCGCGCGAATCCCCCAGAACTTCTCATCGCTGACGACCCAGCTGCCGCTCACCTTGGGGTAGACGATCCACTTGAAGTTCGAGCCGAACGCGCTGTTGTTGTCGACCCGGATCGCGCCCGTGATGAAGATGCGATCGGCCCAGTTGAACTGCTGCTGGCCGTAGAATCCGAGCGTGTTGTTCGTCACGAAATCGCCGTCCGTGTGCACGGTCGCCGCGGCGGAAATCGCCGTGACGCCCGGTCCGGGAAACTGCAACGCCGTGACATCTGTCGAATCGATGTGCTTGGAGTACCACTGCGCGCCGAGTGAGGTATTGGATTTGAGCGCGGCCACGACCGGCACACTGAACGTGCCGGCGTAGTCTAACGTGGTGAAGGTCGTATTCCGGGTCTGCACGATATTCGACCCCTGTGCGCCGGCCCCGGGGAAGTACTGCGCGATGTCCGGGGGCATGAACTTGGTCAGACCCTGGTTGTTCTCGTTGGTCTGGTCATAGCCGACGATCAATCGGTGACTGAACCAGCTGGTCGGCCGGTTGTTCAGGGTGGCCGAGCCGGTGAAGCGGTTCACGTCCTGCAGATTGTCGAACACGCCCGAGTTGTAGACCCAGGGCGGCGCCTGCAGAAACCCATCACTCGTCGGAAAAAAGTCGGTCGCGCCGTAGAGACTCGAGAAGAGCGGACCGCCACCGTAGTTGTGGCCCAGATCGACGTGGTTATGGACGACATAAATCGTCGACCCGAAGTCGACCGCCGGCGTCACGTGATAGAGCACGTTGCTCGTCGCCGCGATGCGCCGTTGGACATTGTTCCGGTCGACGCCTTCGTCGTACCCGTAGTCGCCGCCGAACCGGTACGTCACCACCTGGCTGCCACCGCTGACCGAGCCGTTCAGGCCCTCGTCACCGCCAGTCCGGAAGAGTGGCGTCCCATGGGCGTTCGCGACCACGGCGCCATTGAACGCATCCAGCGCGCCCGTCTTCGGGTTGGGCGAGTAGTTCGTCGGCATGCGGCCGACCTGATCCGGGAACCATTGCGAGCCCGCGCGCCCCTGGATCTCGAATACGGGCTTGCCCGCGGCTCCTTTCTTCGTGATGACCTGAATGACGCCGTTGGACGCCTCCGTCCCGTAAATCGTCGCGGCCGCCGGGCCTTTAATGATCTCGATGCTCTCGATCTGGTCGGGATCGATGTCGTTCAATCGCGACGTGATGTTGCCGCCCTGCGTCTGCGGGCCCGTGCCGACGTCATTCGCGACCCGGACACCGTCGATGTAGAGCAGCGGCTCGGAGTTGAGCGAGACGGTGTTGATGCCGCGGACCAGAATCTGCGGTCCGCCGCCGACCGATCCGGTGCCCGGCGTGATCGCGACACCAGGCGCGCGGCCGTTGAGCACGTTCTCGAGATCGGGGGCGCCCGACTCCTGCAAGGTTTGCACGGCATCGATCGTCGAGACCGCGTTGCCCAGTGAGCGCTGTTGGACGGCGCCCGGCGTGCCGGTGGTCACGATCGCGTCGAGCTTGACCGCCGTCTCGCTCAACAAGATCTCGATATTCTGCGCGCCGACGGGGACCGTCTTGCGTGCCGAGCCGAACCCGAGCCGGCGGACGATCAACGTCACGCTGTCGCCCGTGAGACCCGCGATGAGAAAGTGCCCGCGCGCATCCGTGACGGCGCCGACCCCGGCCCGTCCATCGACCGCAACCTGCGCCGCCTCGATGGCCGCCGCACCGGCGGCCCGCTCGACGGTGCCGGAGACCGTGCCAGCCCCCTGCGCCCACGCGACGCCAGCAACGGCGCCCGACGCGAGACCTACGAGGAACGCCACGACCGCGGCGTCCCGCCATCGCCGACCATGCGCACGCATGCTCACCCCCTCGGCTAACGCGTGGTATACCATGTGTATACAGATCTGCTGCCCGCGACGATACGCACGGGACGCCCGGCGCACAAGGGTGGGAGTGAAACCCGGCCGCCGCGGCCCCCGTAAGATATGCCCCATTGCGCGACCGTTAACGGGAGCATAATGTCACCCCCTCACGGTATACAGCCAGTATACAATTTCGGGGGTGCGATGCGGCGACTGTGGTTCGAGACCGCGCTCAGAGTTGGGCTCGTGGCGGCGATTGGCGCCGCGACCGGTCCTCGCCTAGCGCACGCGCAAGGGAGCGTTTCGGGAACCGTTGTACGGGCGAGCGATCTCTTACCGATCGCTAATGCCCAGGTTCGCGTGGATTCCGGCGCCGGAGCCGTCACCGATGCGAATGGCCGTTTTCGCATACCGACGGGTCCCGGCCCGCAAGTCACGCTCACCGTGCATCGGCTGGGATTCGCCGCGTTGACGCGGACCGTCAGC
>DASRDS010000057.1:0-3566 GCA_035652495.1 Gemmatimonadaceae bacterium
CCGAACAACGCGCTCGAGAGCGCGTGCGAGGACCAGAGCGCGAGCACGAGGCCGATGGCGGTGCCGAGCAGCGCGTGGCCCATGCCGCGCCAGACGAACATGTTGATGACCGCACTCGCGCGCGCGCCGAGGGCCATGCGGACACCGATCTCACGGCGGCGGGTGCTGATGTTGTAGGACAGCAAGCCGAAGACACCGACGGCCGCGAGCATGAGCGCCGCCGCGGCGAACCCGCCGAGTAACATGGTCCAGTGCCGGGGCTGGGTCACGGAGTCGTAGACGCGGTCCTCGAGCGGCATCGCGTGGTCGAGCGGCACGCCCGCGTCGAGCGTGCGCAGCGCGGCGACCATGCGCTTGGCGGCTTCGGCCGGCGGACCGGCCGTCCGGGCGATCACGTTGAATTGCGGGGGCCAGCCTTGCGTCGGCGGTACGTAGATCGCATCGGCTGGCGCGTCGAGTCCCTGTACCTTGATGTCACCGACGATGCCCACGATCGTGGTGGGCGGACAGGTCGTGCAGCCGCCCGGCATCATCTGGTGACCGACCGCGCGCCCATCAGGATAGTAATGGTTGGCCCACGCGCGGCTCACGACGACCACGGGCGGCGCGGACGCACTATCGGCGAGCGTGAAGAGACGTCCGTCGAGCAACGGAACACGCAGTGTCCGAAAATAATCAGCGGTCGCGGTGATCCAGGGTGATTCCGGTTGCCCGCCATCAGCGGGAGCCGGTCGATCCATCAAGGCGAAGTTGTTGAAGTCCATGGCGGGCTCGTTCGGCGGCGCAAACTCGGTGAGACCGGCATCGAGCACGCCCGGAACGTCGCGGATGACGGGTAACGCGCGCACCCAGTAGGCGGCGATCGTCGTGTCGTTGCCGTACCGCGCAAACGGCAGCGACACATGGACCATGGCGAGGCCGCTGGCATCGAATCCTGGCCGCACACGAGCGAGGCGCAGAAAGCTGTTCAACAGTAGGCCCGCCCCGGCCAGGAGCGGCAGGGTGAGCGCGAACTGCGCGATGACGAATCCCGCTCGTGTCGCCTGCGTGCCGCGCGCCGCACCAATGACGCGGCTCCCCATGGCGTGGCCGCGGGCCAGCAACCACACTGGCGCGCCGCCGACGATGAGCGCGATGACGATCGCGACCACGGCGGCGAAACCGAGCATCGTGACGTCGGGCTTCGCGTCGGCGAGGCGCGGGACATGGGGGCCGATCGCCACCAGGACGCGAAGGCCCAGGATCGCGACCAGTACGCCGGCGACCGCCCCCGTGACTGCCAGTAGCAGGCTCTCCGCGACGAGGAGGCGGGCGAGCCGTCCCCGCGTGCCGCCGAGCATGGCTCGCACCGACAGCTCGCGTTGGCGGTTGGTCGCGCGGACGAGCGCGAGGCTCGACACATTCGCGACGGCGACCAGCAAGACGAGCGCGACGGCGCCCCCGAATACGCCGAGGGTGTGGCTGGCGTCGCCGAGGACGCGTTCGCGGAGCGGCATTGGCAAGATGCGAGCGGAGCGAGCTTGGAAGCTCGACGCCCAGATCGGGAATATCCGCTCGCTGATGCCCGCCAGATCACGGGTGGCGGCATCGACGGTGACGCCGTCCTTGAGCCGCGCGAGCCCGATCAAGAAAAATGGACCGCGACGGGTCGGGGGTCGGACTTGCAGCACGGGCCAGATATCCCCCGAGAGACGACCGAGGGTCGTGACGCCGGGTGGGAGTACGCCGACGATCGTGTGTGGCACGCCACCGATGGTGATGGTCTGCCCGAGTCCCGCACGCGTGGCCATCTGCGCGCTGACGACCGCGACCGCCGGTGCGCCCGGGGTCTCGTCCGAGGGCTGGATCGCGCGACCGCTGGCGACGGTGACGCCGAGCGCTCGAAAGACGCCGGAGGTAACGAAGGCCATGGATTGGCGAACGGCGTCGGCGTTTCCGATCCGCACGGCCACTTCGTTCGGCGACTCGGCGCCAAGTGCGGTGAAGCTGCGTTGGTCCGATTCGAGCGCGCGATAGTCGACCGCGGACAGATGCCACGTGTTGTCGCCGTTCCGCATACCGATCTCGACCAAGCGCTCATCGTGCGAATACGGTAACCGCGTCAGGAGCACGGCATCGATCGCGCCGAAGATCGTGGTCGACGCGCCAATGCCCAGCGCGAGCACCAGCACGGACGAGAGCGTGAACGCTGGGCTCCTGATGAGGGCACGCGCGGCATAGCGGAGGTCCGCCAGGGCATCTTCGAGCCAGCGAATGCCGCGGGCATCGCGATGGGCTTCTTTGTATCGTTCGACGCCGCCGAACGCGATCGTTGCCTCTCGTCGCGCGATGTCGGGCGCGACCCCTCGCGATTGAAGATCGGCGGCTTCCATCTCGATATGGAGCCGCATCTCTTCGTCGAGCTCGCGGTCGAGCCTTTTCTTTTGGAAGAACGCGCGCCAGCGACTCATGTCGCCGCCAGTACTTGCTCGATCGCCGACGCAAACTCGCGCCATTGCGCGCGCTCGGCCGCAAACTGCTTGCGGCCCGTTGCCGTGAGACTATAAAACTTGGATTTGCGCCCTTCCGGACTATGACGCCACTCGGCGGTGACCCAGCCTTTGTCCTCGAGGCGATAGAGAGCCGGGTAGAGACTGCCCTGCCCTACGGCGAGCGCTTCGCTGGAGAGATCGCGAAGGCGCTTCGAGATCCCCCAACCATGGAGAGGACCGAGCGCCAACGTTTTGAGGATCAGGAGATCCAAGGTCCCTTGCAAAAGATCCATGCCTTGACATTCGACAATATGTTGTCGAATGTCAAGGCATCAGCGCTTGGCGAAGTATCGCGCGAATCCGTCGACGCACGCCTGATACGTGCCGACGCGCTCGTAGCGCGCGGCGAGCTCGGGCGAGAGCAGCCCGGCTTCGTGCTCCTCCAGTGTGCGCGCGCTGCAATCCGCGCTCAGCCAGTCGCGCCAGGTGTTGAGGCGCGATTGGAGATCGTCGAGATGCCAGGCTATGTCCTCGTACTCGCCGAAGTGCGTCAGCGCGAGACGACGCGGCTCGAGCCGACGAAGGCGCTCGATGCTTTTCGCCCACGCGTCCAGGTCTAGCTCTGGGGGCGGCGTCGGTGGGCGGACGTAGCGCGTCGTGTCGATGCGGACGCCGGCGACATCACCCGTGAACACGGTGCCCGTCGACGCATCATAGTACGAGTGATGGTGCACGGCGTGACCCGGCGTGTCTATCGCCTTCAGACTCCCTATCATGTCCTGATCTTCCGCGATCACGACCCGATCCTCTGGGACCGGGACGATGTCTCCCCAGAGCGTCTGCATCTGATCGCCATAAATGCGCTCGGCGCTGGCAATCAGCTTTGATGGGTCTATGAGATGCTTCGCGCCTTTTGGATGAACGAACACCTTCGCGCGCGGGAAATGACGCAGCAGAAGACCTGACGCGCCGGCATGGTCCAAGTGAATGTGCGTGACGATCAGCCGCGTGATATCGGCCGGATCAAAGCCGGCTGACCGAATCCCCGACAAGAGAACGGGAGTCGTGCTCGCCGGACCCGCTTCTATCAGAGTT
>DASRDS010000058.1:0-2776 GCA_035652495.1 Gemmatimonadaceae bacterium
GTTCCGCAGATCGCTCCCGTGAATGCCCTGGTCATTCACAGGATTCGGATTGGCACGACTTGGCATCCGTGCGTCGGGGAATCGGTGGGTCCCGGTACCGACTGCGCGCATTGCCGGTTGCCAAACGGTCGATGTCACTTGTTGCTGCACGATCATCGACGCGTGCCGGGGCGGCGTGTGTGTGGGTCCCGCACTGGCGTCCGGGCGGGTCGGGGGGCCGTCCATCACCTGCCCACATGCGGGCTCGGGTCCATCGACTGCCGCGCATGAATGCGTGAATGACCTGGGAGAAACTGGGCGGTCTACAGCGCCGTCTGAGGCGCTCGACGCGAGGCCGCCGTGTGATCGTCCCGGCGGGATCGGCGGTTGTCCGGACGCTTGGGCGGTCGAGCGATCCTGCCAGGATGCGCTCAAGTTGCCGCTTGACATGCCGATAGAGACGGAGCAGAATGAAAACTGGAGGAACCCATGGACCACCCGGAGAAGATCAGACGAGCATCCCGACTGTGCGCCGAGGCGCTCGCAGACGCGATCGTCGCGTGGGCGGCAGGTGACGAGCAGCGAACGCGCATCATGGACCTCACGGCTGACTACTGGTCGGCGCAGTTGGCGTTTTTGATGGCGCACACGCGCGAGGAGAGGTAACCCGCTCGGACAAGGCCTAGAGACCGAGGGGAGCGCGTCACGGCGCGTTCCCTCCGGTAGCTAGACCGGACAACGACAGGAGGAGCTCAGAAATGAATCCCTCGCAATCGCTTGACCACAACATCGCGGCAATGGCGATTCTCGAAGCGAAAAACCAAATCGCCGCGGAGGGGGCGCAACTCCGCGAGATTGTCGATCATCTCGCTAGAATGCGCGTACCCGCCGCCTACCGCGGCGCCGATCGGCGTACCCAAATCCGCGTAAACGCGGCACGCGACGCGCTCGACGCCGCGACGCGTTCGATCGACGCCGCATGCGAATCACTCAATGACGCGGGCGAGGTGTGGTCCTATGCCGATCTCGTCTAACTGCCTTATGAGGCGAAACGCTCGCTCCGGCGGGCGTCTAGCGCAGCCGGCTACTGCGCTACTGATGAGCCAAGCCGAACAGGGAGGACCAACCAATGGGCACCATCGTGCGGGCATGGAAGGTCACGAAGCCGAACCGCACCACGCGCAACGGGTTCCAGTGGCCCGAGGAGGGCGAGGTCTCGCTCCCCGACGGGGAGTACGACACGCACAACAAGCCGTGCGGGCGCGGACTGCATCTGGCGAAGACGTTCTTTGGTGCGGCGTTCGGGAGCTACCCCGCGACGACCGCATTCGTGGTCGAGTACGACACGGACGACGTGTTGGGCGAAGACCAGGACAAGGTCCGCGTTCGGCGCTGCCGCGTGGTAGAGCCGCTCGACATCCCGCGCCTCATCCGCGACGGCTGGTTCGCGGGCGCGGACATGTTCGGGGCGGACCTGCGCGGTGCGGACCTGTCCCGCGCGAACCTGGAGGGCGCGGACCTGCGCGGTGCGGACCTTCGTGGCGGTACGTGCCTCACGGGCGCGGACCTGCGTCGTGCGGACTTGCGCGGTGCGTGCCTCACGGGCGCGGACCTGCGTCGTGCGGACTTGCGCGGTGCGCTCCTCACGGGCGCGGACCTGCGTCGTACGGACTTGCGCGGTGCGCTCCTCACGGGCGCGGGCCTGCGTCGTACGGACTTGCGCGGTGCGAACCTCACGGGCGCGGACCTGAAGGAAGCGAACCTCGCAAACGCACGAATGAGGGACTGACGGCGAAACGCTCGCTCCATGCGGGCGTCCACGCACGCTGGCTACGTGCGCGCTGACGATGGCAAGCCATGCCTTAGAAGCGCTATGTAGATCAGGAGAACATAGACAATGCAGGATTCATACGGTGTCGAAATCACCTACCCATCACCGTTTCGAACAGTGGACGACGTGATCGTCGCGAACAAGCGGGCAGGCCAGCACTTCTTCGATCCGGCGACAATGCGTTTCTTCCGGTCGCGTGTCGGCAGCGCACTGTACGCGGGTCGGTTCTTCATCACCAGCGAACGTAACGACATGGGGAACTATCCGCGTCTCTACACTGTTCGCGTCGCGCACGACGACGGAACGATCGGAGAGATGGGAGAATTCCAACAGTACGCGTCCTGGTCGGGCGCGACAAAAGCATGCGAACGATACGCGCGCCAGCTAGTTGGTCACGTTACCGTCTCGTTCGTCGACTAAACGTCTCACCGCGCAGCCGGAAATGATGCCAAGGACGGCCCCTAAGGGCCGTCCTTGTCGCGTCTATCGAAAGGTAGTGACCCCAATGGCGCAATTAGCATGACGAGCAGTAACAGTAGAAGCGCGCCGAGCAATATTCCCCGAGTAGATCATAATATTTCGGGAGGTTAGACAGCCGATCTAAGGTTACGTATTAGACGGCGCCGGTAGTGCTGGCAATACCTCATCGACGCGGCCGGGCACCTTGTCCACGGTTGCCACCGATCGGCCCAGCGTCTCCATGATCGCGGCGTCAATATCGAAGCGATGCTCTTCTGTGGCGCCGCCCTGCTGACTAGCCTCAGTGTTCGCCGCGAGCGCGACTTTCGCCAATGTCTCAGTGACGCGCCGTACTTGTTCGAGCGCAGCGATCCTGGTCCGCACATCCTCCGTGTCGGCCTCGTCGCAGAGCTTTAGCGTCCGCTCGTAGAGGTCCATCGTCTGAGCCAGCAGGCTACCTGCCGACAACCGCTCAACTGCCGATGCCACGGTTGCCATGAGCGCGGG
>DASRDS010000059.1:0-5288 GCA_035652495.1 Gemmatimonadaceae bacterium
TTGCGATCGCGACAACAGTAATGCGTGACGGCCTCTATCCCGAAGACTTGCTGCTGAATCAAGATGCTGACGAGGACGGCGCTCATGCGGCTCTGCGCCCGAGGACCGTCGGGCACGTTCACCGCATCGATGCCCGCGTCGCGCAGCGCGGCAACATCGCGCAACATGCGCGAAGCGTCGACGCCGCGCGGCGGCACGATTTCGACGGAGGAGACGAACACGCCCTTTGCCAGCTTCGCGGCCAGCGAAGACCGCTCGGCGAACGGCACGGCCGGCACACCGGTGTGACCCATCGGCGAGATGACGCCACCCGATAGCCGCCCACCGCCCGCCGACGCGGCCACGGTCGCATGCCGCGGCGAAAGCGGGCGCACACCCTCGGCCATCGCCCGCGTATGCTCCGGCGTCGTCCCGCAACACCCACCGACGACGCGCGCACCCGCCTGAATCAGGTGGCGCGCATACGTCGCCATGTACTCCGGACTCGCCATGTACATGCTGCGACCACCGACATCGCGCGGCATGCCGGCGTTCGGCTGGGCCGAGATCTTCCGGCGCGTCACGGGCGTCATCTTCTCGACCGCATCGAGAATCGCCTGCGGCCCGACCGAGCAATTGAGCCCAATGATATCCGCGCCGAACCGATCGAGCGCGGTCGCGATGTCAGCCGGGCGCACGCCGAGCGGACTCACGCCATCGACGCCGATCGTCATCTGCGCGATGATCGGCATCGTCGGATCCACCTCCCGCGCCGCCAAAATCGCCTGCTCGATCTCATCGAGATCGCCAAACGTCTCGGCGATGAACAGATCAACGCCGCCCTCGGCGAGCGCCTCCATCTGCTCCTTGAAGTACCCCCGCGCTTCATCCCGGCTCGTGGGACCATACGGTTCGATGCGAACGCCAAGCGGTCCAACCGCACCCGCGACGAGAATGCCGTCACCAGCAGCGCGGCGAGCGAGTTGCGCCGCGGCAATATTGAGCTCGCGCACACGGCCCTCATAGCCATACTGCGCGAGCTTCGGTCGATTGGCCCCGAAGCTGTTCGTCTCCAACACCTCGGCGCCCGCGCGCGCGTACGCCTCGTGCACGCCGAACACGAGGTCAGCGGCCGAGACATTGAGCTCGTCGTAACAGACGTTAATGAACACGCCCTTCGAGTACAGCATGGTCCCCATCGCGCCATCGAAGATCGACACGCGCTCGGGGTCGAGCAGCCGCTCGAGCAGCGCGCGGCGCGTCGTCTGCGATACGGCCGCCGCGGTCACGCGGCCTCCGCCGGCTGCGTCGCCGCGCCGCGGACGGCGTAGTACTTGGCGTCGGGATGGTGCACGACCAATGCGGCCGTCGATTGCTCCGGCAGCAGCTGGAACGCCGAGGTCAGCGACATGCCCAAGGCCGACTCGGCCGGCAACAGCTTGAACACCGTCGCGTGATCATCGAGATCCGGACACGCGCCATAACCCCACGAGTACCGCTTCCCACTCGGCACCCCGAGCTCCCGCCGCTGGCGCCGATGCATCCACTCGGCCACCGCCTCCGCCGCCTCGACGGCCAGGCCGTGGACGTAGTATGCCTCGGCCACCTGACCGGCGGCGTTCAGCGCGTCGACCTTGGCGGTCGCCTCATCGCCGACCGTGACGATCTGGAGGCCGAGGACATCGACCTCGCCTGAGTCGACCGACCGGAAGTAGTCGGCGAGACAGAGTCGTTCGCGACCCGCCTGTCGCGGAAAATGAAATCGCGCGATCTCCCGCAATGAGCCCGCATCACTCTCGTACGCGGCTGGATCATAGACGACGAGATCGTTCCCGCTCGACTGCACCGGGAAATACCCGTACACCGCTCGCGGTTTGAGCCACCCTTCACTGTGCGCCTGCGCTTTGAGCCGTTCGAGCGTCGGCTCGAACTCGGTGCGTACGGTGCGCTCGAATTCCGGGCCCGATCCGCGCCCACCCCACTGCAAGCGATAGAGTTCGTCGAGATCCAATAGGTCGAACACTTCAGACAGCGGGATGTCACGCAGCACACGAGTGCCAAGGAACGGCGCCGACGGCACCGGATTATCGACGCGGACATCACTGCGCGTGGTCGCATCCGTCCCAGCGGCGATGTCTTTGCCCGTCTGAATGAACACATCATCGCGCGCGGCTCTCAGCACATCGGACACCAGGCGGCCGCGCCGTGCGTTGTCCATCAGCGCATCCATCGTCTCCAGGCCTTCGAATGCGTCTTTACAGTAGAACACGCCCGGTTCATACGCGCGTTCACCCTCGACGAACAGCGCCCGTCGACCAAAGCGCCGGTTGATCGCCGCGCCGCCGATCAGGACCGGATAATTCAAGCCGCGCTTGTCTAGCTCCTGCACGCAGAGTGGCATCTGCTTCGATGTCGACACCAGCAGCGCCGAAAGTCCAATCGCATCGGCGCCGACTTCTTGGGCCTTGTCGATGATCGTATTGACCGGCACCTGCTTTCCCAGGTCATACACGGTATAGCCATTGTTTGACAGGATCGTGTTGACGAGCGATTTGCCGATGTCATGGACATCGCCATACACCGTCGCCAGCACGACTTTCCCCTTTGTGTATCCCTCGGCTTTTTCCAAGAACTGCTCTAGGTGCCGCACGGCTTTTTTCATGACCTCGGCACTTTGTAGCACGAACGGCAGGATCAATTCTCCCGCTCCGAACTTGTCGCCGACTTCCTTCATTGCGGGCAAGAGCACGTCATTCAGCAAACGAACCGGGTGTTCGCGAACGCCGGCGGAGTCCAGGTCGGTTTCAATGCCATCTTTTTGACGGTGCACAATCTTCCAGTGGATGCGCTGGTCATGCGACATCCCCGCCGTCGGATCCTCGCGCGTTTCTTTGGAAGAGGCGGACGCGCCAGCGAAGTATTCGATATATCGCTGTAGCGCATCCGGCCGCCGATTGAACACGAGATCATCGGCCATGGCACGTTCGGCGGTATCGATCTCCGCGTACGGGCGCACATGGGCCGGATTGACGATCGCGGCATCCAGCCCCGCCGCGACGCAGTGGTGCAGAAAGACGGAGTTCAACACGGCACGTGCGGGAGGCGTGAGCCCGAAGCTCACGTTCGACACGCCGAGCACGGTCAATACGCCGGGCAACTCGCGCTTGATGAGCCGAATCCCCTCGATCGTCTCGTGCGCCGAGTCGACCCACTCCTGCTCACCGGTCGCCAGCGTGAACGTCAACGCGTCAAAGATGAGGTCTGACGGCGCGAGGCCATACTCGGTCGTTGCGATCTCATGGATGCGCCGCGCGATTTCGAGCTTCCGGTCGCGGGTCTTCGCCATACCCACCGGATCGATCGTGAGCGCGACCACGGCCGCCCCGTGCTTCTTCACGAGCGGCAGGACGTCCTCGATGCGCTTCCGCCCATTCTCCATGTTGATCGAATTCACGATCGCGCGTCCGGGCACATGCTCCAACGCCCGCGCGATGACCGTCGCCTCGGTCGAGTCGATCATGAGCGGCGACTCGACGCTCATCGACAAGAGCTTCACCGTCGCCGCCATCTGCTCGGCCTCGTCCGCGCGCTCGGTCAGCGCCACGCACACGTCGAGCACATGCGCGCCGGACTCGGCCTGCTCACGCGCGACATCGAGCAACCCCTCATAGTCGTCGGCGAGCAGCAGTTGCTTCACCTTGCGTGACCCTTGGGCGTTGAGACGCTCGCCGATGAGCAGGGGCGGCGGGTCCTGGTGCAGGGTGATCGCGCGCATGGCGCTCGAGACTCGGGGTACGTCGTGACGTGCGGCCCGACCCGTCTTTCGATCCGTTCCTCGCACCGCGGCCACGATCGCGCGAAGATGCTCGGGCGTCGTGCCACAACACCCACCAACAATGCGCACGCCGAAATCATGGACGAACGAGCGGAGCGCGTCGGCCATCGGATCCGGCTCGAGCGGGTACACGGCATCGCCCGTACCGGTATTCAACGGCAACCCGGCGTTTGGAATCACCGAGATCGGATGCCGAGCGTGCTCGGTCAAATAGCGCACCGGCTCGCGCATGTGCTCCGGACCGGTGGAGCAGTTGAGGCCGATGACATCGACCGGCAGCGACTCGAGCGTCGTCATCGCGCTCGCGATGTCGGTCCCGAGGAGCATACGGCCGCTCGTGTCGAGCGTCACTTGCGCTTGTATCGCGACCCGCCGACCTAGCTCGGCAAAGAGTCTCTCGAAGCCCGCGATCGCCGCTTTGACTTCCAGAATGTCTTGCGAGGTTTCGACGAGCAGGACATCGACGCCTCCTTCGACGAGCGCCTTCGCCTGCTGATAGAAGTTCTCACTCAGCTCATCGAACGAAATCGCCGACAGCGCCGGATCGCTGCTCGACGGCAGCATCCCCGTCGGCCCAATGGACCCGGCCACGAACCGCGGCTCGTCCGGCGTCGAATATTTGTCACAGGCGGCCCGCGCGAGACGCGCCGCCGTGAAATTGATGTCCCTGGTCTTGTCGCCCAGTCCCCATTCGGCGAGACGCCGGGGAGTCGACTGAAACGTACAGGTCTCCACGACATCGCATCCGACAGCGAGGAACGACTCGTGGATGCCCTGAATGACGTCAGGTCGCGTAAGGACGAGGTGATCATTGCACCCCTCCAGCGCCTTCCCGCCATAATCCTCGGCGGTGAGATGCGCGCGCTGGATGTTCGTCCCCATCGCACCATCAAAGATCAGGACCTTCGATTCGAGCGCTTGAAGATATGAGAGCATAAGTAAAGAAGCCCGGTCGCTAAAAGCGGCCGGGCGGCGGGCGCTTTAGCGGATTGTTTTACGTGGTCGCAAGTCGCATAAATCGCCACGGACAACAGTTGTGTCTGCTCACGGAAGATAGTCCCTTAGCGCTTGTATAGCAACACCAGCTCATACGGCGCGAGCATTCTGGGGAAGGGGAATGGCCGCGGCCGTCGGTCGGCGTCGAACTTGGTGAGCGCTCGCTGTACTCGTTGACGTCCGCCGCGGAAGTCGGACTCCGGGTCGATGCCGGAAAGTACACGATAGACCGCGTCAGCCCAGGACAACACGCGCGGCGTCACGGTAATGACGCGTCCACCCGCGCGCGTCACGCGCAACGACTCGGCGAGACACGCGCCCGGATCATCCATGAACTCCAGCGCGCTCACGATGACGACGGCATCGAACGAGCCGTCGCGATACGGCAGTTCCATTCCGCTGCCTTGCGCGGCTGAAAGATCGATGGTGTCCTCACGCAACCGGTCGCGAACGGTCTGGCCATGTCCGTGCACCTCGA
>DASRDS010000060.1:0-1453 GCA_035652495.1 Gemmatimonadaceae bacterium
CGACGTCACCTGGGTCTCGACAATCGCCCATTCGGCCTTGCCTCGATCCAGAATGTATTGGCTGCCGATGTTCGACGTCATGATGATGACCGTGTTTCTGAAGTCGACGGTCCGCCCCTGCGAGTCGGTCAGCCGGCCATCATCGAGGATTTGCAATAATACATTGAATACATCCTGGTGCGCTTTCTCGACCTCATCAAACAGGATTACTGAATACGGACGGCGCCTGACGGCCTCCGTCAGTTGACCGCCCTCTTCGTAGCCCACGTAACCGGGTGGTGCGCCTATGAGGCGCGCGACGGCGTGCTTCTCCATGTACTCGGACATGTCGATGCGCACCATCGCTTGCTCGCTGTCGAACAGAAATTCGGCGAGGGCGCGAGCGGTTTCGGTCTTGCCGACGCCCGTGGGGCCCAGAAAGATGAACGAGCCAATCGGACGATTCGGATCTTGGAGACCCGCGCGCGAGCGACGGACCGCGTTGGCGACCGCGGTCACGGCTTCCGGCTGACCAATGACTCGGTTGGCGAGCTCGGCTTCCAAGTGGGTCAGGCGTTCTTTCTCACTTTCCAGCATCCGTGCGACCGGAATGCCGGTCCAGCGAGCCACCACCTCGGCGATATCGTCGGCCGTGACTTCCTCATGGAGGAATCGTGTGCCGCCGCTCTGCCGGCTGGCCAGCTGCTGCTCGGCCTCCTTCATCTTGCGCTCGAGCTCGGGGATCGTCCCGTAGTGGATCTCGGCGGCGCGCCCCAGATCGCCAGAACGCGTCGCTTGATCGGCCTGCACGCGCGCTTCGTCAATTTGAGCTTTGAGCTTGCCGACGGCGCCGAGGGTTTCTTTTTCGCGCTGCCACTGGGCCTTCATTCCGGACGACTTCTCTTTGAGCTCGCCCAGCTCACGCTCCAGCGCTTCGCGCCGTTCCGTGGATTCTCTGTCCTTCTCTTTGCGGAGCGCTTGCCGTTCGATTTCTAACTGAGTGATGCGACGTTCGACTTCGTCGATCTCCTGCGGCATCGAGTCGATTTCTATTCTTAACCGCGACGACGCCTCATCCAAAAGATCGATCGCTTTGTCCGGGAGGAACCGGTCGCCGATATAGCGATTTGACAAGGTCGCGGACGCTACGACAGCCGAGTCGGTGATGCGCACACCATGGTGCGCTTCATAGCGCTCCTTGAGCCCGCGCAAAATAGCGATGGTGTTCTCGACCGTCGGCTCGCCCACGTAAACCGGCTGGAAGCGACGCTCCAATGCGGCGTCCTTCTCGACGTACTTGCGGTACTCGTCGAGCGTGGTCGCGCCAATGACCCGGAGCTCGCCGCGTGCGAGCATCGGCTTCAGCATGTTCCCGGCATCCATCGATCCCTCGGCCTTGCCGGCGCCGACGATCGTGTGGAGCTCGTCGATGAACATGATGAACTTGCCCTGGCCGTCCGTGATCTCCTTGAGG
>DASRDS010000061.1:0-4035 GCA_035652495.1 Gemmatimonadaceae bacterium
GAGAGCCATGAACTCCTTTGGCTCCTTGAGCGCGAGCAGGCGCTGGGGAACATCGGGCTCCTTGCTGAACTGCGCGATCTTGCCGAGCACCGGCAGATACTGGTTCGAGATCTCGAGCGGCGGGGCGACGATCAGGAAGAAGAAGTACACCGGCTTCTCGTCGATCGCCTTGAAGTCGACGCCGCTGGCCTTGCGGCCGAATGCGACCCGGAGCTTGTTGACGACCAGCGACCGCGCGTGGGGGATCGCGATCCCGCGACCGATCCCGGTCGAGCCCAGGTTCTCGCGGCGCTTCAACATCTTGAACAGCATCCCGTCCGATTTTTCGTCGAGCTTGAGCAGTGAGATCAGCTCCTTCAGGATCTCGTCTTTCGTCGTGCCCTGCAGGTCGAGATTGATCGCGTCTTCAGAGAAAAACTCGCGGAGTTCCATGGATCCCCTGGGTGGCTCAAAACGTCGGAAACTATTGCCTTTGACAGTCTGGCGGTAGCAGCGGACTCGGCTGTAAATTCGGGTCATGTTGAACTTCATGCGCCCGGCTGTTTCCGCAATGGTCGCACTGTCGGTTGTAGGATGCGACTCCTCGACGGCGCCGAGCGGCATCACGCCCGCCCAGCTCGCGAGGCACATCGACAGCCTGACGGCCGCTGCTACAGTGGCGCAACCCAATGGACCGCGCGCCTCTTACCTCTCTGAAGTCGAGTCCTTTCCCGCGAACGGTGTCGCGCCGATGACGTTCCTCATCAGCACCGCCGGAGGGATGCAGTCCTGGAAAGGGTTTGTTCTCAAGTCGACCCTCACTACCTACCCCGAGCCTGACTCGATCTACCACTTCTTTGCGTACAGCGATTTCAATCTCACGAACGTGCTGTATGTGCAGCAAGAATTCTGGCCGTACCCCGGTACAGTGCAGACCGACGGATATTTGCTGGCGGACACAGTGGAGGTGCCGTTCGGAGCCGGGACTATGACGGTGCACACGACATCGATCGGCTCCGCGTGCCAGGTGTTATCCGGGCTGACGTATTACGCGGGCACATATACACCGCCTGTCACGTGCTCGCTCGGCACATTCACCGTCGGCTTCTCGCTCAACTGGCCCAAGACGCCAGGGGTAGATTCCGATCTGCTGACGCTTATTGCACCGAGTCAGCCCGTGAACGGCCGGATTCTACACTAAGGCCGTTCGCCGCTTAGTTTTACGGTCATGAGCCGGACGCGCGCGTTCCCATACCCCGTAGCCGCCGAGGTGCCGTTGTATCTGGCACCCATGGCGGGGGTGTCGGAGTCGCCGTTCCGCCGGCTGTGCCGCTCGTTCGGCGCCGACGTGGTGGTCACCGAGTTTCTCTCGGCCGAGGGCATCCGGCGCGAGAATCCGGCGACATGGGATAAGCTCCGGTTCGGGCCCGATGAGCGGCCGATCGGGGTGCAGATCTTCGGGGCCGATCCGGGCGCCATGGGAGACGCGGCGTCGCTCGTGACCGATGTCTTTCAGCCCGAGTTCATCGACATCAACTTCGGCTGTCCCGTCAAGAAAGTCGTGCGTCGGAACGGTGGCTCGGGTTGCCTCAAGGATCTGGATCTGGTCGCGACCGTGATTCGAGCCGTTCGCGCGTCCACTTCGCTTCCAGTCACCGTGAAGATTCGGAGCGGCTGGAGCGAGGAGATGCGCGATCCGGTGACGATCGCGCTGCGATGTCAGGACGCGGGGGCGACCGCGCTGACGTTGCATCCGCGTACGCGCGCGCAGATGTACACCGGGGCGGCGCGTTGGGATGAGATCGCGGCGGTGGTCGCCGCGCTCGACATTCCGGTCATCGGCAACGGTGACATCAAGACCGCCGCCGATGCGCTCCGCATGCAGCGCGAGACCGGGTGCGCGGGCGTCATGATCGCGCGCGGGTCGTTCGGCCAACCGTGGATCTTCACGCAGGCGCGTGCCTTGCTCGACGGACTTCCGATGCCGACCGAGCCATCGGTGCGGGAACGGTTCGCGATTGCCATGCGGCATGCCGAGATGGTGATGGCGTACGAAGGGGATCTCAAAGGCGCCGCCATCGAGTTCCGCAAGCACCTGGGGTGGTACGTGAAGGGGCTTCCCGGGTCGGCCGAGTTGCGCCAGCGGCTACATGCGGTGAACTCGTTCGCCGAGGTCGAGGGGTTGTTTGCCGCGTACCTGGAGCCGGCGTTCGCGTGATTCGCGAGCAGGCGCTGTCCCTGCTGCAGCAAGTCGCGGCGGGTACGCTCGATCCACGTCACGCGCTTGATGCGTTGGCTTTAGCTCCGTCGCAGTCGTCGCCGTTCGCGACGGTCGATCATCATCGGGCACTGCGCCAAGGCTTTCCAGAGGTCATCTACGCCTCTGGGAAGACCGTCGACCAAGTGTTGGCGATCGCGGACCAGCTCGAGCCGCATGGCGATGGCGTGCTGATCACGCGCTGCGAACCGGCGTTGCGCGCGGCGTTGGGCGACAAGTACGAAGCGGCCGAGATCAATGAGATGGGGCGCACCGTGTTCGTGCCGCCGAAGGACGCGACGCGAGTACCAAGGGGGAAGGGCCTCGTGCTGATCGTCACAGCCGGCACCAGTGACCTCCCGGTCGCCGAGGAAGCTGCGGCGACCGCGAAGGCGCTCGGAGACACGGTGGCGCGAGCGACGGACGTGGGCGTGGCCGGCATTCATCGCGTGCTGGCGCACGGCCGCGATCTCATGAACGCCGCGGTCGTGATCGTCGTCGCGGGGATGGACGGCGCCTTGCCGTCCGTCGTGGGCGGGCTCGTCGCCGCGCCCGTGATCGCGGTGCCGACGAGCGTTGGCTATGGCGCCAGCTTTCAGGGCCTCGCGCCGCTCCTCGCGATGCTGAACAGTTGCGCGGCCGGCGTGAGCGTAGTCAACATTGACAACGGCTTTGGCGCCGCAATGGCCGCCTCGCGGATCACGCACGGGGCGGTTACATTTTGATACGTCGGGGGCGAACTAGGCTCGACATGTGTCGGTAGATCGGCGTTGCGTGCCCAGGTCCTCGGGTCTCTGGATAAACACTCGGGAAAATCACAAAAGCCAACAACAACATGGCTCTGGCTGCGTAACTTCGGTTATGCGCCTTGCCGTCAGGGAAGCCCGCCCGGGGCGGCTTTGACGGTATCGAAAATCTGGGCTAGCGCTGCGCCGCGCCTTCCGGCATAGCGCGAAACTCTAGAGGGCTCGTCCAGCAGTAGGTTGCTCGCTGGCCAGCGGCTGGAGACTTTAAGTAGCGAGATACGCACGTAGACGCGCTGATAGATCGGCGGCATGGACCGGGGGGCAGTACCCCGCGCCTCCATCGTCAAAAGAGGCACCCCTTGGGGTGCCTCTTTTGCCTTGAAGGCGCGGCGCTCCGCTTTGCGTCGCTGCATTCCTTTGGGTTGGCTCATTTCCGCCCAGGCGCGGCGAGTGAACGACAGGTCTAAAGAAGTCGTTGGAAATTCGCCCGCGAACTGCCACGGTCCGAGCTTCGGGTCGCGATCCGCGATAGATACTAGTGGCTACTTAGCGGCCGGACTTCCTACGTCGGCTCGTTTCGTTTTTACAACTTGTCTCGTCTTCGAGACGTGAAACGTTGGGGTATCGCCGCCAAACTGTCGCTCGCCGTGACGCTCGCCGCGATTCTTGGCGTTGGGCTGGCGGGCGGGTTTGCGTGGCACGAGACCGATTCGCGGTTTCTGGAGCACGATCTCGCTAACGCCGACGGGCTGCTCGGCAATGATGTCAGGATTGCACGGGCGCTGTTTGATACGCAGGTGCCGGGGCCCTGGCATATTGTGCCAAGCCGTCCCACGGATCCGCCGATCGAGTTATACAACGGCAACGGGAAGAAAGGCGAGTATAAGACCTCGGAGCGGCTGGCCGGGTATCTGTATAAGGGTACGACGAAGATCATGGGCGATCACGACATCGAGAATACGCTGATGTCGATCGATAGCCTGACGGGGGTTGAGTTCACCATCTCGCAGCGCATTCCGCCGCCGGCGGAGGCCTCGGCTGACCCGACTGTCG
>DASRDS010000062.1:0-43304 GCA_035652495.1 Gemmatimonadaceae bacterium
TAGGGGGCGGCCCACCGCGGCTTCTAACGCGGCGAACGCGGTTTGATAAGAATAAACAGCATTGATGCGATCGGTTTCGGCACGCTCGAACGACGCCACGGCATCCGTTACATCCAGTGACGAGGCCGCTCCCACTTGGTATCGCGCCTGAGCCAGCGCGAGCTCTTCGCGCGCCTTGCCGGCATTCTCCTGCTGCAACGCGGCGGTCTTCGCCGCCGTCGTCAGACTCAGATACGCGCTTGTGACATTCGCGGTCAGTGCCAGCTGTTGGGCGCGCCGGTTGTACTGCGCGTCTTGCCGCGCGGCGTACGCCTGCTCGACCTTCTGCTCGCGCACGAACCCGTCGAAGATCGGCAGGGTCAGCTGAGCCGAAATCTGACGCGGGTTATTGATGAAGCCGAACGGGAACGCGTTGTTTTGACTGCGCAGCTGGTTGATCTCGCCCGGCGTCAGCGTCGGTGATCCGCACGTCGCGGCCGTGCCCCCGCCCGCAATGCAGAGCGAGTAGAAGAGCTGCTGGTTCGACTGCTGAGACGCGAGCAGCGAATTGAAGTTCGTGTATGTAAACGTATACCCACTGAGACCGGTGAAGATTTGCAACTGCGGCGTGTACAGACCGCGTTGACGACTTACATCCACATCGGCCGCGTGCTCGCGCGCCTGCAGGGCGACGAGTTGCGGATTGGACTGGCGGGCAATGGCCTGCAAACTGTCGAGTGTGTACTGGACCGGTACGACTTGGAATGTGTCCCGGACCTGCACGCCCTTGGGCTGTGTCACTCCTAACGTCTGAAAGAGCTGGAGTTTCGTGACGTCGACCTGGTTGTGCGCTTGCACGGCCGACACTTTCTGCTGCCCGAGCGTCACCTGGGCGCGCTGCACATCGAGTGGCGTCGCCGCGCCGGCGGCCACGCGCGCTTGCGCGAGGAGCAGCTGCGCCGAATCGTCGGCGACGAGCGTATCTTGGAGGTTGGCCTGAGCCGCGGCCTGAAGGACCGCGATGTACGACGATGCGACGTTGTTCCGAAGCGTCGCCGCCGCACTCCCGATATCAGCCTCGGCGGCGTCGCGATTCGCGCGATTGTACGCGGGTGAAATGAAAGTGTTCGCGCTCAGCGTATACGTCAGGTTGAGCTGCCACTGCGACTCTTCGTAGTTGGAGCTGGCACCCAACGACGATCCATTGGCGATCTGCGTGCCGGCCTGCGAGTAGAGGGCTTGGGCGTTCGCTGCCAACTGTGGCAGGAACTGCCCGTACGCCGCCCGGAGGTTCGCGCTCGCGGCACGCCGAGCGACGACGCTCTGGAGATACACGGGGTTGTTGTGCTTTGCGATCTGTTGGGCATCGGCCAACGTCAAAACCGGTCCCGCCGAGTCCGGTCCTTGCGCGCCGATCGGGCCCGCAAGCGCCAGGGCCCCCATAACGATGGAGAGACGAATCATGGACACCGCGTCAGTAGTTGCTGACCGTACGTACCGGTCAGAAAAGAGTTTCACTAGGGTTGGGGCGGGCTATCCCGTACCGCCATTAGATGCTTCTCAGGCCGTGCGAGTTGCAAGATACGGCCGGCTCCATCGATCCAGACGAGCCGCTCGTCATCGGAATCACTGGTGACCCGCACCCGCACCGCGGCGAGCTCCTTGCCGCCGACCCGGACCGAGTCGGGACCAAGGCGCTCGACGCGCATCGAGATCACCCTGCGACGCGCCGGCACCACCACCGACACGGTCCCCTCTCGGCGCCCGAGTATCAAAAAATAGTACTGATGGACGATATCGTCATCTACGATCACGGTGCCACCCACGAGCGCGGAATCCGGCGCACGGCGCGCGATCGTCGCCGGAAGCTCGCGCACCGATTCCTGTTCGGACACCCTCGCGCGCAACGTCAAGAATGCCCGGTCGCGGGCCACGCTCACTCGTTCGAGACGACCGGGGCCACTCCGCACATCCAGCGCGTAGCTGAGAGGAAACCCGGTCGGGTCAGTGGAGAGCGTCGGCGACAGACGACGATCGGCGAACAGCACCGTTCCCGATGCCTGAAAACCGCCGGGGGCACGGCGGATGGCGAATGTCTCTCGACCCGAGACCGGCGCCGAGCCGGTAACGGTGATCGTGAAGCTGCCCTGGTCGATGATGAGACCCGGGGTCGCCGGCTGGCCGGCGGCCGAACCAGCCAGAAGAAGCGCGGCGGCGACTGCCCTCAAACGGGGGGCCTGAAGATCCGCTGCGCGATGCGCTCACGCAGACGCTCGTACAACAAGCGACCTTTCTCAGGCGTGGCCAGCGTGGGCCGGCCCGACGCCGAGCGGCCGCGCCGATAGCGGCGGCGCTCGTCCTCCGACAGACTATAGTCTTCCGCCGCTTTCATGTTCACCAACTCGGGCGCGAGGTGTAACAAGAGCGAGGTGTCGACCTCATCTCCGTGCAACGCGGCGTCTTGACCGACCAGGAGATCCGCCAGATGCACCGCATAGACATCGACGACGCGAACGCGCGCCTCGGACGTAGTCACCGTCGCGAGGGCCTCCTGGTGCGCGTCATACCCGTGCGCGGTCAACAGAATGAACTCCCGGACGCCCGTTGCCTCCCACGACGCCAGCAGGTCGTTCAGCAGCATATGAAGCGTCTTCTTTCGCACGGTGCCGTTGCCCGGTGACGGACGCCGAGTCTCCGCGTTCACGCCATACTCGACGGTCGGCGCGCGCAGCACGCCGAATTCCGCGGACAGGTCGTCCGCCAGGCGCTCGACAATGATCGTGTCGAGGCCCAGCGGCACGTGGGGCCCATGGGCCTCGCACGTGCCGATCGGCACGATCAGCCGTGGATCGTCGGCGATCGCGGCGGCGACGCGCCCCGGCGGTAGCTCTTTGATTCGTCGTGGAAGCGGCATGCGGTCTTTGGGTTGGTCCACCGTGATGGTGGTCGCCGTGATCTCGGCGGCACGCTGGCTCCGCGCGCCCGACCTACCTTATCTCGCTGTCAGCGTAGGCGCCACGGTCGTGGCCATCTGGCTTTCCTTCCGCCAGCGTGGTATGACGGCGTCGTTGGCCATGGCGGTATTCAACCTGGTCGCCATCGGGGACCAGTACTCGATCCTCCGACTCGAGCACGACTGGCCGGCGATGTCGGCGTCGATCACCGCCAACGCGCAAACAACTGCCCGGACGACGCTCAATGACCTGGCCAAGACCCTCCACAGCACCGCGGTCCGCGCCCTAGACGCACCGAACGATCCTGCTGGGGCTTTTCGCACCTTGGCCGCCAGTATGAACCCTGAACGCTACGCGACGGAGCAGGGGGTCGTGCTCTATCGCGCCGGAGCGCCGGTTGCGTGGGCTGGACGGGTGCGCGTGGAGCCGTCAGACGACACCGCCACCTATGCCGTGACGTGGAGCGATTTCTACGTCACCCTCGAGGCGAGGGTCACTCGCAATGACTCCCGCGCCGTCGCGACGGCGCTGCTCCACGCGGACCCGCCGGCCGACCGTCTGGCGCGCGCCTTGGACGAATGGATCGTCCAGCGCACAGGCGTACTGGGATTCGCGTTCAACCAGCCCGTCGAGCCGTTCATGGGCGACATCTTCGCCCCTGGTGGCAAAGGACTGCTCTCTATCGAACCGCTGCCCCCGCGCCTCGATGCCGTCCGACCACGAGTCATCGACCGCTCTCGACGCCATGGGGTGGTGCTCCTGGCCCTCGCGCTCATCGCCTTCGTGGCCGCCGAGTGGCATCCGCGCGCCGCGCTGGGCCGCCGTCTCGCGGCCTTGACCGTCCCGATCCTGGGACTCGTCATCGTGCCGCTCAACACGCTGTCGAATCTGAGCCCCATTCTGGATCCGACGTACTTCTTCTCGCCGATCGGCGGACCACTGACGGCAAGCGTGGGAGCGCTGGCCATCACCAGCGCCATCGCGGCACTCGGCGCATTGGCGATCATCCAAGCCGGCATTCGGATCCGCCCTCGCATTCTCGCGGGGGGGCTGGCACTCCTGATCGCCGCGACGACGCCATATCTCGTCCACGCGTTGGCGGAAGGCATCACGTCTCCCGGATCTGGCGTGCCGCTGGAGGTGTGGATCGTATGGCAGGTGACGTTGGCGCTGACCGGCACGGCTCTCCTTTCCTTGGCGGTGGTCGCGGGGCGTGGTGCCATCGGAAATCCGGGCGGCCTGCCGGCGAGCGTGGCGATCGGGCTCGCGATAGCGGCGGCCGCTCTGGGTGTATCGCTGTGGCAACCCACGATGCCATGGCCGGCTGTCTATGTGGGTCTCTGGATCGCCGCCGGTATGGCCGCTGCCTTTGCGTCCGGGTCGAGACCACGGGTGATGATCGCCAGCGTCGTCGCTGGATGCGGCGCGGCGCTCCTCATTTGGTCGGCGAACGCGGAACGCCGCATCGCGCTCGCCGAGCGAGATGTCACGGGGCTGACGACCCCCGACCCGAATGCGACGCTCCTGCTCGAGCGATTTGGAGCCGACTTGGCGGTCGAAGCACCGCCGCGCTCGCGTGCCGACCTGCTCAAGCTCTACGCCCGATCGGACCTGGCGGCCGGCGGCTATCCGGTCGCGCTCACCGAATGGTCACCCGACGGCGATACACTGGCGACACTGCAACTCGCGCAATTCGCGACCTCATCGCAACAGGTCGCGCGCGCGGTCAACGAGGCGCGGGCCGGCGACTCCACCGTGATCATGGAAACCGCGGGATCGCCCGGCGTCCAATTGGTGCTGGCCGCTCCGGGGCCGACGCATGCGGTGACGACCGTCGTCGTCGCTCCGACCACACGGCTCATCACGCCGTCAGCCGATGCGCGTCTCTTGGGCATCGCGCCCGACGCGTCGACCGCGCCACCCTACACGTTGACGCCGATCCGAGTCGCGAGTCATGCCGACACGCTGCTCGCGCGCGGTCTCACACGTCGGTGGACGCGCACGGGGGAGCAGCTCCACGCGGACTGGCTCGTCGGTGGTGCCCTCGGCTCCGCGAGAGCGCACGTCGAGATCGATCTGCGAACGGTCGATGCGCTGGCCGAGCGCGGCACGCTGCTCCTGTTGCTCGACCTCATCGTGATCGGGATGCTGTGGATGCTGGCGGCGATCACCGGCGGCGCGTTCTGGCGATGGCTCCGGTGGCGCGCCCGCCGGTGGGCCCATAGCTACCGTGCGCAGCTCACGGTCGTGCTGTTCGCGTTCTTCGTGACACCGGCGCTCCTGTTCGCGGCATGGTCGTACCGCCGGTTGGCGACCGACGACCGGCAGTCCCATGCGCTGCGCGTCTTGGAGACCCTGCGGTCCGTCGTCAACAATGGGGAAGTCGAGTTTCTCCAAGTGGCCGGCAATCGTCTCGACACGCCGTTGCTCCTGTACCGAAGTGGTCAGCTTTCCGGGACGAGCGATACGCTGCTTGCGCAGTTGGCGCCGATCGGGACGTTCTTACGTCCCGACATTCAGCTCGGGCTCGGCCTCGCCGAGGAGGTCACCGCCGATCGGGTGGAACGATTGGACGCGACGACCGCCTTGTTTGGGTATCGAGCCGCGACGGACGACCGCGGCGAGCACGTGGTGCTGGCGGCGCCTTCTGGCGCCGATGTCGTGGAGGACGCGGCGCTCACGCGCCGGAGAGATGATTTGAGCATCCTGCTCATGTTCGCGACCGTTATGGGCGCGGTGGCGGCGCTGTGGCTCAGCGGGCTCGCGGCGCGCGAATTCGCCCGCCCGATCGACGCGTTGCGCCGTGCCGCCTTGGCCGCGGCCGCCGGCGCGCGCGAGCCGGATCTCGGCGGCGAGCCACCGGCCGAGTTCATTCCCGTCTTCTCCGCGTTTCGCCGCATGGCCGCCGACTTCGGCGCCAGCCAGCGTGTGCTCGCGTGGGGACAGATGGCGCGTCAAGTCGCGCACGAGATCAAAAATCCGCTGACGCCGATCCGACTCGGCGTCCAGCATCTCCAACGCGCGCACGCGGACAAGCGCAAAGACTTCGATCGCATTCTGCAACAGAATGCGACGCGCATCTTGGCCGAGATCGATCGACTCGACGAGATTGCGCGCGCGTTCAGCCGCTACGGCACCGCTCCCGAGGAACGGCCGCCAGCCGAAGCGACCGATGTCGGCGCAGTTGTCCGCGATGTCGTGGATTTGGAACGCCTCGGGGCTGAGGGCGGCGTGCAATTTTCGGTTGTCGCGAACGGTCAACTCATTGCCCAAGCCCGCAGGGACGATCTTCGCGAAGTGCTCCTCAATCTCTTGGAAAACGCTCGATTGGCGCATGCCAAGCGAGTCGAGGTTCGCGTGTCGAACGATGGCCCCTATGTGGTGATTGGAGTGGGGGACGATGGCGATGGCATACCAGATGATGTCATGCCGCGCATATTCGAGCCCCATTTTTCAACGAGAACAAGTGGCAGTGGCCTAGGCTTGGCCGTCAGTCGTCGTTTAGTAGATGGCTGGGGCGGCATGATCGCTGTCCAAAGCCAGCAGGGCCAAGGTACCATGGTAACCGTATCCTTATTGGCATCGTGACGACGACCGCACGCACGACCGATCCTGGTATCGCGGGCCCCTTTCGATCGACGAACGAGCTTCCCGCTCACCTCGCCGGTTGGCAGCTGCCGCCTGGCTGGAAGTGGGGCGCGAGCGGCGTCGTGGGCGCGTACCGTCACTCGCAAGAAGTCATCGATGCGCTTGGCCGGTCCCTCGCACTGGTGACGGCGCCGCAGACCGAGCATTACCCGTGGCTGGCCACCGAAGCGCAGCGCCTCGCGCACCGCAATCACCCGGCGGTTCCGACGACATACCACTATTGGACGACGCCGACGGAAGGGGCCGCGCGTCGGGGACCAGGGTATCTGAGACGCTGGATCGAGGGCGAGACGATCGGCGCCCGCACGCTGCGCGTCGGCGCCGCCGATCTGCCGTTTGTCCTGCATACGCTGCGCGGCGCGGGGTCCGCCTTGGCGTATCTGCACGACTCCGGCGAGGCGCACGGCGCGATCTCCCCATTCAACATCTGGATCGGTCCGACCGGTCGCTTGTGGTTCCTGGCGTGGCAGTGGGCGGTCCCGCGCGATGCGGTCCCGCCGGGACTCGAGCCCGATCAGAAGTGGCATCCTCCAGCGCCCGAGTGGCGCAACAACCGCTGGATGCCCGATGCGCGCTCCGATCAATGGCAGTTGGCGGCCGTGATTTTCTTGCTGCTGACGGGCGAGCCGGTGCCCTGCGATGACATCCCACCCGTGCGCTGGGTACGGCCGGAAGTGCCCCAATCACTCGCGACGGCGCTCGATCGGGCGCTGTCTCCAGATCCCGACGAGCGTCACCGATCGGTCAGCGCGTTACTGCGCGCGCTCGATCGCACGGCGCCGACGCGCTCGTTTCTTGGCGGTGTCGATGACGAGCAGCGCGTCGCGCCCGAAGGCACCGAGGCTCGACTGCGGTGGGCGTTAGCCGACGACTACGAAGTGTTGGCGCCTCTCGGGCAAGGCACGTTCGGTACCGTGTGGCGCGTGCGGGACCTCGCGCTGCAGCGCGAAGTCGCCCTGAAGATGCTCCATCCTCAGGTCGCGAAGGATGCGATCGCGGTCGGGCGGTTCCGTCGCGAAGCGCAGCTCGCGGCGCAGCTCGCGCACCCGGCGATCGTGCCGATCTACGACTGGGATCAACGCGGCGATGTCGCGTGGTACACGATGGAGCTCGCCGAGGGCGGATCGATCTCGAATCTCGTCGCGCGGAGCGGTCCGCGGCCGCTCGCTGAAATCGCGCCGCAGGTGGACTCGATTCTCGATGGCTTGAGTGCCGCGCATTCGATCGGCATCGTGCACCGCGACTTGAAGCCCGAGAACGTGCTGATCGATCGATACCGCCGGTGGCGGCTCAGTGATTTCGGCATCGCCCAGATTCCGGGCGAGGAAGTGGGCGGTTCGACCGGCACGCCGGCGTTCGCGGCCCCGGAGCAGCTCTTGGGCGAGCCGCAGGGTCCATCAGTCGACTGCTTCGCGGTCGCCGGCATCGTAGCCTTCGTGCTCACGGGGCGCCCACCCTTCGGCGACGGGGACGCCCGGACGATTCTGGCTCACCAACTGGCCGGCGAGGTCTCGCTGGCGGCGTTCGACGCGAACGTCGCGGAATGGCTCGCGCGAGGTCTGAGTGCCGATCCGGCAGGTCGATTCCCCGATGCGACGGCCATGAAGCGAGCTTGGCGGGCGGCGACGGCTGGCCGAGTGAACGCCGAGCGTCGACCGAGTTGGTGGAGGCGTCTGGCGCGGGGCGGTAAATAGATGTAGCGTGTCCGCTCATGAGAGCGGTGTTCGTGGGTCTCGCGGCTGCAGCGGCGCTCGGATGCGCAACCGCCGGGTCGAGTTCCCAGTCAACCGGGGAACTGCGCGACGTGGCCCACAACGAAAATGGGCAGATGCTGCGGACCACGCCCGACTATGCGATCACGGGCTCGGTCTCCCGGCCGGTCGACGAGGCCTACGCGGGTATGCTCCTGGCGTACCAAAAGCTTGGCATCGAGGCCGCGATCAATGATCCGGTCAACCATCACGTCGGGAACACGGCGGTCAACGTCCTGCACCGCTGGAACGGCGAAGATCTGTCGCGGTTCTTCGAGTGTGGACGCGATGCGTTCCAGACGCCCCGCGCGGATCAGGATCGCATCACGTTTTCGGTGGTCACGACGCTCGGCGCGGCCGGAACGGCCGACACGAAGGTCGAGACATTGGTCACGGCGCGAGGGACCGACCCTGGTGCCAACGGGTCCACCGTGTATTGCTCAACGACCGGTCATCTGGAAGCGTTGCTCCTCAAACTCGCGAACCAACAATGATTCGATTTCTGGTATGTGTCGGCGCGATCGGTCTCGTCGCATGTTCGACGGGCGCCCCGGAAGGTGGTTTGAGAGATAACGGTCCGATCCCGATCTCGGCCGGGGTGAATAGTGGCAGAGGCGTGGGGGGGGCGAATGTCAATCAGCCCTCGGGAAACTCCACGGGTCGCATTGGGGCGATGACCTCAGCGGACCTTGGCATGCAGACGTACGTGCCGCAGCCGCTCGACTCCGCCTACACGAACCTCAAGAAAGCTTATTTGAGCATGGGGATAGAGCTCACGACACTGGATCCGGCCTCCCATGTGGTTGGCAACCGTCGCGTCGCGGTGAGGACGAAAATGCTGGGGCGCAATCTCTCGGCGTTTCTCAACTGCGGCCAGGACGCGGTGATGGGCTGGCCCCGCGCGGATCACTACCAAGTGATATTTTCCGTGGTCTCGACGCTCTCGAGCGCTGACGCGGGGCGCACACGGGTCGTGACCCTGGTCACCGGCGAGGCGTCGGATATGGCGTCGAGCGCATCGGCGGTCTATTGCTCCAGCACGGGCGCTTTGGAGTCCACGATTCTCAAAGCTGCCGGGTACCAAGCGGATTGATCTCGCGTTGGTTCGTGGGACTCCTGCTGCCGACGCTCGCGGCGGCGCAGGACAGCATCCCGACGGTGCATCATGCACACAAGCATCACGCTGCCGTGTCGCCGCAAGACAGTGCGGTGCGCGACAGCGTATTGCGCAGTCGTTGGTCGGCGATCGCGGCCGAGCCGGTCGCGGCCACGGCGCTCTTGCCGTCGCATCGCATCGTCGCGTTCTACGGCAATCCCATGTCAAAGCGCATGGGCGTGCTCGGGGCGTATCCGGTCGACACGATGCTTGCGCATCTCGACGAGAAAGTCGCGGAGTGGCAGAGCGCTGATTCGACGACGAAGGTCATTCCCGCGCTGCACCTGATCGCGGTCGTCGCGCAGGGAGGACCCGGCGCCGACGGGAAGTATCGCGCGCGCATGCCGGACACGCTCGTCGAGCGCGTCTACTCCTGGGCCGCGCGGCGCAACGCCCTCTTGTTCCTCGACATTCAGCCGGGCAAGAGCACGGTCGAAGCCGAGGTGCCGCGGCTCGCGCCGTTTCTCTCGCGGCCCAACGTGCATCTCGCGATCGATCCCGAATTCGCGATGACGAAAGGCGGGTTGCCCGGGAAGCGCATCGGGACCATCGACGCGGCCGACGTGAATTACGCAATCAAGTTTCTGGCCGGTCTCGTTGGCGACTCGCTGCCGCCAAAGATCCTCGTCGTGCACCGATTCCGGCGGCCCATGCTGACGCATCCGGACCGCATCGTGCTCGATCCCAAGGTCCAGGTCGTGATCGATATGGACGGCTTCGGTACGCCATCCATCAAGTTCGGGTCGTACCGGAATTACGTGTTTTCCTCGCCCGTTCAGTTCACCGGGTGGAAGCAATTCTTCCGGCAAGACGTTCCCCATACGGCGATTACGGACATTCTGAAACTGACCCCGGTCCCGGTGTATATCCAGTATCAGTAGGCGCCAACGATTTGCCGTGTCCCGGGGTATAAGTCTGTGTGAAGCCCAAGCAACTGACGCCCGTCCCGAGCGCGCCGATTGCGCCTCCGGAGTCGGAGCAGGCCCTCCTGGAGCGGGTTCGCCAGCGCGACGCCAGCGCCTTCGATGAGCTCGTACGCCGTTATCTGCGCCGCGCGTTCGCCGTCGCCTATCATGTGATGCACCACCGTGAGGACGCCGAGGACCTGGTCCAGGAGACGTTCATCACGGTCCTCGAGCAGATCGATCGCTTCGACGCCGAGCGCGCCTTCGCGCCGTGGTTCTTCCGTATCCTCGTCAATCGCGGCTTGAACGCCCGCAAATCGCGGACTGTTCGTCAGACGGAGCAAGTACCGGCTGACGCCGCCGGCGGCGAGGGGCCGCCCGATGGTGTGGCCGAGCGTCGGGAGGTCGCCCAGCGTGTGCGCGCGGCCGTCGATCAGTTGCCGGAGCGGCAGCGTTTGATCTTGCGCCTCTCGGAGCTCGAGGGATTCACGAGCGTGGAGATCGCGGACATTCTCGACCTCTCGCAGGGCACTGTGCGCTGGTATCTGCACGAGGCTCGCAACGCGCTTCGCATCACGCTCGCGCCATTGGCTCGCGAGGTGCGCAATGGATGACCGCCGCCGAGTGCGCGCGGCCTTGCGCGCGGTGTATGGGACGCCGCCGGCCGAGTCGATCGACTGGTGGTCGCTTCGCCGTCGGATTCTCGATGCGGCGGCGCTTGATGGCCGTTCGCGCCAGCGCACGTTGTGGGATCGCGCGTTCTGGCGCCGGGCACTGGTCCCCGTGACCTTCGCGGCGACGATCCTGATGGGGCTCGCGATCGCGGGCACGCGCACGGGTGTAGCGACCGGTCTCACGTCGCAGGTCTCGGCCGATTCCACGGAAGTGTCCGCGTGGATTCGCGCCGCGAGCGAGGGTGGTGCCGTGTCGCAGCGTGACCTGCTCGATGCGACGAGTCATGTGCATAGTGGGCAGGACGCGTGGCTCGGGGCAGCCTTGACCGCCACATCTGACTGATCGATCGTCGTCCGATGCGTATCCCTGTCTGGCTCGTCGCCGCCGGTGTCATCGTCATGTCGTTGTTGAGCGGCGTGATCGTCGGCGTCGCGCTCGATCGGCGTGTGCTGTTGCACCACTCGGGTGGGCCGTTCTTTCTCGCTCGCGGGCCCGGCGGTTTCATTCGCCACGTGACGATGGCCCCTGAACGGCTGAAGGATGAGCTCGGGCTCTCGGCAGCCCAGACCGCATCGGTCGACTCGATCATGCGCCACCGGATGTCGCAGCGCGATTCATTGATGACGCGCACGTGGCCGGTGATGCGCCAGTTGCTCGATTCGACGCGCATAGACATCGAGCGCGTGTTGACCCCGGAGCAGCGCACGAAGTTCCAGCAACTGCGCGAGCACGAGTTCGGTCCGCCGCCGGGTCCACCAGGTATGATGTTGCGTTAGCCCCAAGCGGCAGAGCCGGCGCTCGCAATGGTGATCAGTACGAGCGCCACGACGGCCGGCCACCCCAAATGTTCGCCCAACATGAGAAAGCCCGCGATGGCCGCGATGGCGGGCTCGAGGCTCATCCAGATGCCGAATACGCGCGTCGGCAGGCGCCGGAGCGCCTCGACCTCGAGCGAATAGGGAAGGGCGGACGACAGGAGACCGACGACGCATCCGATCGCGATGAGCGTCGGGGTCCCGCCGTGAATGACGCCGGCCGCGCCGAACGGCACGAGGAGCGCCGCCGCGATCGTCATGGCGACCGCGAGCGCGTCGCCACCCTCGAGCTTCCGGCCCATGCGGGCGCCGACGATGATGTACGCGGCCCAGCACACGCCGGCGCCGAGGGCGTATGCGATGCCGACCGGATCGACGTCGTGCGCCTCGATCGGAGAGAGCAGCAGAATGCCTGCGGCGGCGAGCACGACCCAGACGAGATCGCGCGCGCGTCGTGAGCCGGCGACCGCGACGCCGAGTGGGCCGGTGAACTCCACGGTGACCGCGACCGCGAGCGGGACCTTGGACAGGGCGGTGTAGAACATGAAGTTCATCACCGCGAGGATCGTCCCGAACAGTGCCACGACGCCAATGTGCCGCCGCCACTCGCCGCTCCAGCGCGGCCGCGCCACGGCGAGCAGCAAGAGCGCCGCGCTTCCCACTCGCAGGAACACGGTCGCGCGGGTGCCGATGATCGGGAAGATATCCTTGGCCAGCGCCGCGCCGATCTGCGTCGACGAGATCGATCCGAGCACGAGCACCACGGGCGGCAGCGAGCGCAGAAGGCCGCCACCGCCGCGGGCTGGCGCGATCGTGGGTTCCATTACGTCAGTCCTCGCTGCAGCGCCGCGCGAACGGCGTCCGTGAATGCATCGATCTCGGCGGGCGTCGTGAAGATATTGGGCGTGACGCGCAATCCTGTCACGCCGCCGAACGAGATGGCGCTCGTGACCATGTGATGACGGGACCACAGCCATTGGGCGAGCTTGGCGGTATCGAGCCCCTCGATTTCCACCAACGCGATCGCCCCGCTGCGAGGATCATTGATGGGCGTGCGGACGTGCACTCGTGGATCCTCGGTCAATGCTTTTACCCACCGATCCCTCAACATTCTCACTCGGCCGAGTTTTCTCGTTCCGCCGATCGCACGGTGAAACGCCAATGCCAAGGTTATCGCGTTATGTGGCGCGGCAGGGTGCGTCCCGATCTCTTCAAATTTCCTGATGTCACTTCGATGCGCGGACGAAGCGGCCATCAAAGGCCAAATAGCATCGATCTTAGACCGGCGTACATACAAAAATCCTGTTCCAAGCGGCGCCAACAGCCACTTGTGCAAACTGGTTCCATAGTAATCACAGTCCAGTTGATCGCGCGAGACTGGTGTATGCGCAAACGTCTGCGCACCATCGACCAGCACGTCGATGCCAAGCGGTCGAGCCAGCGCGATCACTTCGCTGACTGGCATGGGCTGGCCGGTCCAATTCGTCAGATGCGCGAGCTCGATGACGCGAGTGCGAGGCGTGATCGCCGCACGAATGAGCCCGAGGATCGTGTCGTCGGTCGTTGGTAGAGTGAACGAAACCGTGCGGACCACAATGCCGTCGCGCCGCGCACGCTGATCCCAAGCCGTCAGCATGCGATCGTAGTTCTGCGCCGTGACGATGACCTCGTCGCCCGCGCGCAGCGGAATCCCGGCGATGAGAATCTCCATAGCCTCCGATGCGTTCCGCGTGACCGCGATCTCCTCCGGATCGCACCCGAACTCGGTGGCTAGCTCCCGCCGCACGCCTTCCACGCGAGGCTCCAACTCCCGCCACAGATGCGGCACGGGCGCGGTGTTGGAGTAGCGGGTGTCACGCAGCATCGCATCGAACACCGTGGTCGGTGTCGGGCTCAACCCCGCGGAATTGAGATAGATGACCGACGGATCGAGGTCGAAGGCCCGCCGGATCGTGGCCCAATAGCCCTCGTCGTCGCCGGCCGAGGCGACGAGCTCTCGCAGGACGAACGGCGCGGCGGCCGCCCACGCCATGAATCCGCGCCGGCTCGTCATCCGTCTAACTTACATGATGCGGCTCGTGATCATAGCCTGGCGACTGCTGCCCTTCGCGATCTCGTTCCGGCGAGACGGGAAGGTCACGCGGACGCCGGCCTTCCATAAACGACGCGCGCACAAGCTGGTGAAGGCGCTGGCCGATCTCGGGCCGACGTTCATCAAGATGGCGCAGCTCCTGGGCGCCCGAACCGACGTGATTCCCGAGCCGTACGTCAGCGAGCTCGCGACACTGATGGATCGGGTGCCGGCGCAGCCGTGGCCCGTTATGTCCAGGGTCATCGCGCGCGCCTACGGACGGCCGCCCGCGCAGGTCTTCGATTCCATCGCCCAAGTGCCGTTGGCGTCGGCGTCCCTGGGTCAGGTGTACGAGGCGCGCGTGGCGGGGCGCAAGGTCGCGGTCAAAGTCATGCGGCCGGGGGTCGAGCGGCTGATCCAGTCGGACTGCGCGGCGTCGCGCCGCATCCTCGCGGTCGTCGAGCGCCTGTTTCGCGGCAACGCGCGCATCCTGCGCGCGATCCGGCAATTTCGCGTGATTCTCGAGGAGTTTGCGTTCCGCGTCCGCGACGAAGTCGACTATCGGGTGGAGGCGCAGAACGCCGTCGAGGTGCGCGAGAACTTCGCCGCTTCTCCGGACATCCGCGTTCCTGAGATCCTGCTCCCATTGGTGCGCCAGCACGTGCTGGTGATGGAATTCATGGAAGGTGACGCGGTGGATGTGCTCGGTCCGCGCGTCGCGGCCGGCGATCTGGATTTGTCCCAAATGATCCCGCGGCTCATCGAGGCCTATACCTCGATGATGATGATCGACGGGCTATTCCACGCCGACCCGCACCCGAAGAACCTGTTGATCGCTCCGGATGGTGCGCTGGTTCTTTTGGACTTTGGGATGGTCGTGCGCGTCAGTCGTGCACAGCGCCGCGCGTTGCTCGACACCATCATGGCCGCGATTCGTAAGGACGTCGATGGTTTGATCGATGGCTTTATCACCCTTGGTCTCAAGGCGCCGGAAGCCAGTCGGGAGGATTTGCGTCCGATCGTGCAGGCGATCCTGACAAATGCGTCGACGTATGCGACGACACAGGAGCGCATGGACTTGCTGTCCGATGAAGTCGTGCAAAGCATGTACAACACGCCTCCGATCAGCTTGCCGAGCACGATGGTGTACTTCGCGCGCACGGCATCGCTGATCGAGGGACTCGCGACCCGATACGATCCGCGATTCAACCCGGTGGCCGTCGCGACGCCCGTTCTGCTGCGCCTGCAACCGGCGATTCTGGCGTCCCTGGGCCGCGCGCATTCGGCGACGCCGGCGGATTGGGCCGCGACGCTCACGACCGTCGTCGGTGACGGCCTCGATGTCTTCGCGTCGCGCCTGGGCCTGAGCCGACCGGGTCAGCTCACGCGATTGAGCGGGCAGCTCGCGCGCCAGGTGCGCGCGCTCTTAAACGGCGAGGGGTCGAAGCCCGGCGCCGCTCCGCGGCGCGTCGATGCTGCGCTTCGCGCCGCCTCGACTGGTCGGTTCGCCTCCGGGGGGCAAACCTCAACTACGCCCCCCGGATCCCCCACGCAGTCACCTGAGTTAAAGGGCGAGGGGTCGAAGCCCGGCCTCAATGGCGGCCCGCCGCGGCTCGAGAAAGGGGGGGAGTGAGAGCCGCTGGCCCATCGTGGCCATGCTCTCATCGACCGCGAACCCTGGTCCGTCGGTGGCGATCTCGAACAGGATGCCGTTCGGCTCGCGAAAGTAGAGCGACTTGAAGTAGTAGCGGTCGATCACGCCGGATGTCGGCACGCCGGCCTTGTGCAACGTTTGCCGCCAGGCCAGTTGCTCCTCGGCGTTTGGCGTGCGGAACGCGACGTGATGCACGCCGCCCGCGCCTTGCCGTGCCGACCGCAGGTCCGGGCGTTCCTCGAGGTGGATCTCGCCGACGCCTGACCTGAACACCGTGAGCGCGCCTTCACGGCCCGTGACTCGGAATCCCATCACGTTCGTCAGGATCGTGGCCGTCGGCTCGGCCTCTTCGACCACCAGGGTCACGGGGCCGAGTCCCTGAATCCCGGATTGATCGGAGTCCTCGCGGCCGTCGAAGAGCGCGAGGCGCTGGCCCTCGGGATCCGTGAACGTAATCGCGTCTCGTCCCGCGATCGTGGTCCACTGACCGCCGATACGATCTTGCCACCATTTGAGCGCATCGCGATTGGCAACCGTGAGCCCGATCCGCGCGATCTCGCGTGTTCCGGCACGGTTTGGCGGCGAGTCGGGCCAATCAAAGAACGTGACCTCGGTGCCAGGGCGACCTTCCGCGTCAGCATAGAACAGGTGATAGGCCGAGACGTCGTCCTGATTCACGGTCTTCTTCACCAGTCGGAGACCCAGGGTCTCGGTGTAGTACCGAAGATTCTGGGATGCATGCGCCGTCACCGCGGTGACGTGATGGAGGCCAGTGAGTTCCATGGCGAGACCTAGGGGGCGAGAGCCTAAAGCGACCGAACGAGGCCGCCGTCGATGAGGAGGTTTTGACCCGTGATATACGATGCGTCATCCGACAGCAGAAAGGCCACTGTCGCAGCGATCTCGTCCGGTCGTGCCGCGCGCTTCATTGGGATGTCGGTGCCTTCGGGATATTTCGACACATATCCCGGCAAAATCGAATTCACCCGAATATTATCGGCCGCCAGTCGCTCACTCGCGACTCTGGTCCATGCCGACAATCCCGCGCGAAACACACTGGACACGGGTCGCGTGACGTCGGGCTGAGCCGCCGCGAAACTCGACACCGTAATGACGCTCCCGCCCTGTCTCATGTGTGGGACCGCCAGGCGCGTCAGTCGAATCACGCTACCCAAGATGAGCTGATATCCGTCTTCCCACTCAGCATCGGTCAAAGCCAATGGGTCGCCCTTCGCGGGACGCCCGGTGTTGTTCACGACACCGTCAATCCGTCCCCAACGACTCACGGCCGCATCGACGAGCCGCGACAGATCCGCGGGCTCCGTGACGGAGCCGTGCACCGCGACGGCCTCGATCTCGCTCGCGATCGTATCAATGCGCTCGGACCGCGACATGATGGCCAGCTGCCAGCCGCGCGACGCCAGTCCCCGCGCGATGGCGGCGCCGATGCCCTGGCTGGCCGCGGTTACGAGCGCGACCGCCACGCCGCTATCGCCTTTGCGTCCGCGCTTGCCTTCGCCGCATGCGCCGCCGCCCAGTCGATCGCCGGCGCCACGTCGGCGTCGTCGAGGCCGAGCGACGCAACGGCCCGCTCGATGACCGGCGCGCCCAGGTCCGGCGGCAACGTCAGGCCAAACGCGAGCTCCGCCCGGCGGCAGAGGCGCTCTTCCCGCGCGGGATCGCGCGGACGACGCACAACCCGAGCGACTCGCGCGTGCACGCCTTCATGGAGGATCGATGACGCGATGATGGCCGGAGTGAACTCGGCGGCTCGCGCCAGAAAGCTGAGCTCCGTCAGCACGACGCGCGGATCCGGCAGGTACGCGCCTCGGCAGGGGAATGCTTTGATCCAGATGTACGCGACGTCACGCCGCAGGTGCGCGAGCCGCCAGGGCTGATACTGCTCAATGAGTCCGAGCGCCGCGTCGAGGCGTTCCAGGACAAATGCCGTCTGGATGTCCGGTCGCGTGTTCTCGACCTTCACCGAGATCCCACGGACGCGCATGCTACGCCGTGCCGGCGAACCGGTCGAGGGTAGCCCGCTCTTCGTTGGTCAGGCTGCGGGTGCCGTATTGCTGCGCTTTCTTGAGAAGCCGCACGACCTCATCGCGATTGATCGGGTGCAGATCATCGAGGCGAATATCGCGCCAGCGTTTGAGGGGGTCGCCGTTTCCGATGCCGCCAACGACCGGGTTCTGCGTCGGCGCCAGCTTCTTCTTGAAGGCGCGCGCGGGCGAGCGGTTCTCGAGGACCTTGAGGTAGAGGAATCCAGTCGCGGCGCCGCCCAAGTGCGCGAAGTGCGCGATGTTCGCCCCGAACCCGATGAGGTCCAGCAGCACGTACCCGACGCACAGCACCCACATCTGAACGGGTACGATCCCCCAAAAGAGCAGCTGATCGTGCGGCCAATACATGGCATAGGCCACGATCAGGCCCATGATGGCGCCGGACGCGCCGATGATCGGAACGCCGGGTGTCAAGAAGAACGACAGAACGGCGCCGCCAATGCCCGCGAGCGTGTACAGCCAGATGAAATGCCGACTCGTGAGACGCTCCTCGACGCGAGGCCCGAAGAGGTACAACGAGTACATGTTGAACAGGATGTGGGTGATGCTGTGCGTGTCGTGCAGGTACATGTACGTGACGAGCGTCCATGGCCGCACCACGACCTGCGCCGGAACGAACTCGAGCCAGTATGTCACCGCGGGTACGAAAAACTGTAACCCGAATATCACGATGTTCGCGATGAGCAGGCGTCGCACCCAGGGGGTCATACATGTAGAGTGGCCTCGGTGTAGTTTTCTCGCAATGACAGCGCACCCCGTGAGCGAGTTCATCGAGCACCTGGACCGCGTGCACGAGCGCACGCGGCGCATTGTCGTCCTCATCCCCGCCGATGACACCGAGTGGGCGCCGACGTCCGGTTGGTTCAGCTTGGGTGGTTTGGTCCGGCATCTGGCCGGGATCGAGCGATGGATGTATGCCGAGACCGTGAACGGGCGGCCGGCGCGATACCCGGGTCATGATCGCGCCCTGGCGGAGGGGCGGGACGCGATCCTCGCGTACTATGATCGGCTCCACGCCGAGTCGCGCGCCTTGTTCGCCGGGATGACCGACGCGCGCATGATGGAAAAGTGTCTGACGCCGGCCAACTCGCCCATCTCCGTCTGGAAGTGGCTGCGCGCGCATCTGGAGCATGAAGCCCACCATCGGGGGCAGCTGTACTTGATGCTCGCGATGCGCGGCGTGACGACCCCGCCGATCTATGGTTTGACCGCGGAGCAAGTCCAAGCCGTATCGGTTTTATGATAGACTGGGTCGTCGCCGTACTGACGATATTCGCGCTTGGCTTCGGCAGCACCGTCGCGGAGGCCCAGTCAGAGAGGCCCTATGTCGTCCTCGTATCGCTCGATGGATTCCGGTACGACTACGCGCGCCGCTACCGCGCGACGCACCTGCAAGCGATCGCCGCCCGTGGTGCCACGGCGCCGGACGGCATGCTCCCGGTCTATCCGTCGCTCACATTCCCAAACCACTACTCGCTGGTCACCGGCCTCTATCCCGAGCACCACGGGATCGTCGCCAACGCGTTCTATGATCCGGCGCGCAAGCAGACCTACAGCTATCGTGACTCGACGACGGTGACCGATGGCTCATGGTATGGCGGCACGCCGCTCTGGGTCTTGGCCGAGCGGCATGGGTTGCACGCGGGCTGCTTTTTCTGGCCGGGCTCGGAAGCGGCGATACAAGGCGTTCGTCCCAAGTATTACAAGAAGTACAATGGCAAGGTGCCGAACGCCGAGCGCGTAGACACCGTCATGGCGTGGCTTCGACTCCCTCCCGGCGAGCGTCCGCATTTCATCACGCTGTACATGTCCGACGTCGATCAGGCTGGCCACATGTACGGTCCGGAGAGTCATGAAGTCGAGCAGGCGGTGCATGCGGTCGATGAAGCGGTCGGATCGTTGGACTCGTCGCTGGCCACATTGCAACTGCCCGTGAATCTCATAGTCGTATCGGATCACGGCATGGCCGAAGTCAAAGGTGATTGGATAGACCTGGATCATGATGAGCCGGACATCATGTCCCGTCTCGACAAATCAGTCGGTTCGGAGCTCTACGCGAAAACCGACAGCGATGCCGCGCACATTGCGGCCGCGCTGGCCGCGGCGCACGATGACAAATACGTCGTCTATCGTCGCGCCCGAGTTCCGGCGTCACTGCACGATGATGCGAACCCACGCGAGGGCGACCCGGTCATTGTGCCGACTGGCCCATATCTCATTCGCGCGAATGACCCGCCAGGCCTCCCGCGTCCACGCGAAGTGGGCGCCCATGGCTACGACGTAGCCACGATGCCGGACATGAAGTCGAGCTTCTTCGCCGCGGGCCCACAAATCAAACGCGGCGCCACCGTCGCGTCGTTCGAGGACGTCGATATCTATCCGCTGATCGCGAAGATCTTGAGTCTAGAGATCGGCAAGATCGACGGCTCGCTAGTTCGGCTCCAGCCCATCCTCGTCCGCTGATCCGTCGGAGTCGTCCGACTCACCGCCTTCGTCGCCGAACTGGCGCTCCATTGCGGCGAGGGCATGATCGACAATCTCCTGCGCGCCGCGCTGCGCCGCGCTCGCGAGCATATCCGCCAGTTCGGCCGCAAGATCATCCGGATACTTCCGCATTGTGTCGTACCGGACGAGATCCCCGACCGGGAGCTGTCGCATCCCGGCAAAGATGTCCGCCAACGGCCCATCGTCCTCTTCTTTCTCGATGGACTCCTCGTACGACTGACTCGCGGCCTCCCACGGCTCCTCCGTACTCGGAAACAACTCCTCCGGCACGAGCGTCATCAACCGCGCCTGCACCCCCGGCGGATACGCCATCCCATACAACACGAGCCGCCGCGGCTCAGCAAACAGCCCGAGCTCGTCAATCATCCCCACTTCTTCCGCCGCCGCCGCAAACCGCGACAGCAGGTGCCCCTCGGTAAAAAACCCGAGGCACACCGCGCCTTCCGGCAACGTTTCCGGCACTAGCTCGCCGGTGAGCCGCTCAACACGCACCGGCAAGGCCTGACTCACCACGAGCGCTTGCACGGTGAACTGATCTGACATGACGCGAAATATAGCGATGCGCGTCTTCACCGCTCGATGCGGAAGGAGGCCGAACGTCGCAGGGATTCCGGCAATTCGCGACCACGGCCCGCGACCGTAGAGTCACCGGGACCCGCGTTCGGATCGAATATCGCGTACACCGCGCGATAGCGGCCGGATAAACGCTCGATCGGCACGTGAAACGCGCGGTCCGTCATGATATGAATCGTGGCGGAATCCACTCGTGTCGTGCCCGGCTCGATCTCACACGCGGGGTCGAGGCGGCTGTTGCGCGTAGGCACGTAAACGGCGTGCCATTCGTCTTCCGTCCCTTCGACGAGCCGCTCGAGCGATGCCAGAGAAGATGTATGACATGAGCCCAGAAGGCGCAGTGGTCCGGGTCCAACATTGCGAATGGACACGATGATCCTGAGCATGGTCGTCCCAGTCGTGTCGACTGGGACGAATGTCGACGCGGCAGGCAGTATGTCAACGCGAGGCCACAACATTGTGAGACTGAAGAACAAGATGCGTCCATGCATCTCGCCAGCGATCCCTCGGACTAGTGGACAGTGAACGTCCCCATTCCTTCGCTTACCTCGCTCTGAATCGACGCCCAAGGGCTAAAGAAGTACACGGTGTTGCCGTTGGCGCCGAACTCCAACCCTTCGAGGAAGTACGTGCCGCGCGTGGTGTTCTTGAACATGACCGGTCCCCCGCTGTCCCCCGCTCCAATAGCACCGCTGACCTGAGCCGAACACAGCCGATTGCCGTTGTCGCTGGAGATGTACACGTTGATGCACGCGTTCGTCACCACGCCAATCCCTTCGCCAGTTGTGCGCCCGACCCTATACACCGTGTCACCCTGCAGGAGGGCCAGCGTTCCACTCAGCTGAATACGATTGTTCGTCGCCGCAATGTTGGTCGAGCAGAAGATCGTGGGCAGTGAGCAGATGGCGTCGGGTTGCGCGATCCCGCCAAAATCCCAGGTCACCGAGCTCTGCGTGATTTGCGCCAGCGCGGCGTCGCTGAAACGACAGGCTTCGCCAAGTGGGCAATTGGCGTTGGTGCTGTGCGTGAACGCGCTGGGATTGATAATGACGCTCCCCATGAGGGCTGACACGCTGGAATCAGGCTGTGAGACTTGCGCACCGATTAGGCCGCCGAAGTCGCCCGGCTGGTCGGGCTCGAAACAATGTGCCGCTGACAGCTGGTATCGATTGTTCAAGTTCACGGAGAACTTCACGTTCAGGCCGAGCGTGCAAACGGGATGCTCGTGCGCACCGTTGAAGGTGAAGTTGCCGGTGATCTGCACGCCGCCTTGGACGGGTCGAATACCGGAGGTCAGATTGCGGGTGAGTGTCGGCGTCGCGACGACTTCTACCACGATCGCATCGCGTGGGACTCCGCTTCGGCCGGCGGCCGAGAGTATGGCCGGACGCTGGTCCGCAGAGAGAACGCCGAGGCGCACGGCGTTGTCGCGTTCGGAGATGCCTGAGAGCACGATGCCGAAGGACTTGGCCTGAGCGCGAAAGACCGCTTCGAACTGATCAAGTTTCGCGAGGCTGTAGCGCATCGGCACCACCCGAACCGGCAGCTCGCCGTGGGGATCGTTCAGGAGCTCTGATGCGACGGCAGCGCGCACCTCCGATGCCTTCGTGAGGTCGGTCGTGCCGACCACTAACTGTCGGCCGTTGACAAACGCCCCGGCGAACGTCGACGCGCGTTGCGCGACGCGCATGGCGAATCGCGGGCGCGGCTCACGCTGTACCGTGTGGAAGTCGGTCTGCAGTGCCGGAGCGAGGTATTGAGCTTGTGCCGTTTGCTGTGGCTGCACGGCGGTCGGTTGACGGTCGGAGCAGGCCGCGGCGAACAGAATCGAGCCGCACACGAGCGACGAACCGCGGAACCACATTGGTGATGGAACGGGACGCATTGGCGTTCTTCGGGGGATGGGGGACGCGCTCGGGGCGCGTGTACCGAAGTAACACCAGACCGAGATGGTGTGACAGACGATGCGACCCGTGCACATCAATCGCTGCATCGCGGTGCTTGCCCTCGGTGGATGTGAGAGCAGGTCTCAGCCTGGCTAATCAGCACAGACGCACCGCCGGATGCCGGATCAGTCAGAACCTCGCGCGTGGACTCCGATCAGCGATTGAAGAATCGTTACGTAACAAGCGGGCGTACTAGGGCGTGCGGAACACGCCGGCCGTGATCATGGAGGAGTTCAGCCCTGGGTTGGCCGCGCCGGAATGGGCGTTCGAGGTGTGATGGTAGGCATAGCCCAAGCGCAGCGCCAAATGCCGACTGGCTCGGAATTGCAATGCGGCACGGCCTTCGGCCGTGAAGTTGAACTTCGCCGCGTCGTTTTGAGGAACTGCTCTCGTAAACCACAGCACGCCGCCACCGGCGCCGATGACGATAGACGCCGGTGATCGTCGCAGGAGCGCGAGATCCAGGCTCAGCGGCGTGATGCCGGCTCCGTAGACGGTGTGATACGTCACGATCGATGTGCCTCCTCCCAAATCGTTGGTACACGGGGGCGTGGTGCACACCGGAGGTACGTACTGGTAATTGGCGTCGTGCGTCGTGATCGCCAGGGGAATGACCGCGGGAACGTACGCGAGCGCCACGTCCCGTCCGCCCGCGATCGTCCAGCCAGCGCTGACGGCGGCCTGATAGAACTGGCGATCAATCGCCGCGCCGGCAGTGCTGTTTGTAGCGACAGCGGCGCTGAACGTCAGGCCGATCACCGGACCTTGGGCGGCTATCGACGTCGTCAGGAGGGCAACCAACAGGCCGGGGCAGACGATGCGGTACGGCATGACCCTAACTATACTGCATCCTCGGTCGTCACGGTGCGGTAGCGCAGCGCTTCCGCTACCGCCGGGCGGTTGATCGCGGTGACGCCAGCTAAGTCCGCGATCGTGCGGGCGACGCGTAGCACGCGGTGATATACGCGAGCTGAGAATTTGTATCTGGTGGCAGCTTGCACGAGGAGATCGCGTGCGTCGGCGTCGACAGGGGGCGTGCTGCCGCCATGGCGGGCGCGCTGCAGCATGCGCGCGGCTTCTACTCGGGTTCGAATGGACTCTGATGCCTCGGGTGTGGGTGCCGCGCAGGCTGCGAGATCCTGGATCGGCACAGCGGCGACGAAGACGTGCATGTCAATGCGGTCTGCGAGTGGGCCCGATAGACGCGCTTGATAGCGGTGGACATCGCGCATGCTGCAACGACACGGTACGGCCGGGTCGCCGGCGTGACCACATGGGCACGGGTTTGCCGCTCCGACTAGCGTGAACCGGGCTGGATACGTCACGCTGCGCTGCGCACGTGTGATCACGACGCGCCCATCTTCCAACGGTTGGCGCAGCGCTTCCAGCGCACGTCGAGAGAACTCGAGCAGTTCGTCGAGAAAGAGGACCCCGAGATGCGCCAGGCTTGCTTCGCCCGGATGTGGGTATCGGCCGCCGCCGATCAAGCCTGCATAGGAGATCGTGTGGTGCGGCGCTCGGAACGGACGTGGAGGTGGTAGTGGCGTATCCGGTGCCAAAAGGCCCGCCACTGATTGCACCGCGATGACGTCCAGGGCTTCGTCTTCGGATAGGCTTGGCAATATCGTCGGGAGGCGTCGTGCCAGCATCGTCTTCCCGGATCCTGGTGGACCCAGCAGCATGATGTTATGGCCACCCGCCGCTGCGACTTCGAGTGCACGCTTGGCGGCGAATTGCCCAATGACCTCGGCGAAGTCCAGCCCCTCGTTCGCCGGCCGCGCATCGTGTGTCGGCATATCGACCGGAGGTCTAGTGCCGGCACGCAGGACAGCGACGAGCGTGCCGAGTGTCGCGCAGGAAACCAGGCGCTCGACCAGAGGCGCCATCAATGTGGCTTCGCCGAGATTGGCGTGTGGTACGAAGAGGCGATCAGACGGCGAGCGGGCGACGTGTCGTGCGATCGAGAGCATGCCGCGGACGCCGCGGATCGCGCCGTCGAGGCCGAGCTCGCCGACGATGACGAGATCGCGCAGGACCTGGGGATCGAGTTGACCCGTTGCCGCGAGCAGCGCCAAGGCGATGGGGAGATCGAACGCTGTTCCAACCTTCTTCGTGTCCGCGGGAGCCAAGTTCACCGTCATGCGTCGAGCCGGGACGGTGAAGGCGGAGTTGGCCAGGGCCGCATGCACACGCTCGCGGCTTTCTTTGACAGCGTTCTCCGGTAGCCCGACGATGGTCCAACTCGGCAACCCCATCGCCGCGTCGAGCTCGACGATCACCTCGGACGCTTCGATGCCGTTCACAGCTGCGGACCGTACGCTCGCGTGCATCAGCGAAGCGTACGGGTCCACTCAACTCACAACGTCATCGCCCTATGGCACGCTATTCGGCTCGCAGCACCGTCACCGGATCCGCGTGCGCGGCGGTGCGCGCGGGGATGTATGTCGCGATGAGCGCCACGATTGCCAGGAGCGCGAGGACAAGCGCGTACGTGAGCGGATCCGTCGGCGTGATCTCGAACAGCACTGCCCGCATGCCGCGCGCGGCCAACACTGCCGCGACGAGGCCGATGGCCATGCCGATGGCCGTCAGCGTGACGCCGCGCGCCATGACCATGCCGAGGACGCGGCGCCTGTCGGCGCCGAGTGCCATGCGAATGCCGATTTCGGCTTGGCGCTGGCGGACGGTGTAGGCGACGACGCCGTAGATGCCGAGGGCGCCGAGCAAGAGACCCAGGCCGCCGAAGAGGTCGAGGAGGATGGAGAGGAGGCGCGGGCGGCTCGTCGTCCGGACAACCACGTGGTCGAGGGTCGTGATTTCGCCGATCGCCTGGTCTTTGTCGACGGACCAGATCGCCTCCCGCACGGCGGCGGTCATGGCGGTGGGATCGCCGCGCGTGCGCACGATCATCGTCACCGTGGACCGCACATTTTGCGATTCGTCGATGTACATCATCGGTCGCGGCGCGGCGTCCAGTCCATCCTGATGCGTGTCGCGCACGACACCGACGATGCGCACGGCCGGGTTCTGGCCGATGTGCAGCAGTCGCCCCGGCACCGCGTCGAGAGCACCCGGGACGTATTTCCGCGCGAAGGCTTCGTTCACGATGATCACGTCAGGTGCGCCGAGGGTGTCGATGGGGGTGAACTCGCGCCCGGCGATGATCGGGATGCTCAGCGTGCGGAAGTAGTCCGCGCTCACATGGAAGGTCGGCGCCGCGGGCTCTTCGTTCCTGGGCGGCGGTGGCTCGCCCACCACCGCGAATGTCCAATTTTCCTCGCTGCCCTCGAGCGGCAGCACTTTCGTTCCGGCGACGGACACCACGCCCGGGAGCGCCCGGACGCGATCGAATACGGTCGCGATGAACCGTGGCGCGGCCGTGTCACTGTAGCGGTACGGCGCGACGTGGAATCGTACCGCCAGCGCATGGTCCGGCCTGAATCCCGGGTCGGTCGACAGCAGCCGCCCGAGGCTCCGAACCATGAGACCCGCGCCGCAGACGAGAACGACCGCGATCGCAACCTGCGCGATGACGAACGCCTGGCGCAGTCGCTGTCCTTCGGCGCTGGCGGTCACTTGCCGCGTCCCGACGAGTCGTGCCGTGCGAATGGCGGGAATCGCGCTGAACACGAGCCCACAGCCAATGGCGATCGCGAACGCCAGGGCGATTACCGACCAGTCGAGCCCTTCGGTCGGCACGCGTGGCAGCTCAGACGACGCGAGCCCAACAATGAGGTGCAGCGTTATCCTGGCGACGACGAGGCCAGCCGCGGCGCCGAGCAGGGCCAGAACGAGGCTTTCCGTGAGAACCTGTCGCGCGAGACGCGCGCGTTCGCCGCCAAGGGCGGAGCGAAGCGCGAACTCGCGCGCCCGGCCGTTCGCTCGAGTGAGCAGCAGGCCCGCGACGTTGATCACCGCGATGAGCAGGACGAAACCCACCGCCCCGAGGACCACGAGCAATGCGGGTCGCACGTCACCCACGATCGAGGCCATGAGCGGCCGCGCCGTGACGGCGTCCCACCCGTGGTCCGCGTCGGGATATGTCGCCGCCAGTCGCCGTTGAACGACGGTCAGCGCCGCCCGCGCCTGATCGAGGGACACACCGGGCCGCAGTCGGCCCACGGCGTAGATCCAGCGCTGATCACGCTCCTTCCACGGCGTGTCGGTTTGTTTTTGGTACAGCGCGCCAATCCACACGTCGGGCCCTCGCGTCGTGCCGGGATAGCGCATCGATCGCGGCATGACACCGACGACGACATGCGGCTCGCCATTGAGCAGGATGGCGCGGCCGATGATGCCACGATCGGCACCGAACCGTCGACGCCACAGTCCGTCGTTGAGCACGACGACGCGCTCCCCGCTTTCTTGCAATTCGTCCGGATGCGGGAGGCGTCCGACCTCGGGGTCGGCACCGAGCGTCTGAAAGAACGTCGGCGTGACATACGCCGGATCGAGACTTTCAGGGGGACCGTCACCCGTGAGTGCCACGCCCCCCCGTCCCGGCGCATACCAGAATCCCGCCATCTCGGCGAACGCCTGCTGACCCGCACGCCAGTCCTCGAGATCCGGCACCGACAGTGCGCCATCGTTGACGTCACGCCGCGGATTGGCGGGCCAGAGTCGAACGAGCTCATTCGGGTGCTTGAACTCCAAGGGCGCGATCAATACCTGCCGGACGATGCTAAAAATCGCGCCCGATGCGCCGACACCGAGTGCCAGCGTCAGGACCGCGACGACGGTGAAGACGGGACTCCGTCTCAGGAGACGGATTGCATAGCGCACATCCTGTCCGATTTCCGCCCACCACTCGCGTCGCTCACGCGACTGATCCAATGCGATCATGGCTGTCCTCGCCCGGGTCAAATCACCGAATCGCCGCCGCGCCTCGCGGGTCGCCTCCTCGGGACTCATGCCGCTGGCAATGAGCTCATCGCGCACCATGTCCAGATGGGACGCGATTTCGGCGTCGACATCACCATCGATGGACCGACGAATCACACGGTCTCCAACACCCGCGAGACCGCGGCCGCATACCGCTGCCACATCGAGATCCGGACGGCCAGTTGCTTCCGCCCGGCGGCGGTCAGCGCATAATATTTCGCGGCGCGATTGTTCTCCGACCGGCCCCACTCGGCCCGAACCCAACCCCGTTTCTCAATGCGATGTAGCGCCGTATACAACGCCCCGTCCTCGACGAGCAGGGTATCGTCGGTGCGCTCCCCGATCCAACGCGCCACGGCATATCCATGGCGCGGACCCCAGGCAAGGGCCTTGAGAATCAGGATGTCGAGCGTGCCTTGCAGCAGCTCCAACTCCGGACCTTCCGTTCCCCTGATCATTTGAGGGAAGATGATAACGACGCGGCGCCTCCATTTCCAGTCGCTCTTGAGACCGCGATTCGAGCGCGCGGAAGACGTGGTCGAATGGCTGGGTGCGGTCCAGGCGCAGGACTACCAGGGGGCCAGATGGGCAGTGGCCCAACGCACGGTCGGAGGACACGGTACGGGTCTCGACCAAGCGCTCAACGCGGGCACGATCCTCCGTACCCACGTCCTGCGCCCGACGTGGCACCTCGTCCCAGCTCGGGACCTTCGATGGATGCTCGCGCTGACGGCAGCCCGCATTCGTCCGACGCTCAAAAGCCAAGCGCGATTTTGCGGGGTCACCGATGACATGACCACGCGGGCCAAACGAATCATCGCCAAAGCGCTCGCTGGCGGTCAGTACATGACGCGCGCCGAGCTGGGTACCGTCGTCCCGCACCGCACCATGGCGCTCGGCCACGTCATCATGCACGCCGAGTTGGACGGCATAATCTGCAGCGGCCCGCTCAAGGGAAATCAGCATACGTACGGGCTGCTCGATGCGCGCGTCCCCACGCACCGGGTGCTCGACCGCGAAGAGGCGCTCGCGTTACTCGCCTGGCGGTACTTTCGGAGCCACGGCCCGGCGACGCTCAAAGATTTCGTCTGGTGGTCGGGGCTCTCGACCATCGATGCCAAACTGGGCATCGCCAATGCGCGCGGCCTGGTGTCGGAGACCATAGGAGGCATGACCTATTGGCTGTCCGACAAGCCCGTGGCGGCGGCACCGCGAGGACGGCTCCATCTGCTCCCGAACTTCGACGAGTTCCTCGTCGCGTATGCCGATCGGACCGCCTCTTATAGCGGGTCGGACAACAACCTCGCCCTCGCCAACACGGTCGTGTTGGACGGCCGGGTGGTCGGCACCTGGAAGCGGACGTTCAAAGGGCAGGAGGTCCGGCTCCAGATGCGTCTCTTCGGCACAGTGGCCAGGGCGGCCAAAGCGGCAATCGGAGCCCAAGTCGAACGGTTCGGCACGTTTCTCGGACGCGAGGCTAGCTTTCAGCTATGAGCCCAACTGTCGTCAATCTCGCCGAGAAGCTCGGATCGTTCAGCGATCACTGGAGCCCCAAGATCGTCGGCGAAGTCAATGGTCAGCACGTGAAGGTCACGAAGTTCCAGGGTGAGTTCGTGTGGCACTCGCACGCGAACGAGGACGAGCTCTTTCTGGTCGTCAAAGGGCGCCTCGTCATGCAACTCAGAGACAAAACCGTCACGGTCGAACCGGGTGAGTTCATCGTGATCCCGAAGGGTGTCGAGCATTGCCCGCGCGCGGATGAAGAGGTGCATCTCGTGCTCATCGAGCCGGCGGGCATCCTCCACTCGGGCGGCGTCGACGATCCGCGGGCCGTCGCGGAGTACGAGCGTATTTGAGCGCGGTCGGCAAAGAACAGCATCTCATCGCCTGGCTGCGCCGGGCGGGGTCCGTTGTGGTCGGATACAGCGGCGGCGTCGACTCGACCTACCTCGCGTGTGTCGCGGTCGAGGCGCTGGGCGTCGATCGCGTGCTCGCGGTCGTCGGCCGTAGCGCTTCGTATCCGGACTCCCAGTGGTCCACTGCCGCAGCCGTCGCCAAGCAGTTCAGTGTCCCAGTGCGGGTCATCGAGACCGACGAAATCCATGATCGCCGCTACGCGGCGAATCCCACGAACCGGTGTTACTTCTGCAAATCGGAGCTCTGGAGTCAACTGGCCCCGATCGCGGCCGAGCGTCAGGCTGCTCTGCTGGATGGCACCAACGCCGATGACCTGCATGAACATCGGCCGGGAGCGCTCGCGGGCAGCGAACACGGCGTCGCATCACCGTTAGCCCAAGTGGGGCTCACCAAAGCCGAGATACGAGAGCGCTCGCGCGCACGTGGGATTCCCACCTGGAATCAGCCATCGTCCCCATGTCTCGCGTCTCGCATTCCACACGGCACTCCCGTGACGGTCGAGCGATTACGAACCGTCGAAGCCGCGGAAGCAGGACTGCGGGCGATTGGTATTGAGGGCAGCCTGAGAGTACGGCATCACGGCGACACCGCGCGCGTGGAGCTCGACCAAGATCAGCTCGACCGCTGGCTGTCGCCGACTTATCGCCAGGCTTTGGAGGACGCCGTCCGGCGGGCTGGCTATAGACATGTTGTCGTCGACCCGGCCGGGTATCGTGCGCCTCTTCCTCGCCCTTAACCTCGCCCCGGACGTGCGGCAACGCGTGCACGCGGCCACACAGGCACTGCGCAATGCCGCCCCGGACGCCCGCTGGGTCGACGAATCCAAGCTGCATTTGACGCTCAAGTTCCTTGGCGAACAACCCGAGGCCCTGGTCGCGCCGCTCTCGGCCGCGCTCGACCAGGCGGCCGCGCGGTCACGTGAACTGGATCTTCAGTTTGGCGCGATCGGCGCGTTCCCAAACTTTCGCCGTCCGCGCGTCGTATGGGTGGGAGTGGCACCTGATCCCAAGCTCGAGCTCCTCCATCACGACGTCGAAGTCGCCTGCGAGGGAGTCGGCCTGGCCGTCGAGGGGCGTCCCTTTCGTCCTCACCTCACGCTCGCGCGAGTCGACAAGGACGACGGCGCATTGCGCCAGGCCGCGAAGGGGCTCAAGGTTCGCGAAGTCTCGGTCGTCGACTCGGTCGACCTGATGCTCTCGGCCGGCGGCCGGTATCGCGTGCTCCACGCCGCCGCGATGGGGCGCTGATGATGGGTTGCTTCCGTTCTATAGGCTGCCTCACCGTTCTGGTCCTGCTGGCGGCCGGAGCCTACCTGACGCGAGACATGTGGCTGGAACGGCCGGCGTTCGGACCCTGGGAGCCGCTGACCGCCGACGGGGCGACCGCGACCCGCCGGGCGATCGAGCGACTGTCGGCGCCCAAGGGGCCAGCGTATGTGCAGCTCACCGGCGCCCAGTTCGCGTCCTATGTGCTCAAGGATCGCGTGCCGTCAGACGCCCAGGCGGCCATTATCGATGACCGGCTCCATGTTCGCGAGCGTGGCCTCATCGAGCTCGCGGGAACGATCGATGTACCCCGCAGTGGTGTAGGAGAATTTCGAGCGACCGAGATCAAGGTTGGGCATGTCGCGCTGCCGCAGGCCGTCATTCCCCGCCTCTTCCACGGAGCCGACAGCGCCACGGTCGGTCTCCCGACCGCGGTCGGCGACATTCGCGTGGTGCATGGTCACATCACCCTGTACAAGAAAATTCCGTGAGCCGGCGCGTTCTGATGGTCGACGACGAGGAGGGCATCCGAGCGGCGCTCGGGCAGCTCCTCGAGTACGAGGGATACGAAGTGAAAGCCGCCTCGAATGCGGCGCAAGGGCTGGCCGAGTACGAGAAGTGGCGGCCGCATCTCGTGTTCCTGGACGTCAAGATGGCGGGGATGGATGGACTCGAGGCGCTCAAGCGCATTCGGGAGTTGGATCGTCACGCGATTGTGGTGATGATCAGCGGGCACGCGACCATTCAGACCGCGGTGCAGGCCACGCAACTCGGCGCGTACGACATTCTGGAAAAGCCGCTCGACACCGATCGCATTCTCGTCACGCTGCGCAACGCCCTCGCGCATCTGGAGCTGAATGAGGAGAACAGTCGGCTCAAGCAAACGATAGAATCGCGCTTTGAAATCGTCGGAAAGTCATACGCGATACGCTCTTTAATAGACAAAATCGAGAAAGTCGCCAGCACACCTGCGCGCGTGTTGATCAGTGGCGAGAACGGTACCGGTAAGGAACTAGTGGCGAGAGCGATTCATCGACAATCATCTCGGCACGACAAGCCATTTATCGAGGTCAATTGCGCGGCCATCCCTCAGGAGCTCATCGAGAGCGAGTTATTTGGCCACGTGCGAGGATCATTTACCGGAGCCGTAGCCGATCGAGCAGGAAAGTTCGAGCAGGCGCACAGAGGTACGTTATTTTTAGACGAGATCGGGGATATGAGTCTCGCCGCGCAGGCCAAAGTACTGCGCGTGCTCCAGGATGGCGTGGTCACGCGGATCGGTGGCAGCAAAACGATCGCGGTGGATGTGCGCGTCATTGCCGCGACGAACAAGAATCTGCCCGAGGAGATCACCGGGGGGCGATTCAGAGAGGACCTTTTTTATCGCCTCAACGTGGTGCCGATCTCCGTGCCGCCGCTTCGGGAGCGTCGCGAAGATATCGCGCTCCTGATCCAGCATTTCCTGGGATTGCTGGCCGAGAACGAGGGCGTGACGCCGCGATCGATGGCGCCGGAGGCCGTCGAGGCGTTGCAGGCACTGGAGTGGCCCGGCAACGTCCGGGAGTTGCGCAATACGATCGAGCGGCTGCTGATCCTGTCGGGCGGTCCAAAGATCCAAGCCGCCGATGTCGAGCGTTTGGTCGGCCGGAGAACGGCTGAGGATGGGACGGGAATCGGATCGCTCGCGTCGTGCGCGACGTTCGAGGAGTTCAAGCAGGAGGCCGAGCGGGCCTTTCTGCTCGCCAAGCTCCGTGCCTACGACTGGAACGTGTCCGAGACCGCGCGGGCACTCGACATGCCTCGTTCGAATCTCTACAAGAAGATCGAGCGTTATGCCCTCACACGGGAGAGTTAGGGTGAGGCGGGCCAGATCGAGCGGTATATGTTGACCCGGAGGGCACATGGCCGGTTCTAAGAGTAGCGACGAGCGCGATTGGGACGCTGAGATGGCGAAGATCGACCGGCAAATCGCCGCGACGTCCCCCGACAAGCTGGCGGCGATGGCTGATGCGCAGCCGGCCGAACGAAAAGCCTTACCGGCCCCCAAGTCAGCGGGCGGCGCCGTAAAACAGCAGCATCAGCATCGGCCGCTGGCCGCGTGGGCCAGGCTTCTGCTTGGCCTGGCGCTCGGGGTTGGCATGGTGTTCTGGCCGTACCCCGCGCGTTGTGGGCCATGGCTCGGGCTATACTTGTTAGGTGTCACGGTGTTGACGGCGGGCGGCGTCTGGGCCTCGGTCTGGACATGGCGCCACCGGACACCGCGCGCGCATGTGTTGGCGCTTCTCCTGATCCTCGAAGGCCTGGTCCTGGCTGGTTTCCAGATCCTGCCGAAGACCGGCTACGCAAAACCTGACGCGGGTCATCCCGCGACGTGGAGTTGTTCATGAAGACGTTCCAAAATTTCATCGCGGGCCAATGGTCGGACGCCAAGAGCGGCGAGACGTTCGACGATGTGAATCCGGCGGACACCCGGGACATCGTCGGCAAATTCCCCAAGAGCTCGGCGGCTGACGTTCAGCGCGCGGTGGAATCGGCACGACGTGGGTTTCAACTCTGGTCCAGAACGCCGGCCCCGGCGCGCGGAGACGTGCTGCGCCGGGTTGGCGACCTCATGGTCGAACGGAAGGAGCAGATCGCCGACCTCATGACCCGTGAGATGGGCAAGCCGCTCACGGAGACGCGCGGCGACGTACAGGAAGGGATCGACACCGCGTACTACGCCGCGACGATGGGGCGGCAGCTCTTCGGGCGGACGGTGCCGAGTGAGCTCAAGGCGAAGTGGGCGATGAGCTATCGCCGGCCCATCGGCGTCGTGGGCATCATTACGCCGTTCAACTTCCCGATGGCCATTCCCACGTGGAAGATGTTTCCGGCGTTTTTGTGCGGGAATGCGTGCGTGTTCAAGCCCGCCGAAGATGTGCCTCACACGGCGACGGTTCTCGTCGAGATCCTGCTCGAAGCCGGCCTTCCGCCGGAGGTCATCCAGCTCGTGCACGGCGAAGGCGATGTCGGCGCCGCGATCGTGAATCATCCCGCCGTCAGCGCCGTGTCATTTACCGGTTCGACCGAGACCGGTCGACTGGTCGGCGAGACATGCGGGCGCATGCATAAGCGGCTGTCGTTGGAGATGGGCGGGAAGAATGCTCAAATCGTTTTGGATGACGCCGATCTGGATTTGGCGCTCGAGGGTGTCCTTTGGGGCGCATTCGGGACAACGGGCCAGCGGTGCACCGCTACCTCCCGTCTTGTCCTCCAGCGCGGCATTCACGATCGCTTTGTCGCCGCGCTCAGCGACCGTGCCAAGGCGTTGAAACTTGGGGATGGGCGTCGTGCCGGCACCGACGTCGGGCCTCTCATCCACTCCGCGTCACGAGATAAGGTCGAGCACTACGTCCAAATTGGCAGAGACCAGGGTGCCGAGTTGGTGATTGGTGGGCAAAAGGCAACCGGCGGTGAGCTCGAGTGCGGGTGGTTCTACGAGCCTACGATCTTCGCGGGAGTAAAGGCGGGCACGAGACTGGAGCAGGAAGAAATTTTCGGGCCGGTTCTGTCGGTGATCCGCGTCGATACCCCGGACGAGGCCTTTACGGTCAACAACGATGTGGCCTATGGCCTGTCTTCGTCGTTGTACACGCGGGACGTGAATCTCGCGTTCCGGGCCCTCACGGAGTTGGACAACGGGATCACGTACATCAACGCGCCGACCATCGGCGCCGAAGCGCACCTGCCGTTCGGCGGTGTGAAGCAGACGGGCAACGGGCACCGGGAAGGCGGCTGGGAAGTGTATGACTTTTACTCGGAGACGAAGGTCGGCTATGTCGACTTTTCAGGCACGTTGCAGCGTGCGCAGATCGATACGTATCTGGGTGCGCCAGACTGACTTGAATTCCGTTGGGGCGTCGGATTAATTGAGCCATGATGGAGGCGCAGTGAGCGAGCGTGCAATCTCTCAGGAGATGCGCCAGGAGGCGCTGCGCCGGCTCAACCGGAGGGGGTTACCCTGGCGCCTCGCGTGGGATTGGCTCCGGTCATTCGCCATCGCCGTTGTCCTCTTTCTCTTCGTTCGCGCATTCTTCGTCGAAGCGTTCAAGATTCCGACGGGCAGCATGGAGCGGACTTTGCTCGTCGGTGACTTTCTCCTCGTCAACAAGCTCGTCTACGGTGCGGAGATTCCGCTGACCGGCAAGCGTCTGCCGGCACTGGAGCATCCCACCGACGGTGACGTGATCGTTTTTGTATACCCCGTCGATCCCACGAAAAATTTCGTGAAGCGACTGGTCGGTGTGGCCGGCGACACATTGTCCATGATCGATGGGCAGCTGATCCGGAATAACGTGCCGGTCAAGGAGTCGTACGTCACCCATACCGATCCTGGCACCGACGTATCAGAGGAGGAGAAGTTTTCCTGGCAGAACGGCTATCTGGTGAAGACCGCGGAAGGTGGCCTGGTACCACGTCCGTGGACGCGAAACAACTGGGGTCCCATAGTCGTCCCCGAGAAGAAGTATTTTGTGCTCGGCGACAATCGCGACAACTCGTTGGACAGCCGATTTTGGGGGTTCGTCCCCGATTCGCTGATCCGGGGGCGTCCGATTTTCGTCTACTACAGCTACCAGCCCGATACGGCACAAGCGTTCGCCTGGTTGACGCGCATTCGCTGGCGGCGGATCGGTGAACGGATCGACTGAGCACACCCGGGGCGACCACCCGACGCATCAAGGAGCGGCTGGCGGCATGGCAGCGACGAAGAACAAGAAAACGTCGTACGAAGAGGGGTCGCTCGATCAGTATCTCCGCGACATCAGCGCGTATCCGCTGATTACGCGTGAGGACGAAGTGCGCCTCGCGAAGGCGATTCGACAGGACGACCAGGAAGCGCTCGACAAGCTCGTGCGCTCGAACCTGCGATTCGTCGTGTCGGTCGCCAAGAAATACCAGAACCAAGGCGTCGCCCTTTCTGATCTCATCAACGAAGGCAACCTCGGCTTGATCCGAGCGGCCCACAAATTCGATGAGACGAAGGGGATCAAGTTTATCTCGTACGCCGTCTGGTGGATCCGTCAGGCGATTCTCCAAGCTCTCGCCGAGCAGTCGCGCATCGTGCGCGTCCCCTTGAATCGCGCTGGAACACTCCACCGTATCGGCAAGCGAGCGTCAGCGCTGCTTCAGGAATTGGGTCGTGAACCCACTCATGAAGAGATCGCTGAAGGGATGGACATCACGGAAGAAGAAGTCGCCAAGACGATGTCTATTTCCCAAACGCATCTGTCACTGGACGCGCCGCTCACGCCGGGCGAGGATAATCGGCTGCTGGACTATCTCCCAGACACGCTGAATCCGACGCCCGATGAGCAAACGTTCGAAAAGGCGTTAACCGAGAGCATTGAAGAGGCCCTCGCTGGCCTCAAGGAGCGCGAGTCGAAGATCTTACGTCTGTACTTTGGGTTGGACGGGGAAGAGCCCATGACCCTCGAGCAAATCGGTTCTCTCATGGGCATCACACGCGAACGGGTACGACAGATCAAAGAGAAGGCGTTGTCGCGACTGCGCCATGTCAGTCGCGCCCGGGCGCTGGAATCGTATCTCGGGTAGCGTGGCGCCGACCACGAGCTCGTTCGACGTGACAACCGGGGTCGACCTCCAAGAGGTCGACAACGCCGTCAACCAAGCGCAGAAGGAGATCGCGCAGCGGTACGACTTCAAGGGCTCCAAGGCGTCGATCGATTTTCGACGCGCCGAGGGGCTCTTGGTGCTCGTGGCCGATGACGATTTCAAGATGAACGCGCTGTTCGACGTCCTGCAGTCGAAGATGATCCGCCGGGGCGTCCCCGTGAAAAATCTCGAGGTCGGCGAGAACAAGCCGGGCGGCGGGGACACCGTCCGCCGCGAGATCAAGCTCAAGACCGCGCTCGACAGCGACACCGCCAAGCAAGTCGTCGCGGCGATCAAAGACGCCAAGATGAAGAAAGTGCAGGCGTCGATTCAGGGCGACCAGGTGCGCGTGTCGTCGCCGTCGAAGGATGAGCTGCAGGACGTGATCGCCCTCCTGCGCGGCAAAGAGTTCGGCGTCGAGCTCAAATTCGGTAACTACCGCTGACCATGCGCGTCGGGCTGGTCACGCTCGGCTGCGACAAAAATACGGTCGACAGCGAGCGATATATCGCCGAGTTGGTCGCGCATGGGGCCGAGCCGGTCAGCGCGCTCGATGCCGCCGACATCATCGTGGTGAACACCTGCGGCTTCATCGACGCGGCGAAGAAAGAGTCGATCGACGCGATCGTCAGCGCCGCGCACCATAAATCATCCGGCACCTGTCGCGCCGTGGTGGCGATCGGCTGCATGGTGCAGCGGCACAAGTCCGAGCTCATCGAAGCGTTGCCTGAGGTCGATCTCTTCCTGGGCGCCGGGGAAGGGGACCGGCTGGTTCCCGAGATGATAGAGCGCGGCTGGCTGGATCCGGACGCGTACGCACATCCGGGCGAGCGGCTGTTTATCGGCGATCTGCCGCATGTGCGCTATCTCAAGATCAGCGAAGGCTGCGATCACGGGTGTGCGTTCTGCGCGATACCGTTGATGCGTGGCAAGCATCGCTCATTTGCGCTCGCTGACATTGTTCGCGAGGCACAGCTGCTGGAGCTTCAGGGCGCACGGGAAATCAATCTCGTCGCGCAGGATTTGGCGCACTATGGTCGTGATCGTCGCGATGGTATTGGCTTGGGCCAGGTTCTGGACGCACTGATCGCCGAGACCAGCATACCGTGGATTCGGATGCTCTATCTGTACTCGGCGGGGCTGACGCCGGCGGTGCTGGAATGCATGTCGCGCGAAGCGCGCCTAGTGAAGTACCTGGATATGCCGATCCAGCACGGATCCGATCCCGTGCTCATTCGTATGCGCCGTCCAGAACGCGCCGCGACGATACGTCGGACAGTGGAAAGAGTGCGCGATGCCGTCCCCGACATAGCTATCCGCACGACTTGCATAGTCGGATTCCCTGGCGAGACGGATGACGATTATCAGCGGCTGTTGGATCTGCTCGAAGACGTCCAGTTTGACCGTGTAGGTGCGTTCACCTATTCGGCTCAAGAAGGCACACGCGCAGCTGAGTTGGCGGACGATGTTCCCGAGCCGGTGAAACGGGATCGTCTCGAACGCCTCACTGAGCTTCAGCGCGGAATTACGGCCGAGCGATACTCGCGCCTCATTGGCGCAACCGTCCACGCCATCGTCGATCGCGTGACCGATACCGGCCTCGAAGCGCGCTTACAGTGCCAGGCCGATGACATCGACGGCCAGACTATCATCAGCGGCTCGGCGATCCAGGGTTTGGCACCGGGAACGATCATTTCAGCGCATGTCGACGACGTGGTCGATGATTACGATTTTCGCGCGACCATGCGGGAAATAGTGAGCCCGGTGCCGCCGAAGACCGCGGCGCCAAGACGGGCGTTGCCGGTCGCGAGCAGCATGGGCAGCTGGGGCCGATGACCCGGTCGCACGACGTCATGGAGCGCGCCCGGGCAATCTTCCCCGGCGGCGTGAACTCGCCAGTCCGTGCGTTCCGTGGAGTCGGCGGCGAGCCCTTCGTCGTCGAGCGCGGGGAAGGCGCCAGAATTTGGGACGTCGACGGCAAGTCGTATATCGACTACGTCCTGTCCTGGGGACCACTGGTGCTCGGTCACGCTCCGCCCATGATCCTCGAGGCGATAGCCGAGGCGATGGCAAAGGGCACGAGCTTCGGGATACCGACGGAGCTCGAGGTGCAGCTCGGGGAGATGATTCAGCGGCGCATGCCGCACCTCGAGATGTTGCGGTTCGTGTCGAGCGGCACGGAGGCGACGATGTCGGCTATTCGCCTCGCCCGCGCCGCCACGGGGCGCGACCGCATTCTCAAGTTCGACGGATGCTACCACGGCCACGCCGACTCGTTCCTGGTCAATGCCGGCTCCGGCGTCGCCACGCTCGGACTGCCGAACAGTCCGGGCGTCCCTCGCGAGCTGGCCAACTTGACGTTGACGGCGCCGTTCAATGATCTCGCGACGGTCGAGTCGCTGGCCGACGACCGGTTGGCCGCGATCATCGTTGAGCCGATTGTCGGCAATGCCGGGTATATCGAGCCGCGGCCCGACTTTCTCCCCGGTCTCCGCCAGATCGCCGATCGAGTCGGCGCCCTGCTCATATTCGATGAAGTGATGACGGGCTTCCGCATCGCGCCGGGCGGTGCTCGCGAGCGCTTCCGCGTGACCGCCGACCTGACGACGCTCGGCAAAGTGATCGGCGGCGGACTGCCCGTCGCGGCCTTCGGTGGGCGGCGCAATATCATGGAGCTCGTGGCGCCGGCGGGGCCCATGTATCAAGCTGGCACCCTGTCCGGGAACCCACTCGCGATGGTGGCTGGTCTCGTGACGCTGCGGGTGCTGACACCCGAACTCCACGATCGTATCGCGCGCCGTACGAGCACCCTCATCGACGGTATGCGCGCCGCTGCCTTACGCCAGGGCGTTCCATTCTCGGCCGGCGCCGCCGGCACGATGTTCGGGTTTTTCTTCCGGGATCAACCGCCCCGCTCATTCGCCGAGGCGCGGACGGCCGATACGGAGCGATTCAAGAAGGTGTTTCATTTCGCGCGCGAACACGGGGTGTACTTTGCCCCTTCCGCGTTCGAATCCGGCTTCACGTCGGCGGCACACGACGACGATGACATCGCCGAGACGCTCACTGTCTTTGAAGCGGCATTAAAGTGATCGCCGCGCTGGCCGTCGCCATCGCGATCGGGACGGTCCCGCTCCCCCAGACCGCTCGCGTTGCACTGGCGAACGGCGTGCATGACGGCAAAGTCTCGGCGACCGGCACGTGGTTGTTGCTCGCCGGTGGCGGTACGAAGACGCTCGTCCGCGGCACTGGCAAGGGCACGTGGACCATCACGCGCCGCTCGGGCGGCAAACTCCGCGTGACGAACGAGCGCGGAGAGACCGCGACGCGACCGGGTCCACTCGTGGCCCGGCCGAACGATGACGGCGTGTTCATCACCTGGAACGGCAAACGCTATCGCGGCGAGCTCGAGATCCGTGCCACGAGCGAGGGACTCCTGGTCATCAACCGGCTCCCGGTCGAGGATTACCTGCGGGGCGTCATTCCCCTCGAGCTCGGCGACATCGCGGGTACGGAGCTCGCGGCGATGGAAGCCCAGGCGGTCGCGGCCCGCAGTTACACATACGTGCGCCTCGCGGACCCTGATCTGCGCCGGCGATCCTACGATCTCGTGGCGACGACCACGGATCAGGTCTACGGCGGTGCCGGCGCCGAGTCACGACTCGGCGACGAGGCGGTGCAAGCGACCGCGGGCGAGGTCATTCACTACAATGGCCGCATCGTCAACGCACCGTACTTCGCCGCGTGCGGCGGTATGACGGCGGCCGCGTCGGAGATCTGGCGCGAAGGCGATCTGCCATATCTACGGCCCGTGAGTGACCTCATCCCCGGCAGCGGCGGTCAGTACTATTGTCAGGGATCGTCGAAGTTCCGGTGGTCCCGCACCTTCAGCGGGTCGCAGCTCGAGGCCTTGCTCGAGAAGTATCTCCACCGCCACTCGGGCGCGCTCGGCGCGGTCAAGACCGTCATCGCGGATGGTCCGACCCCGTCGGGCCGCGTCGCCTCGCTGACACTGGTAACGGATAAGAATTATTACAAACTCCGCGGCAACGAGATTCGGAATATGCTCCGCGCGCCGAATGGCGAGATCCTGAACTCCACCTATTTTGAGATGGATGTCGACGGTGGCGTCAACGGACATGTCGAGTCGCTCACGCTGCGCGGACTCGGGAACGGACACGGAGTCGGCATGTGCCAGGCGGGAGCGATCGGCCGCGCGCGCGCGGGCCAGGACTACCGGACGATCCTCGAGACATACTATCCAGGGACAGTGATTGCGCCGGTGGATTAGCCTCGGGTCGGCCCTCTGTCTGGCCGTGTCGGCACGTGCCCAGGACACGACGGCGCATCGAGACACGACAGCACGTCGGGATACGACGGCGAAACCCGATACCGCCTCGAGACCCAAAAAAGAATCCCTGGCCCAGTATCTGAACCTGGACAAGCTGCGTTTAGATGGTTTGGAGGGTGCGGGTGGCATCGTCATGCCGGTTCAAATTCAGACGGCGGCCGTGTATTCCGTCGAGGCAGACTATGGAGAACTGATCCCCCATTGGCGCCTCTTCTTCGGCGCGGCGGTCTGGTCGTCGCACTTCTCGGACGCGGCGGTCCGCAATCTCATTAATACGATTTACGTGAATAGCGTGACGCACCCGAATCCGGCGGATACTCTTCAATACAAACGGATTTCGATTGCGGACGTGATCTTGAACATCGACGCGCGATACTCCCCATTACGAGCCCAGAGTTTCCTCCGGCCGTACCTGAGCTTCGGGGTGGCGATAAACGTGCAGGATGCCTCGGGCGCGGCGATCCGTGGGACCATCGTGCAGAAGCAGCTCGACGGCCTCTCGCCTGGTCTCGCCGGCGCGGCCGGTCTCGAGATGCGCCTCGCGCGGTGGTTGATTCTGGATGGCCAGGCCCGGTATGATGTGCTGAGCGGCGACCGGTTCGCGACGTTTCGTGGCGGTGTCCGCTATCTCTTTCAGCAGGAGCGGAAGGCCCGGTGAGTCCGACAAACCCTCCCGCGTTGAAAGTTGGCGTCCTTGGCGTCGGGGCGATCGCCCAGCTCGCGCACCTGCCCGTGCTCGAGAAGATGCGCGGCATTGAGGTCGTGGCGCTCTGTGACAGCGACGGACCGAAGGCCCGCTCGCTCGCCGATCGGTTCGGCGTCCGCGATGTCTATACGGACATCGACGATCTGCTCGAGTTCGACGAGTTGGATGCGGTCGTCATCGCGACCCCGAACCACTTGCACGAGCCGCAGACGATGCGTGCGCTGGCGGCCGGGGTGCACGTCTTCTGCGAGCGGCCGCTGGCCCTCAGTTCCCGGGGTGTGGAACGTATCCTCGTTGCTGCTTCGAGGGCTGAAAAAAAAGTTGTTGTCGCGAATAACCACCGGTTCCGGAGCGACGTACAAACGCTGCAGCGGTTCATGAGCGGTGGAGAGCTGGGACGCCTCTTAGGTATCCGAGCGGGCGCCTATCAGGTCACGCGCCCGTCCGAGGGATGGCGATCGAGGCGACCCGAGGCTGGCGGCGGCGTGTTCTTCGAGCACGGCATTCCGCTGCTCGATCTCGCCCTGTGGCTCGCCGATTTTCCCGATCCCGTCCGTGTCACCGCCCACATGGACCGCGGCCGTGGTGTGAACACGGTCGAGGACTCGCTCCTCGTGCACCTCGAGTGCGCGCAGGGACTTTCGCTGTCGTTCGACCTCTCATGGTCATACATCGGCGAGGAAGACCGGTGGTGGTTCGAGGTGCTCTCGACGCGCGGCAGCGCCCGCCTCGCGCCGCTCCGTGTCGTGAAGTCGTTGAACGGCCGGCCGACCGACGTCTCGCCCACCGGCGCGGCCGCGCGCGAGAGCGTGTTCATTCAGTCGTATCGCGCCGAGCTGGCGCACCTAGTGGCGCTCGTCCGGGACGAGACCAAGTATGAGCCGCCGGCCGATCAGGTCGTGGTGCATAAGATCGCCGAGGCGATCTACAAGTCGGCGGACGAGGGCAAAGAGATCAAGCTGTGAGAGCCCTCCGGCCCTCGAAAACCGAAATCATCGCGGCCGCGGCATCAGCGCTCCTTTTTGCGCTGACCTTTCCGCCGTTCAAGCTGCTCGTTCCCGCGTTCCTCTGCCTCGTCCCACTCACGGTCGGCGTCGCGCGTGCCGCCGATGATCCCGCCGGCACCCTAGGCGGCGCGGCGCGCATAGGCCTGTGGTTCGGCATCCTGGGGTACGGGGCGAACCTGTACTGGATCGCCGTCGCGCTCTCCATATTCACCTGGCTTGCCAGCGTCGGCTATATCGCCGCGCTCATTTGGCTGGCACCTTGGCTCGCGCTCACCACCGCCGTCCTGTTCGCCGCGCGGCGTCTGACACGATGGCCCATGGCGATTCTCCTGCCCATCGTATGGGTCACGTCCGAGCTCGTCTTGCTTCATCTCGCCGACCTGGCATTTCCATGGCTGCCACTCGGCCTTGGCGTTTCGACGTGGCCTCATTTCGCGCAACTCGCCGACGTGAGTGGCGTTCATGGTCTTTCATTTTGGTTGGCGCTCTCGAACGGTCTTCTGGCAGATATCGTCATCACACGTCGCCAAATACCCGCCCGCGTCATTGGCATTATCGCATTGGCGGCGGCCGTGTACGCATACGGGGCGTGGAGGCTCGCCAATACGCCGTTAGCGCCAGTCGGCCGTGTGATGGCGATCCAGCCCAATGTGCCGGAAGACGAGAAAATCCAGGAAGCCAATAGGCCTTTCTTCATGGGGATGATGGCCCGCGACACCCGCGAGGCCTTGGCGAAGACGACAGAAAAACCGTCACTGATTCTCTGGCCGGAAGCATCGCTGCCGGACTTTCTCTCGAGCCACGTCGAATGGCGCGACTCGCTGCGG